>JBGCGI010000015.1:0-145917 GCA_045110715.1 Rubripirellula sp.
CCTGGCTGGCAAATTCGGATTGACGATGGACAGCTATCTCACGCTGCTCAAAGAAGAGCGTGACATTTCGCCCAACGAGTACAGCACCGAAATCATTTGGCCGATGCTGGCTCTCCGGCGACTGGTCGCTGATCAGGTTCAGGTCACCGACGACGAATTCAATCGTGCTTACATCGCACAGTTTGGGGAAGCCATCAAGTGTCGGATGATCATGGTCGGCTCCCACCCCAAGGCGATCGAACTGCAACAACAGGCCGCCGCCAACCCCAAAATGTTTGGCCAGATCGCCAAAACCTCCAGCGAAGATGAATCCAGTGCAAGTGTGGACGGACTGATTCCACCCATCCGCCGTTACGCTGGTAACTCGCGTTTGGAAGAAGCCGCCTTCGCCCTCAAAGACAACGAAGTTTCGGAGGTGATGCAACTAGGTGATCAATGGATCATCCTCCAAGCGGTGCGTCGCATTCCAACGTCAACGCCCTCACCGAAAGCGCTGCCTGCGATCCGCGAACAGATCAAGGATCGAATTCGTGACCAAAAGATGCGGGGAGCAGCGACTGAACTATTTGCCAAACTGCAGCAGGAAGCTCAAGTCCAGAAAGTTCTTGGCAATCCTGAACTTTCGAAGCAATACCCTGGCGCCGCCGCGATCATCAACGGCCAACAACTGAACGTCTCGATTGTTGCTGAGTCGTGCATGAAGCGTCACGGGTCAGAAGTCTTGGAAGGCGAGATCAACCGCAAACTGTTAACCCAAGCACTCCGCAAAGCCAACAAGCAAGTCACCGCTCCCGATCTGGAAGCCGAAGTCAAGCGAGCCGCGGCCAGCTATGGTTTCACGCGTGAAGACGGCAGTGCCGATGTTGATGCCTGGGTTGAGTCGGTCACTCGCGAAGCCAACAAGACGCAAGAGCTTTACATTCGTGACAGCGTCTGGCCTAGCGTCGCGCTAATGAAACTAGTCGAGGACGATGTCAAACTCACGCCACGTGACATGCAAGAAGGCTTCGAGTCGGCTTACGGTCCGCGCGTTGAGGTACTGGCGATCGTCTTGTCGGACCAGCGTAGTGCTCAGAAAGTCTGGGAAATGGCTCGTGACAATCCAACCGAGATGTTCTTTGGCAAGTTGGCCGAGCAGTACAGCGTCGAGCCTGTTTCCTCCAGCAATCTTGGTCGAGTCCCACCGATTCGGAAATACAGCGGGCAACCAGCACTGGAGAAAGAAGCCTTTGCGATGCAGCCAGGTGAACTGAGCGGAATCATTGCAACGGGCGGCCGTTATGTCTTGCTTCGCTGCCAAGGGTTCACCGAGCCAGTGGTTAGTGATCCTGCCGAAGTGCGGCAAGAACTGGCACGTGACTTGACAGAAAAGAAGTTGAATCAAGCGATGTTGGCGACCTTCGAGCAATTGAAGAACGATTCCGAGATCACTAACTTCATGGCTGCCAAGGAAAAGACCGCTAGAGTTGCGACAAAGCCGTAGTCCTCGCCATCTCTTTAAGAAACCGCTCGTCCAATGACGGGCGGTCAAACGGCAAGCGTCTCCGCTCGGCTTCCTACTCAGTTGGCCTGCACGAGACGCAACTCGTATTCGCGATCAATGTATTGCCACTCTTCTGTTTCGCGAAGCTCCGCCATCAGATCATCGAAGACGCCAGTGTCTTGGGCCGCGAATTCAAACCAAGTGACGAAATCAAAAGACTGAGACGTGGCTAGGTCTCGACAATGATGGAGCCGTCGCGCGATCGCCGGCAACGCTTTCATCCCCTTTTGATTGTGTCCCGAGCGATGAAAGATCTGGCGTCGCTGATCTTGCGATAACGACCACCACTCATCGTTCTTTCGCAGCGGAATCATGACCGCACACCTCGCATCGGGTCGCCCAAGGTCGGGCTGGACTGGCAGCAACGCTGCCTTTTCATCGGCCGTGACATAGCGTTCGTTGCTGGTGACCCCCTGCAGCGTCCACGTATGGCTCGGCAGGTCACCGCTTCCGTAGCCAGCAACGACATCGACGTGCGTGACAAAGCCGAGTGGATCGCCTTGAACGATACTTTGCTCGGTGACACGCCACGCCCCTTTTATTCCACCAAGGAAAGAGAACAGCCGAGGATTCCTAGTCACCGTGATCCCGTTTCGATGGGGAGTGATTCGTCTGCCGCCCACTCATACCAACTGCCAAGATAATTTCGCAGCTTCGTGAAGCCAGCATACTTGAGAGCGGCAAACGTGTTGGACGCCCGCGATCCTTTGAAGCAGTAGATGATGATATCGCTGTCAGGTTCCATGCCTTGCGATTTCATGATCTCGCGAATTTCTTCCGGAGACCGAAACGTCGGCGAGTCAGAGTCGTCCATCAGGTCAGTCCATTCCAACCAAGTCGCGCCCGGAATCCGACCTCGCCGCGGCGAAAAATCTTCACCAGGCGTGTCGTAGGGCGACGAGCCCTCGCAATACCATTCACGTGCGTCCCGATTGTCCAGCAGGATCACGTTGGGATTGTCAATCGCGTCCAGCACCTCTTGTTGACGCGCGAGTACCGATTCATCGATCGTGATCTTGAAGTCCGACGGTTCTGGAACGACCTCCGTGTCGTCGACAGGCAATCCATCGCTCATCCAGGCCTTGAATCCGCCATCTAGAACAGCGGCTTTGGAATGACCAAAGAAGTTCAACCACCACCAACCGCGGAAGGATCCGCCAAACCGACTCTTGAATCCGTCTTCGTAGAGGATCACCAAAGTCTCGGATGTCACACCGGCCTTTTGAAACAATCCCTCGAACACGGCTTTGGCTTCTTGCAAATCCGCGTCGTCGGTTTTCGATAGGTGATAGAACATCTGCGGAACACTGACGGCACCAGCAATGTGAGCTGTCTTGTAGTCCTCGGCATCACGCACGTCGAGAATCAGCGCTTCGCCGGACTCCTGCAACGCCAATGCTTCGGCCGGTGACAACAGCAGGGCTTCTGTACTCGTGGTCATGAGATTGACTCGTTTGCTTTCAGTCTTGAGATTTCTTTGCGCAAGTGTTTTGTCGCCGGTGTTACCACACCGACGAAATAGGCTTCCCGCAGCTTGCGAAACTGGTTGCTACTTTCCATGTAAGCTCTTGCTCCTCCATTCAACATGCACGCTTGAGCCGCTTTCAAACTCAGTTCACCCGCATCCAGACGGGCCCGAAGCGTTTCGACCAAGAATTCCTGGTCCGTCTCGTTGGGCGTCTGGGCCAAACGACAAGTCCGCTCCAACAACTCTTGATTCGCCCCCTCCAGTTCGTCGGGGCGATCCGGCAAAAAGCAGTTCACGTGTTCGTGCGTTCGATCTTGGCGTCGCATCAAGTTGATGCATGCGTTGACCAATCCGGTGGCCATCCCGACTTGCATCAAAACGAAACCTGGACGAATCGCGTTGATGTAATCGTCCGCCGGATCAGCCAAAACCAATTCGTCTGGAACAAAGCAGTCGTTGAATCGAATCGCAAAGGTCCCGGAACCTTCCAATGCGATGAATCGACCACCGTCGCAAAGCCGGACACCATCATGATCACAGCGAAGGATGGCCATGATTCGATGCTGGTCGTCATCTGAGTCCTCAAAGACCACACCGAAGTGATGCTCGCTGTCCAAGTTCGACACCCAAGGCAAACAACCGTTGATCAGATATCCGCCCTCAACTCGTTTTCCTTCGACCTTCAACTTTTCAATCGACGAATAGAATTTCATCGGGTTAGAAAGTCCGGTCGCACCGAGTGCGAGCCCCGATCCGACAAGTGGTTTCAAAGATTCCTTGAGGGCAACGTTCTTGGTGTTCTCCAAGTACCAACCACAAGCATCATGGCACCAAACGCAGAAGGCCGTCGACAGACATTCGTAACCGACCAACGACATCGCCTCGATCGCCAAGGCCATGTCAATTTCTTGTTCGTTGACGCCTTCCCCCAACAAGTGCTGCGAATACAAACCTGCCGAGCCAAGTCTGTGCATGACAGACTTGGGGTACTGGCCATCTTTGTCGATCCGTCGCACGAGCGGACGTAGCTCTCGCCTGCATATTTGCTGAACATTCTCCAGCACACTTGCTCTGGAGATACTCGACTGGATCGTGACCGGATCGGCGGTGCTTACTTGTTGTGGCGAAATCATCTGTCAAACCTCCGTTCCTGATTCAAAGCAACTCGGCTTTCACGGGAACCGGTTTTTCGTAAGTGCACGCAACAGGCGACCACTTGGTGGCATGCGCGACGATGGTTTCGAGAACTTCGCGAGGCGCATCGGCTTGCAGGTCAACCTTCACGCGGACCTCATCAAAGCCCATGGGTTTCGGACTGGTGTCGCCAGTTCCCCAGACCGCAGTGATATTGATGTCCGCTTCCAATTCGACTTCGAGCGAAGTCACTGCGATTTCTTTTGCGACGCAGTTCGCATGGATGCCAACAGCCAGGCATGACCCCAGCGCTGCAAGCAACGCTTCCGATGGATTCGGGGCCGTGTCGTCTCCCAACAACATTGGTGGTTCGTCGATGATGTGCGGCTCTAAGTTCCGCACGTAGTTCAAGTGCCGAAACTTTCCTTCCGCAACCGTTTTGCATTTCAGTGTTTTGACGGCGGTTGGATCCGACTCGCCTTTCTTAATCAACTCAGCCAAGCCATCTTTATCAATTGGCGACAGGCAGCTCGTTGCAATGGGGCCATCCTCACAAGCAGCTTTGATTTCTTGTTCAGACATTGGATTCCTCGTGGTTGGGGGGCAAAAGAAGTGAAAGTGTGTTGATGGGTGAGCCGTTTGGGTCGCTCGGCGTCCGCCCCTTCGGGGGTTGAGTCTTCCGGGCTGCCGTGTGCAACTGGGCGGGAGACGATGTTCGTTTCATCTTGCGTCCGTTCATGCTTCGTCTCTTCATGCTTCCAGCCAGTTGACTCTGGAGACTGCCATTCGCATCACGGTGTCGAGCGAGAATCCGATCACGCCAATGACCACGACCATCGCAGCCAACCTGTCGTACTCGAGACAATCTCGGGCATCATTGATCGAGTAACCAAGGCCACTGGTCACGCCCAAGAATTCCGCAGGAACCAGAACAATCCAGGCCACACCAAGGGCCAGACGAATGCCGGTCAAAATGTCTTGGGCGGTTGCTGGCAGGATGACGTACCAGAGCAAGTGCCAAGGTTTGGCACCTAGATTTCTCGCGACGGAGAACCAATCGGGATCGATTTTTGAGATGCCATTGATCGTTGCAAAAACGACTGGCCAAATGGATGCCGCAGCAATCAAGAAAACAATCGATCCTTCCCATGTGTCGAACACCATCACGGCGATCGGCATCCACGCCAGTGGGCTGATCATCCGCAAGAACTGCATGGGCATGTTTGAAATTTGCCGCAAGACTTTGAAACGCCCGATCGCGATTCCGGCAGGCACGCCCAACAAGCACGCGTAGAACATGCCTTTGCCGATTCGAGCCAAACTCGGACCAATGGGTTCCCACAGCGAACCCGAAGTCCACAACGACTTGAGAGCCGCGAATGTTGGGACCGGCGCGAAGTCCGAGAACGCCACCAAGTCAGGATTGTTTGCGATCCATCTTCCCCCCATCCACCAGGCGAACAGCAACCCCAGCATCCCTATGATCGGATACAGAATTGGCGCGACGAATTTGGAACTGAATTGTCTCCAGCGTCGCAATTGATACGGATCATCCAGTCCGAATTCAATGGAAGCCGGCTTGTCTTGAACGACTGCACTCATAGATCCACCACTTCCTCTCGCTCGAACGGATTGGATGGATTGACGCTTGGATCGTTCTTCCATTCGGGGTACTTTTCCAGCGAGTTGCGGACATAGTCGTAGTTGACCAAGTCTTTGACAACGAACTCGGGATCGAGGCCTGACAGAAACGTCTTGTCACCATCAACCACGGTTTGGTTCATTGCCTTGACGATCATCCGCGTTGCCGACGGATAGGGCCAAGGCTGAAAATCAATTCGCCCGTTCTCCCACTCCTCGTGTTTGATCGCATCGCTTGACAAGTACCCTGCTTCGTCGGTGTACAAGGTCATGGCGCGTTTGACGACGGCCGCCGGCATCGGCAAGTAACCTTTGCCGTCGCGCGACAGCATCTCAGCCACTTCGGCCTTGTTCTTCGACGTATAGATCTGTGCCTTGACGATGGCATTGATGACCTTTTGAGTCCACTCGGGCTTTTGAACGGTATCGCTTTCGTGCATGCACACGACACAGCAAGGGTGGTTCTTCCAAATGTCACCGGTGAAACGAAGCATCCGAGCCCCCGCCTTGAGCTCGCCCATCGCATTGAACGGCTCAGCAACGATGTACGCGTCAATCTTTCGTGCCGCCAGTCCGGCCGGCATATCGGGCGGAGGCAAGACTTGAAGACTGACTTCCTTGGGACCGATCTTTTCCGTGTTGGATTTGATAACGGGCGTCAATCCGTTTGCCCGCAGCGCGATTTGCAACACGATGTTGTGCATCGAATACCAATAGGGGACCGCTACGCGAGAACCACCCAACTGCGAAAAATCTTCGATCTTCGTGTGCTTGCCGACAACCAAACCCGAGCCGTTGGTATGCGCCCAGGCCATGATTTTGACCGGAAACTTGTTGTTGTAGCGCATCCAAACCGGGATCGGTTTCAAGAAGTGCACCAAGTTCAACTTGTTCGATGCGAAGCCTTCGACCAATGGCGACCAACCACGAATCAGAGTTGGCTTGGCCGCCTTCAGGCCCTCTTCCTCAAAGTACCCATTGGCATGCGCGACCAACAACGCTGTCGCATCAGTGATCGGCAGGTATCCAATGCGAACCACGTCATCTTGGGTTGCCGCCAAACCCGTGCTGGGGAGGGACGCTGCCGCAGCAGCCAGTCCTCCCGCAGCAAGCTTGTCCATGAAACAGCGACGCGTTAGCGATTCCCCATCCGAGATCAGCTGCTGGAACATTTCGGAATCGTCGGGCACTTGCGATTCATTGGGTTGTGACATGGATCATTCTCTGGCTGGGGGCTTGCAAATTGGATTCACGGGAAGGTTCTGGCTCGATCACTTGAACGGGCCCAGCGGAGCAGACTGACGGACGCGCTTGTTCGGGAACGTTTTCACTCGAACTCGAAATCGAATGCGTCAACTCGAGGATCGATCGAACACGCTGTTTCGTTTCCTTCAACCCCAGCGATTGACGCTGCTCTGAAGTGAAATCGGCAGCGATGCGTCCTGGATTGGGAGTCATCACCACAACTCGATCTGCCATCACGAAGGCTTCGTCGATGTCGTGCGTGACGATGACCAAGGTGATGCCAAGCTGTTGGGTGATGCGAATCACATCTCGCTGCATTGCGGATCTCGTGGATTCATCAAGCGCGGCAAATGGCTCATCCAGCATCAGCAGTTCAGGTTGTGTCGCCAAAGATCGGGCAAGCGCGACTCGTTGCTGCTGGCCTCCGGAGAGCTGACGAACGCGGGCCTTGGCGAACTCCGCCATCCCGACGAGCTCCAGCAGTTCAGGAACTCTCTCTTTCGCCTGGTACGAATGGCCGGCGATCAGCATTCCCAACGCCGCGTTCTTTTCGGCAGACATCCATGGATAGAGAGACGGCTTCTGAAACATCATGTTCCAGCGAGGGGACGGCGACCGAACATGGGTACCATCGATGGTGACTCGCCCTTGCGTTGCCGATACCAAACCCGACATCAACTGCAACAGCGTTGACTTACCGCAACCACTTCGCCCGACAAGCGAGACGCTGGTTCCCGGCTCGATCGTCAACGAGACATCCTCCAAAACCCAAGGTCGGCGAGTGCCGTACCGATGGGAAAGGTTGTCAATCTGTACGTGGGATCCGCGAAAACTCATTGCTGCTCAATCAGTAGAACGATCGTTCTAGTTTGCAGTTTCACGTTCAAGCAAACATCGTTCCCATTTGCGCCGAAGTCCGAATTTGGTTCGAACAGTCACTTCGAATCCAGTTTTTGCAGGGCAAAACTTCATTGGTCACAGATTTGCTGTACCGGTTCGCAAGCCGCAGTCGTTCGCTTGATTGATCCAGATGTTGCTAGTGAAACGAGCAGATGACCGCGATCCTGGAATCGCCTGCTCAATCCAAAGGCATCGAAGGAGGACGGATGCCGATCCTCGGTTGACATCGCATGCATTGGCGTTGATCGTCGACTCGGCTAAGCTTGCGGCAAGGACGCTGCCGTAAGACACGCATTAAGTTTGAACAAGCATCCTGTCCCGCGACAATGAACCATGAATGAAGTGGATAGCCTGACTGCCGATCAACGAATGTTGCTAACAGCGACCGAGCTATTCAAACGAAATGGAATCCAAGCGACTGGCATCGAGCAAATCATCGAGGAGTCGGGGTCCGCTCGGGGGACCTTGTACCACCACTTTGGATCAAAGGCCGGATTGGTTGCTGCGGCACTCGACGCAGAGGGCGTACGTTGGCGAGAGTGGTTTTTCAGTGAGCTAGAATCTCGCGCCAGTTCGCCCCAAGGTCAACTGCTCGCGATCTTTGACGCGATGCAATCCTGGTTTCGAGAGAAGGGATACACCGGCTGCCTGTTCATGAACGCAATCGCTGAATGCCGCAGCCAAGACGAGGCGGTTCGGCAGGCAACCCTTCGGCACAAAAGAATGGTGAATGATCGAATCCGCAGAATTGCGAAAGCCGCCGGAGCGCACGACCCAAAGCAATTGACGCAACAGCTAGACCTGTTGTTGGACGGTTTGATCATCACGGCCTTGGTAACGAAATCGACCAAGTCGGTGGCGCAAGGCAGAATCGCGGCGGAAATTTTGATCGAGAGCAGCCTGGCAGCGAACTGAAGCTCTCGCGTTCTGCGTCACCGCTGGTTCACAACTATCGACTTGATTGGCGATCAACCTGTTGCTGCCGCTGCTGGTGTTTCAGCGCGGCCTTTCCGCCGTACTTCAAGACTTTCAATCCAATCGCTCCCATGACCAGAATGATCGTCAGCACAACCGAAGCAATTTTGATTGCGACAGGTTGTTGAGACTTCATTGCCGAGCCAGACGTTCGTCGAGGCGGCACCTGGGCTGTGGGACGGTATTCCGGTGAGGGAAGGCCTCCGAACAAACCGGCTCCCAAGGTTGCAGGAGCAGCGACTGGGGTTGCGACTGGAATCGCCATTGGAACTTCGGCAGCCTCCACGGGAACCACTTCGGCAACTGAAGTAACGTTTGGGTCGACCGGGATCGCGAGCGGAATCGGATTGGCGACCGGCGCGACGGGCGCAGCCGTCAGCGGTGCATTGGCGACAGGAATCGCGACGGGGATTTCCTCGGGAAGCGAACCACCTGGCTTGACGGTTGGCTTCGGTCTTGGATTCACCGAACCGGCGGACGTGTGCTCCGACCGGCTCGCTGCATCTTTGAGCGCCGAGGTGATCGAACGGATCTCGGACTGCTTTTGCTTTGACTCGAGTCTTTGAACTGTTTCGAGCCAGGCTTTGGCGCCGACCCATTTCCCTTTGGCCCCGGTGCGAACACGAACGCCATCGCTGGACGTTGTCGCCAGAAGCTGATGAGCTCGCGTGAGCGTGAAGGGCCCTTCGGCAACGCCTTTGTACCGAATGTAGATTCCGTTGGCCTTCAGGGCAGCGATCTTTTCACGTACCACATCGGCGGAATACCAATCGCCGTCACCCTGTTTGACCTGCAATCCGGAAGCGGAATTCGAAACGAGCTTCCGCATGGCGGACTCCGATAGCGGTCCCTGCGCACCTTGCTCGTCTTTCACGAACCAAGATTGGGGATCACTCCGCTCAGACATACGCCAAAACTCGAACTCAATAAAAACGACACCCCGCCTCCGCAACAGGTCAATCTCTGAGCGTAGCAGTATCAGCGGAAATGTTGCTGATCGGCAAGTATGCCATCCTAGCTCTGCGGCGTTCAGTTCTGATCAGCGGGTGGCGAGATCAATCCAGCTAGCTCAGGTGTCGATCAAGTCTTCGGGCGACAGGATGGGGACCGTGTTTTCCTCGGTCTCCTGCTTTTCACGCCACGGCTTGTTCTTCTCGTAGCTCTTCAGTTCTTTTTTCAGCTGATCGAGCTGCATGGTTTCTTTGTCGGCTCCTTCTTCGACCGCAGCGGTTCCCACCTCGACCGCCTTCGTGCTCCATTGGATCGCTTTCTCGAAGTCACCGGTCTCGGCGTGAGCAGCCGCCAAGGTGCTTAGAATGTGGGCCTTCTTATACTCACTCAATTTGGCAGCGGTTTCACCCAGTTCAAGAGCTCGCTTGCCGTCACGAATGGAGTCCACCGGCGAAGTTGCCAGTACCCAAGAAAGATTGTTGTAGGCGCCAGCCGCTTCGACCTTCAAACGCTCATCGGCCTCAATTTTTTCGAGACTGCCAAGCGCCTTGAGCGATTCTTCGTAATCATCAATGGCGGCCGCGTGATCGCCAACACTCAACAACGCGTCGCCGCGAGTCCGAAGGATCATCGCGTTCTTGGGCACAACATTCAAAGCGGCGGTCAAAACATCAATTGCTTTGCGAGGCCTCTCATCGATCGTGTAGAGGTTTGCCAAACGTAGATGGCGAAACAAGTCATCGCGATTGCGGTCCAACAACATCTTGGCGTCGTTGATTGCATCCGGCAGACGCTTCTCTTCCAAAGCGATCTGCGAGCGAAGCGAGATGGTGGCATCGGCATTGATGATTCCTGGAGCCGCCTTGATCGCTGCCCTCAAATCTTCCTTGGCCGACTTCACGTCGTCACGATCAAGCGCAAACTCTGCTCGCTGCAGCAGCGTCATTGGGTCTTTCGGCTTCATCGCGATCGCTTTGTTCAAATCGGACATTGCCTCGTCCAACTTGTTCTGGGATCGATACAGGATGGCCCGCATGCGGTACATGCCTTCGCTTGGCTTTGCCGAAAGAGCTTTGGTGGTCAACTTCAATGCGTCTTCGACACGATTGAGGTCCACCAACTTTTGCACCGCTGCGCCAGCGACTTGTTGATTGGTGGGATCCTTCATCAACACGGTTTCCAAGTCTGCCATCGCCCCTTCGATGTCATTCTTTTGCAAACGCAGTGCTGCCCGAGCTTGGAAGGCTTCTAAGTTCTCGGGGTCTGCTTTTGCGGCAGCATCCAAATCAGCCAGCTTGTCATCATCGTTGTCACGCGTAATTGCACGGAGCACATAGGCAGCACTTTGCTCTCTTGGATCTTCTTCCAACAGTTCGATGGCGCGACTGGTGGCTTGTGTGATTTCGTCTTTGCTACCACCGGGCAACAAATTCAATCGCGCGATCAACAGGTAGGCTTCCACCAAAGTCGGATCGTTTTTGACCGCTTCCCGCAATCCGTCCATTGCTTCTTCTTGCAATTCCGCTCGGCGGCGACCCCGGGTTTGGACCATTCCCGCGGCCAGACGCTGGCTTCGTTGGAACAGCACTGAGCCGAGCATTTTCTTGGCGAACGACTTGTTCTCGTCGTCCAAGCCTTTGGTGAGGGCCGATTCCAACAAAGCTGAAACAGCTTCGAGTTGTTCGTTCGATTCCGCGTCGATTCGTTGAATGACGGCTTCATCCAAGTCTGATTGACCGGGATTGGCGACCGGCACGTCAGGCGATTTTTTGGCCGGTGCGTCCGCTGCTTTTTCTTGCACGGGCGCGTCTTGCGCGGAGGCCAAGGAGAGGCAAAAAGTTGCCAGCAAGGCGAAGGAAAGAACTCGAGCGGCGAGGGCTGTCATAGGGGATAGCTCGTCTATGGTAGAAACGGATTTCCACCAGTATGACGAATCTGAGGCCGGGTGTCATGAGCACGGCCAAACCACTTTGCAAAATGATCCGATATCTTCGGCGAGAAGCTCGGCAGGATCGTTCCAGCGATCGCTAGACGCTGACTTCTTTGGAAGCCGAAGCCAGTTGTGCTCGAAGGGCGTCGTTTTCAGCTTTCAGCGTGTCCAACTGCCCCAGAACGACGTTGAAGTCGTTTGCCGCCTCGTGCCAGAAATCGCCGTCACGGAACTTGATCGACGAACACTCTTTGGATTCCGAAACGGTACGAAGCGCGGTTCGCAAGCGATACATCGGCCCGGCGAATCGGTTGCTCATCTTCAAGGTGTCCCGAAGAAAGACCGGAAGCAACAACAGCATGACACCGATGATGGGGATCTGAGAGACCATCGCGCCTCGGAATGACTCCCCAAACGGTTGGTTGCCAGCCCCAGCAATCACTCGAACCATGGCACCGATCGAAATCAGGCAAACCAAGAACATCGCCCAGTGGCAAAGGATGCGACCTGCGATTGCCCATTGAACTTTGGGGTCAACGAGGATTCGTGAGCGTTGGTACTTTGACATGTCTGCAACTGTTGGTGTGTCGGGAAACATTTAATCCGTGAAACAATAGCTTTGGTTTGTACAGATGTCCGACGTGATGATCCCTGCTGGTAATCGAATCACGCATTCAAACGAACGTGATCCGCAAAGTCAGCAGGACCGGCCCGACCGACTTTCAAATTCGCTCATTCGCCGGCTACCCGCTATCCCGCAGCATGTCCATACGTGATGTGCCGATTGATCGAATTGAATGGAAGATGGGTTTGCTTCCGATCCTGCTGAGCAAACCCACACGCGAACGGACTCGCGTTTCAAGTAGGTCTGGTATTTTCAAGGACAGGTTCGGATCATGAAGGTTGGCAACGTTTGCAAGTGGTGGATCCAAGGATTAGTGCTGGCCGCTGTTTGGGCTCCGGCTGTTTCCGAAGGACAAATCCCCCGTCCAGTCGAGCGTTTAGGGCGAGTTCATGGCTTCGGTTGGGGCGACGGCTACCACACCTGCAAGCCCTCTGGCATTCGGCTGATCGCCGACCTACCGCCTCGATCTCAAACCCAATCGGTTGCTCCCAAGCGAGGGAAGACTTTCTACGACCGGTTTGACGCGCAGAACTGCGATCAGCCAGGATGCGATGGCTGTGCCTCGACCATGTCCTTCGAAGGCTCACCCACCGTCTTTCGTGATTCGGTCGTGATCGAAACGCCCGCGCCCATGCCGGTGCCAACACCAGCTGCCGAGCCGAACTCAGTGCTCGATCAGACCAAGCCGGTTCAGAACAAGACGGTTCAGAACAAGACGATCGAACCAAAGAGCGAGGTCCCAAAGTCCGCACCGACCAAAATCCCCGCACCAACTCCAGAGCTACCCGAACCGAATAGCCTGCCAGCGCCCGCGAATACCGATTCAAGCCAGAGCTTCTGGGATTTCTCCGACGACCTCAGCTCTAATTCACGGCCGCGTCCCATTCGCCCCGCCGCTCCCACAACCGAACCAAGAAAACTAGAAGCCGTTCTGGCAGCCAACAGGCGTATGAGCATTGGATTCGATGGGCAACCAATCGCCGAGCCCAGACTCTCGCTTTCGGCGACACCGAACAAAATCCTGCCGAAGCACCCTGGCAGCAACCCTCTCTCGCCTCAGCACGAAGCGGCAGCGGCGGCCCAGAACTCGACCACCCCTGCGATGCCCATGCCGCAACCCAAAGCCGCGAACCAAAAACTGGTTGAAAAAACTGCGAAAAGAGTCGTCCCAGCCAAGCCAGAAATCCTACGCCCGAAACGACTTGGTGGCAGCGAACTGCCCCAGCAAGTTACTTCGCCAATTCACATCAGCCGATCGCAGGCCAAGATTCAGGGCAATCCATTTGCGACCCGGCCCGCCTTAGAATTGGCCCGTCGACGGGAGAACGCCAAGAATTCGGTGATCTACCAGCCCACTCAAAGCATGCTCAAATAGCCGGGGCAGTGTCCCCTCGCCTTTGCGCCAACGCAGATTCAAACGATACTCTGCGGATTGATAACCTTCTGTAAACACGTATGACTCGGCGACAGAGCCGGGGTGGAGAATTGGCGAGATGCAACGAACTTTGGTGTTGCTAAAACCTGACTGTGTGCAACGACGATTGATGGGTCAAATCATCAGCCGCTTTGAAGACAAAGGCCTGAACATTGTGGCGATGAAGATGATTCAAGTGACCAGCGAGATGTCACGTGAACACTACGCCGAACACGTCGAGAAGCCTTTTTACCCAAGCTTGGAAGAGTTCATCACGTCGGCCCCCGTCGTTGCGATGGCGATCGATGGCCTTGAAGTGATCGGTGTCGTCCGAGACATGCTCGGCGCAACCAGCGGGCTGAAAGCTGCTTCAGGAACGATTCGTGGCGACTACAGCAGTAGCCGTCAAATGAACCTGGTTCACGCGAGCGACAGCGAAGAATCAGCTGCTCGTGAGCTGAAGCTGTACTTCGAGGACAGCGAACTGTGTGACTACGAACCAGTCGCGACAGCCTTCATGAAGGCTGCCGACGAAAGCTAGGCAAGTCCGCCGGACTCGCTCGGGTTCGCGTTGCGCGACATCCAATGATCCGCGACGCGCATGCGGTCCGGATTCTGTCATTGCACGTGGCCTCTTGGCCAGCGGATCACCAATCGCGCGTGATTCCGAATTGAATCAAGAAGGTGAAGGTGAATATCCGCGTTCAAGCGGATTTCGCCCATGACCTAACTACGCGTCTTCTTCTCTTCAGCGCGAGCTGCCTTCAGTGCAGCCGCCTCACGCGGAAGTTTAAATTCCGGGCCTGATGGGAAGTATTGCACGTCGTCTTGCAGATAATACGGGCTCGGCAAAGTCTGGCCGTTAAGCGAGACTTGGCAACCGGTGGCCCCAATCATGCAAAAGCCAGCGGCCAATGTGAGAACAGCGGTTTGTGCGGTGCGTCGAAAAGATGCTTTACGGTTCATCGTGGTTGCCTTGCGCAGTCCATGAAGATTCAAGGAGGATTGCGATAGAAGTGGCCCGGATCGATTCCGCCACTTCTCGTCACAACCGATATCGACCCGACAACCGTTAAATCTTCACTCTCGAGACTCAGATTTCCAAAAAAGAACAGGGTCTGACCGTGTGAAACTTGGCAAGCGACTGTTCACACCTGCCACTCCCGTCTCGCTGATGCCATCAGAACCCCGTGTTTCCTCAGCTCGCGCGACCTTCGTTGCCAACACAAAGCAGCGGACCGCACTTCGACCTCTGCGTTCAATGTCTGTTGAATTCTTCTTGTTCGCAGCGGCGAACTTTCCTCCGTCCGATGCGAATGCTGTGTTCGATTCGCCCAATTGCGCGGGAATCAATCCTGCCCCCCGCCTGACCACGCCAACAAGGCCCTCTGATATGCTTGCATTTTTCAACGCCCACAAGATGACACGGGAGCAATGATGCCGCATCGATACCTACTGGTCTGCGGAACCTTCTTTCTCTCGGTGCTGCTCTATGTGGACCGAGCCTGCATCTCGGCCGCCAAGAACGACATCGGCAGCGACTTGTCGCTCACGGACGAACAGATGGCTTGGGTCCTGGGCGCATTCAGCGTCGGCTACGCGCTGTTCCAGACGCCGGGCGGGTGGATGGCCGATCGCTTTGGACCCCGCCGCATGCTGACGGGTATCGTGATCCTCTGGTCGATCTTCACGGGTCTAACCGCTGCCGCTTTCAGTTTCACGACCATGGTTGCCACACGCCTGCTGTTCGGCGCAGGTGAAGCGGGCGCGTTCCCCGGCTTGGCACGTGCCTGTTACTCCTGGATTCCAATGCAAGAGCGCGGCACCGTGCAGGGCATCAACTTCTCTGGTTCCCGTTTAGGCGCAGCGTTGGCCCTTCCCGGCATTGCCTACTTGATCGAGCAGTTCGGATGGCGAACCAGCTTCGTGGTTTTGATGGGGGCAGGCCTTGTCTTCGCCGTTGGTTGGTGGTTTTGGTTTCGCGACGAACCGACCGAGAAAAAGGGCATCAGCCAAACGGAGCTCGATTTCATCCTGGCCAATCGGCAACAACAAACCAGTGACGCCAGCGAGGCGAAACCCCTTTCTGCAGCAACGCTGGGCAAGTCGCCTCAGATGTGGTTGGTCTGCCTGCAGTATTTCAGTTCCAACTTCACGTTTTTCTTTTGTTTGACGCATTGGTTTCCCCACTTGAAGGCAGAATACCAGTTGGACAACATTCAGGCGGGCTGGTACGCCTCGGCACCGCTGATCGCCGGCGCGTTTGGCAACTGGTTTTCTGGCACGCTGATCGACCAGCTCTATCGACGAGATCGCTGGACTCTCTCGCGTCGTGTTCCTGCTGTGATTGGCTTTGTGCTGGCGACGGTCGGCGTGCTGATGAGCATGCAACAAGACACCGTTGGCCCCGCCGTCGCTTGGTTCTGCGTGGCGGTCTTCGGTGCCGACATGACACTGGCACCAAGCTGGTCATTCTGCATGGACATCGGCAAACAACACTCAGGAGTCGTTTCGGGCACGATGAACATGGCTGGCAACGTCGGCGGCTTTCTTACCACACTGGCCTACTTCTACCTTAGAGAATGGTCGGGAGCCCAATCCACGTTTTTCATCGTCGCCGCGGCTTTGAACGCGACTGCGGTCGGTTGCTGGTTGGTGTTGAACCCGCAGCGTCCCCTGATCGACAACGAGTAACCAACGATGAACACTTTGCGTGGGGCCGTGATCGGCGCAGGCTACTTCAGCCACTTTCACTACGATGCGTGGTCGCGAATCGACAACGTGGACATCGTGGCCTGTTGCGACATCGACGAGGCGAAAGCCAACGCGATCAGCTCGCAGTACGGAATCCCGCGTGCGTTCAATGACTACCGCAAGATGCTGGATGATTGCGAAGTAGATTTCGTCGACATCATCACGCGACCCGACACGCACCTGATGATCGGCAGTGAGATTGCCAATCGTGGCCTCGCGATGATTTGCCAGAAGCCTCTGGCGCCAACGGTCGCCGAAGCCAGGGAACTGGTAGCTGTGACGGAAGCTGCCGGTGTTCCTTTCATGGTCCACGAGAACTTTCGCTTCCAACCTTGGTATCGCGAGATCAAGAGGCTCATGGATACAGGCACGATCGGCAGCACTCTGCACACGATCACGTATCGCAATCGCGCGGGCGATGGTCATGGCGTTGATGCCTACCTGGCTCGTCAACCCTACTTTCAAACGATGGAACGCTTTCTGATTCACGAAGCGGGCATCCACACGATCGACACGTTTCGCTTTCTGGCCGGCGAGATCCAACGTGTTTGGAGTCGATTGCGGAAGCTGAATCCTGTCATCTCGGGTGAAGACACGGGAATTGCGGTGATGTAGTTTCTCGACTCCGGGAATTCCGTTTCCGACGCCAACCGTTCCAATGAATCGACGGCAGAAAACCAGCGTTACACATTCGGCGAAGTCTTGGTCGAAGCCGATGGAGGTAGCATTCGGTTGTACGATGACGGTCGCCTGACCATTCAAACTTTGGGAGAACGCGAACGCGACCATCCGTACTCGCCGTCCACCCAAGGCTTCGCCGGCGACTGCGTCCTGGCCACCCAACAGCATTTCGTGGACTGCCTTGCCAACCAGAAAACGTTCGAGACCGACGGTCCGAGCTACCTCAAAAGCATCGCAGCTCAAGAAGCCATTTACCGCTCAACCGCCAGCGGACAGTGGGAAGACTGCTAGCCTTCGCCTACTGCTTCTTGAACTTATTCATCTCAGCCAACAAACGCGTGACCACCTCCGGGTGCTCTGCGTTAAGGTTCTGCTTTTCGCCCAGGTCTTTGGAGAGATCAAACAGCAGCGGCGGATCGTGCTGGCCCATCGGCTCGCGTTTCCGCGTGTCGGGATTCGATGAGCGAACCTTCGTCGTCAGGTGAATTTTGTAGGAGCCCGACCGAAAGGCAGTCGACCCAGTGGAGTAAAACCACTGCTGCCTTGGACTCGCTTCCTCTCGCAACAGCGTGCCAACCAGGCTCTTGGAGATATAGCCCTTCAGGTCACGCGGTGGCTCGGCCCCCACCAACGAGGCAAACGTGGCGTAAAGATCCAAATTCGCGGCCAAACCATCAACGACACTCGGCTTGATCTTTCCAGGCCAACAGAAAATGCCGGGCACGCGGTAACCGCCCTCCCAGGACGTGCCCTTCTCACCGCGCAACGGGCCAGCAGTCCCGCCGTGTGGACCGAACATCGTCCACGGGCCGTTGTCCGATGTGAACACCACCAGCGTTTTCTCCGAAACACCTGCATCCGAAATCGCTTGAACGATTTGACCAACGGACCAATCAATCTCCTCGATCACATCACCATAACGGCCACCCGCACTGCGTCCCTGAAACTCTGGTGAGGCAAACACTGGCGCATGCGGCATGTTGTGAGCAAGGTAAAGAAAGAACGGTTGCTGCTTGTTCGCATCAATCCACTTCACCGCTTCCTCCGTGTAACGCTTGGTGAACAGTTCTTGATTGACGGGAAACTCAATCACTTCGCGGCCTCGAATCAGAGGCACTTGGAACGTGAACTTCTCTGTCCTGTCAAACAACTCGCGTGTTTGTTTGGTGCCAGTCGGCGCTGGCACATCGTTCGAGCCCGGTGTGCCAAGATGCGTGTCGAACCCACACTCCAAGGGGTGCATCGGCGCCGTCGTGAAGTCCTTGGGGTAACCCGCCAAATGCCACTTCCCCAACATTCCCGTGGCATAGCCTGCACGCTTCAACATCGCAGGCATCAGCCGATCGCGCGCCTCCAACAAGGAGTTCTTTGGCATCAAACTCGGGTGACATCCGGTCATCAACCCGCGCCGACTCGGCACGCAAGTGGCTCCCGAGGAATAGAAACTTGTCCAGCGTTGCCCGTTCGCAGCCAACTGATCGATATTCGGCGTCTTGATCTTGGTGTTTCCATAGCACGCCAGATCGCCGTAGCCCATGTCGTCGACGAAGATCAGCACGATGTTTGGCGAGTCCGCTGCTTGCAGCGATCCGCTCACCAAGAGCATCATTGCCAATAGAGAACCAACGATTCGAAAGGGCTTCATAGGACAGGCTCAACGATGGATGGACATTCACTAGACCAACTAGGCACGCAACAGAATAACAGGCTGAAACGCTGCCATTCAAACTCGCAGAAAGATGCGATGGCGATACAGGAACCACAGCAGTAACCACTTCACCACAAGAATGCCAACCAGCAGAACCAAACCGGCTGATTCACCGGCTAACCCAGCAAAACCGCCAAAGAAGAACTCTGCGACGTCATGAAAGTTGACGATTCGTTGTCCGACGTAGATCGTGATCGCATTCATCCCAATCACAACCCAAAAGAAGGCGAGCCGATGAAAGCCAAGAATATCCACAATGGTATAGAACAGCGACAACAACAATAGACTCCAACCGCCCGCTACCAACACGAAACTGCTGGTCCAGAGATTCTTGATCACTGGAAACGACAAACCCCAAACGTGCCCGGCGAACAGGCTTGCCAATCCGGCAACCGCCAACCAAAACACCTTCACCCACGGACGCGACGGCGACTGCAACCACGTCCCCGCCAAGAGCCCGAGTAGCGCTGTGGCGATGGCCGGGATCGTCGAGAGAAAACCCTCGTTGTCACCAAAGCCATAGTATTTCTCTAAGATGATGCCTGGCATGTAAGTGCGATCAAGGTAACCGGCCAAGTTTCCTTCCATCGAATAATCACCCGCCACGCCGCCAGGCGCAGGCACCCATGCCAGCAGTGCCCAGTAACCCAACAAGATCCCCGCCGCGAACGCTACTTGTCCGCGCCATGAGGAGTGGAGATACAGGATCGCTGCAAACACGTAAGCAATCCCGATTCGCTGCAACACGTGCGCGTATCGCATATTGGCAAAGTCGAATTGCAGCGCACCATTGACGACAAAACCAAGCAACACCAACAGCAGGCCACGACGAACGATCCGTCCGTAGACTTGCTTTGGGCTGGCCGCGTACTTCCTCAGGGAGTAGGGCAACACACAGCCGACCAAGAAGATGAAGAGCGGAAAAATCAGGTCGTAGAATCGAAATCCCTCCCATGCGACATGCTCAAATTGCTCCGCGAATCGGCTGGACCAGCTTTCAGGATCGTCGCTCTCCAAAAGCGCACGAGCCACCGATGATCCACCGATGATCCAAAACATATCGAACCCACGCAGAGCATCGATCGATAACACGCGTTCACTGCGGGACTCAACGACTGGCTGCACTTCGCCTGAATCAGATTTCAATTCCCGTTGGTCATGCGCTGGACTCATTCAATGCCTCGATTGTCGATTTGACTGTCACACGACCACCAAGATCCGCGGCGTCAATGTTAATCAGCAGATTCTAACCGGACAGCGTCCCAAACGTGACTGCGGCTTCCAGCCGCAGTGTCGCGCGGCAATTCACTGCGGCTGGAAGCCAATCGTGTCCGGCAATTCACTGCGGCTGGAAGCCGCAGTCACGCTCGGCACTTCTCAGCAGGTGCAGTCGTCCCAGCAGAGCCCGTGCTTGGCCAGGTACTTGCGGAGGCGGTCCGCGTCGTTGGGCTTCTGCTTGGCCTGCCGCGAAACCTGAAACAGCGTCCGACCAGCATCCGAAAGCGACTTCGCCTCGCGGCAGACAAGAATGACCTCCGCCAGCTGCACTCGATCGAATCGGTCGAGATCAGCAATCTGTTGCTCGCTCAGCACACTCGCCAGCACATCTGCATCGCCATCAACCGACGGCCCCTTCCACGAAAGCTGCAGACGCTCGATCTCTTCATCGACCGACTCACAAGTGATACGACCACTCAGCGATAACGTCGCCATTCGCGTGATCGCGGCATTCAAATCCCGGAAATTCGCCTTCCAAGGCGTCACAGGACTCCGTGCGAACTGCAAGAATCGCTCGCGTGCCTCTTTGTTCATGGTCACTTTGCGTCCAGAAATCCTGGCGAACTGAAGCAGCTCGAAGTCGATGTTTGGATCAATGTCGTCTCGCCGCTGCGCCAAACCTGGAAGGCGGAACGACCAAAGATTGATCCGAGCCAGCAAGTCCTCGCGAAAACGCCCTTCGCGAACCTCAAGCGTCAGATCACGATTCGTGCCAGCGATCAATTGAAAATCACTCTTGCTTGGCGTGTCACTTCCGACTGCCGTGAACGTCTTCTCTTCGATCGCGCGCAACAGCATCGCTTGCTCATCCAACCCAAGCTCGCCGATTTCATCCAGGAACAGCACACCTCCATCGGCAGCCTGCAAGAGCCCCGCACGTCTCTGGACGGCGCCAGTGAAAGCTCCTTTCACATGACCAAACAATGTCGACATCGACTGCTCGCCGCGAATCGTCGCACAGTTGACTTCGACCAGCTCCCCGGAAACCTGCTCTCGATGCCGTTTGAGCTGATAGATCCGCTTCGCCAGCTGCGTCTTTCCAGCGCCCGTCGGCCCGCTCAGCAAAATCGGAGCACGAGTCGCCAGTGTCACACGTTCGATTCGATCAATCAGCTGATTGAATTTCTTGTCGCGGGTTTCGATTCCCGATTTCAAGACCGACCGGCCCTCCTGCTGTTCGTCTTGAAACCGACTCGCCAACTCGTCATAGCGAGACAAATCCAAATCAATCAAACGGAACGAGCCCATCGCATCCTTTTTCGACCGACGCCGCGGTGGAGAAGCCTGCAACAAGACTCCCGGAAGATGCCTCGACTCCGTCAGCAGGAACAAACAGATCTGGGCCACATGCGTGCCCGTTGTGATCTGGACCAAGTACTCCTCTTGATCAGTGTTGAACGAATACTCCCGTGCAAACTGATAGAGCGACGCGTAGACCTCTTCAAAGTCCCAAGGGTCTTTCCACTGCAACGGATGGGTTCGCACATCGGTTTCCGGAGACACCGATTCGACGTCACTGACGACCTGCTGCATCAACTTGGAGCCCTGCCGCTCGTAGAGCAACTCGTATCGATCGACGATCAAGTCATCCTGCTGGCAGATCGCCACACTTGGACGCCAAGCACCCCAGCGATCACCGCGAGGAGGCGACTGGTCAAGCTTGGTGCCGATCAACCCGATAACGACTTTCGCTCTTTTCATCTAAATCTTTATACAGAAAGATAATCCAGTGAGTACCACCCTACGATTCACGAACACTTTCATCCTGCGTAACCACTTACGCCACAGAGACTTAAGAGAATACCGATCGTTTTGGCACGCTGGCTGCTTTACAGGTTACCAACAAGAACACGGCAGCCAGTCGAATCTGGGCCTGCTACCTTTTCTCAGCAACCGAGGAACTCAACATGTCGACGATCACAACCAACCCAATGACCAAGCCACCGATCATTTCCACCGGAGAAGCCACGGCGATCATTCCGACCGATTCGACCGCGCCGATCAAGGTGATTGGAACCGAAGCGATCCGCGACACGTTTGACGACCTCTGCCTGCAACAGGCACTCAACTCGCGACAGGCTCCTGGCGTCACGGATTTGGTGCTGAACCCTGACGCTCACTGCGGCTACGGCGCACCAGTGGGCAGCGTGATGGTTTCGCCCACCCATGTTTACCCCGGACCAGTTGGCGTGGACATCAAGTGCTCGATGAGCCTGTTGCAACTGGACCTGCCCGCAGACGCGGTCGACGACCGTCGCACACGCCGAGCGCTGATCTCTGCAATTTGCCAGCGAACACCAACCGGCGCCGGCAAGGGACAGCGAAGCGCAAAGAAGTCACGACCAGTGAACCGAACGCTTGGCCAGCAATTGGTGATCGAGGGCGCGAGCTCAAGCGTATGCCAGCAGTTGGGAATCCCAACGGAGTGGGCGGAACGTTGCGAGGACTCGTTTCATGTCGGGCACAATGACAAGTCATGTGCGCTGCAAGGGCGATTGGACTGGCTATTGGACCAGCACTACATGGACAACTTTTCCAACAAGATGGCTCAACTAGGATCGTACGGTGGCGGAAACCACTTTGGCGAGTGCGAGGTCGTTCACGTCGAAGACAACGATCGCGCCCGTTCCGTTGCCCAAACATTCGGCTTGCAGGATGGAAACGTTGCCTTTCTGTCACACTGTGGCTCGCGAGGATTCGGTCACAACTTGGCCTCTGGGCAGTTCAAGACGCTGCAGAACAAGTTCGAGAAGTGGAGCATTCCGCTGCCGGCAAACGATCGCCAGTTGGTGTACGCGCCACTTGGAACGTCTGAAGCGAATGCCTACTTGAATGACATGGCACTCGGTGCGAACTTTGCAACGGTGAACCATTTGTTGATCAATGCCCTCGTACTGGAAGCGTTTCAGGAAGTCATTCCCGGAACGACCGGTTCGCTGGTGTACTTCATCAGCCACAACATCGCGCGCAAGGAGATCCTGAATGAGCGACCGACTTGGGTTCACCGCAAAGGGGCAACCCGAGCGTTTCCGGCCGGGCATCACGCCTTGCGTGAGACGCCATTTGCCGACACCGGCCACCCGATCTTGCTGCCTGGAAATCCGCGTGATGGATCGGCGGTGATGGTGGCCGACGAGGGCGCCGAGAAGTCATGCTACAGCGTGAATCACGGTGCTGGCCGAATCATGGGACGCAAGCATGCCAAACGCACCCTTGACCAAGCCACGATCGATGACGAACTGGATCAGCACGATATCCTCAGCAACTGCCGCTTGTACCCCAAGGACGAAGCGCCAGCGGCTTACAAGGATTTCGAGGAAGTCCTGAACTCCGTCAAGAAGGCTGGCCTGGCCAGCGAAGTGGCTCGACTGAAAGCACGATTCGTGATCAAGGACGCCAGCAAAGCTGACGACTGAGCCGTTCCGAATGAGCGTCGCCTCTTGCCCTGGCAAGAGGCGATCTGCTCGGCGGCGCCGAAGAAAACGAAACAACATCACTCACATTCACACCAAACACATGCTAGAAATCGACGGATCGCAGGGCGAAGGTGGCGGGCAGATCATTCGCTCGTCGCTGGCTTTGTCGGCAGTCACGGGAAAACCGATTCGACTGACCAACATTCGAGCAGGACGAAAGAAGCCAGGTCTCCTGCGCCAACACCTGACGGCGGCCCAAGCGGCAGCCAAAGTCAGCAATGGAAAGCTTGAGGGCGCTGAACTGGGCTCGCGCGAAATCACGTTCGCCCCGCAACAAATCCGCGGCGGAGCGTTCACGTTTCGCATTGGGTCGGCCGGAAGTGCGACGCTGGTTGCTCAAACCGTCTTGCCCGCATTGATGCTTGCCGAAGAACCATCCGTCTTGCATTTAGAAGGTGGAACGCACAACGCATGGGCGCCTCCATTCGACTTTCTACAGCGATCATTCTTGCCTCAACTGGCCAAGGCCGGCCCGAAAGTGAAAGCAGAGATTGAGCGTTACGGGTTCTATCCAGCAGGAGGCGGAAAACTACGCCTGGAGATCACGCCCTGCCAGACACTTCGCGGCTTCAAACTGCTTGAAAGCGGGAGCAACTTTCAGCCCCGCGTGACCGCCCTTGTCGCGGAAATTCCAGCCGCCGTCGGCGAACGCGAGTGCGATACCATTCGGCGTAAATCAAACTGGAACGCCAGCTGCTTTTGCGTTCACGAGATCGAAGAATCCAATGGTGCCGGCAACGTGGTGATGATCGAGCTGATCGCAAAGAACGTGACAGAGATTTTCACCGGCTTTGGAAAAATCGGCGTGAAAGCCGAGCACATCGCCCGCGGCGTGCTTCGCGAAGCGAGGGCCCACATCGCCGGTGGTGTCCCGGTGGGCGAATACTTGGCGGACCAACTGATGCTCCCGATGGGGCTCGCAGCAAGCCAAGGGCAGGCTAGCGAGTTCCACACCGGACCGCTTTCGCTACACAGCAAGACTCACATCGACGTCCTGAAAACGTTCCTGCCCATCAAGATTGCCGCCGAAGAGGCAGAAGACAGCAACGTCCATGTCCGGTTTGCACCGCTACCGGAATCAATCTCGGTTTGATCAGGATCAGCTGTAGTTCGGTGTGGGCGCTCGGTAGTCGTCCAAATTGATCGACTTGAACCAATCGATCGTGTGTTGCAGGCCTTCGTCCAACTTGATCTTCGGCTCCCAGCCAAGCTTTTCTTTGGCCAGCGTGATGTCGGGCTGCCGGCGAGTCGGATCGTCTGCCGGGAGAGGCCGTTTGACCAACTTGCTCTTGCTTCCCGATATTTTGATCACCTTCTCTGCCAATTCTTTGATCGTGAATTCGTCTTGGTTGCCGATGTTCACTGGCCCGATAAAGTCGTCTTCGTTGTCCATCATGGCGATGATCACGTTGACCAAGTCATCGCGATAACAGAACGATCGAGTCTGTTGGCCATCGCCAAAAATCGTAATGTCTTCTCCCTGCAACGCTTGGCGAATGAAGTTGGAAACGACTCGCCCATCGTAAGGATGCATCCGCGGGCCGTAGGTGTTGAAGATTCGCACGATCCTGACATCGACGCCGTTGCAACGGTTGTAATCCATGAACAACGTCTCGGCCGCACGCTTCCCTTCGTCGTAACAAGCTCGGATCCCAATCGGATTGACGCAGCCTCGATAGCTTTCGACTTGCGGATGAACCTCTGGATCGCCGTAAACCTCACTGGTGCTGGCCTGCAGAACCCGAGCTCCGCAGCGTTTTGCCATTCCCAACATGTTGATCGACCCCATGACACTGGTCTTCATGGTTTTGATCGGATTGTACTGATAGTGTCCAGGAGCGGCTGGGCAAGCCATGTTGTAGACCTGATCCACTTCCAAAAAGATCGGCAACGTGACATCGTGCCGAATCAACTCAAAGTTTGCCCGATCCAAGAGATGCACCACATTGGATTTCTGGCTCGTAAAAAAATTGTCCAAGCAAATGACGTCATGCCCCGCATCGGTCAATCGTTCGCAAAGATGAGAACCAAGAAAACCTGCGCCACCAGTGACAAGGATGCGTTTGATCATGCGAGAATCTGCTGAGGTAAGTCGAGAAACAAGAAAAGCGAGCCGCTGAAGCTACCTGAACCTGCTCGATCGGCAAATAGCAGACGCCTGATCCGCGACCTCAAGGGCTTGACTTTGCCCCTTGCCGACCACATCCTTAGACATCGCGTCTACAATGCCACTTGCCCACATTGAAGGACCTAAGGAATGCGAGTTCTGATTGCACTGCAACTGTTTTCTTTAACGCTGTTTGCATTCCCAGCAAGCGGGCAAGAAGCAGACCAGCTTGCGGAGATGCGTGACCGGTTCAATCGAGTTGCGTCCAAGTTCACACTAACCGGTGGTGAAGATGGACAACAAGCCTTTGAGTTTCTGCCGCAACCGGTTTCCAACTGGTCCAATGCGGAGCGACGCACTCACGCAGGGGGCATGTTCTTGTGGACCGTTCACGGTCGACCTCAAGCGGTCATGTGTGTCTATCCCAACGAAAAAGTTTACGACCACGAGTTTCAATCGTTGTCCCTATCACCGATCGTTGCCAAATCCAAAGAAGCGACTGTCTGGAGCCCGACTGCCGCCGGCGTAGAATTCCGACCGATGCCAGCAGCCGCAGAACCAGGGGCAAGCTCTCCGCTTCGATTGAGACAGATGCGGAGGATGGCTCGAGACTTTTCCGCCAAGCTAGTTCCGCCGAACCGAACGCAGATCCCGCTGCGACTGCAACCTTCACCGACTTACCGCTATGAATCGAATGGCAACGACAAAAGCGATCTGATCTCAGGAGCCATGTTTACCTTCGTGCAGGGAACGGATCCCGAAGTCCTCTTGCTGATCGAGGCCGTTCGAGACTCCGAAGGCAAAACAAGCTGGCAATACGCACTTGCCCGCATGACGATGGTGCCAACGGAGGTGAGACATCGCGAGGAGCTCGTATTTGCACAAACGAACTGGGCAATCACTCGTAACGCACAACTGCCCTACTATGTAATCACTGCGTTCGAAGCAGACGAAACGCCTTAGCAGTTGGCCGCCAACTTCTGCTGGACTTCTTCGCCGTTGGTTGCAGTTCGAATGTCCTCGAGCAGTGTCGTTTTCAGGGAGAGGCGTGACAGTTCCGCCAAAATCTTCAGGTGCTTTTTCCTGTCATTGGGTGGGCCCACCGTGAAAAAGAACACATCGACCTTCTGTCCGTCCGGCGCGCCATAGTCAATCGGCTGATTGGTTGACAGAATCGCAATCAGCGAGGAGTCCGCGCGAGCCAAGGTCGCATGAGGCATGGCGATGCCTTTGCCAACGCTTGTGTTCTGCATTTGCTCACGCTCCCACAGTGCCGCACTGATCACGGGCTCGCTCGCCCCACCGCGAGACGAGAACAACTCGGCTGCGATGCGAAACAGCTCTTCCTTTTTTGAAACGGCCAAGTTGACCTGAATGAATTCCGCCGGAACGTGATCAGGCAAATGAAACGCGGACTCCACATCCACGGTCTGCACGTCAAAAGCATCGTGAGTCTGGGTCCGTGGAGTCTTCAACCACAACACCGAGCATGCCGCGCGGATCGTCAACTTGTCTTTGGGAGTGCCGAACCAGCGTCCCATGACGGACCGATCTGGCGGAGCCCCCATGATCAACAGATCGTCATCTTGGGTTGCTTTTTCAATCGCAGCCAATTCGTTGTCTCCATGGAGGATCACGACGTGAGCTTTGGAGACACAAAGGTCCATCAATTGATCCACGTAATCCACGCGAGCCTGCGCGTTTCGGGCGTCTTCTTGGTCCTCGACAAAACAAACGAAGTTCAGTTCAGCGCCGTAAATCTGCGCCAAGTGATCGGCGGTGGTGACCACCAAGGAATCGTGCGGTCCTGGCTCGGCATAGACCAAAATTTTGCGGATGTATCGCACTCCGGCGTCTTTGAAGACAGCCAAATTGCAAGGCAAATGGTCCTGCAACCATCCCAGCGGGTTTTGAAACGTGATTCCTCGTGTGCGTTTGTGCGAGGACTCCATCACCACCCATTCGCAGTGCAGGCGATTGGCAACATCGTGAATCGTGTGCACAACATCTCGCGTCGCGACGGTGTCGTACTCCATCTGCACGTTCTCTTCTTCGGCCATCACATGGATCCGTCGTGACAACGCACAGGACTGCTCGTCGTCTTCCAAAGCATCAACCAAGTACAACTGCTCGGGGACCGCTGTAACATGCAGGACTTCCAGCTTACGACCATGAGCAAGAGCGGCGCCCATTTCGACCAACGTCTCTGGCGATCGCTCGGTCCCGAACAGAGACACGACGACGGCGGCTTCGGGCGGCAGTTCTTCTTCCAATGAATGAGCCAGCACCGCTCTTGACTGCTCGGAGTCCTTGACCAGGTCGGATCGTTTGCCCATCTTTCCGAACACCCCGCGGCGGGTCGTATGATGCCGACCATAGAAGACGTAAGAAAGCGTTCCCAGCAACACGATTCCCATGATCGCCGCGATGCTGGTCAGTCCCATGGCCGATAGCAGCATCACACCAAGCAGGAATCCGACAATCTGCAAGTAGGGATAGAAGGGTGATCGAAACTGTGGCTTGTACCACTGGCCCGCGTTCTCGCGCAGAACGAATACCGTTCCGCAAATGAACATGAAGGCCAAGATCATGAAAGCACTGGCGAGCTTTGCAATCTGCTCGACCGGCAGAAACAGAATGCTCGCCGCCATCACTGCCGAGGTCAGCAAGATGCAATAGACCGGCGTCATGAAGCTCTGATTCACTTCATGCAGTTTCTGAGGCAACAGACTATCGCGACTCATCGCGAATGGAAATCGGGACGCAGCCAACAGCCCGGCCACCGCCATGGAAACCATCGTCAGCACGGCCAGCACGGCGGCAACGATCCCAGCAGCCTCCCCCCCCAGAACAACCGCGAGCGTATAGATCGGATGCAAATCGGGGTTGCCGTTGCCATCGTGATTGACCAACTGTTCGGTCGGAACATTCGTCACCAGCACGAAGACCACCAACACGTAGATGCACATCACCGAGACCCACGAGATCAAAATGCCCAGTGGCAAGTTTCGATCAGGGTCCTTCACTTCCTCGGCAATCGCAGCCACCTTCGTGACCCCTGCATAGGAAACGTAGACGAAGGCTGCTGCTGCGATAAAGCCACTCGAGCCACCGGAAAATCCACCGGCCAGCAATTGAGTGTCCATCGATTGCAAACCAACCGCGGCAAGTCCCAGCAGCGCGAGCAGAACCACCAACACAATGCCTTTCTGCAGCTTGCTGATCACACTCACGCCGGCAATGTTGATCACTGTGATCACAAACAAGAGCCCTAACGAGACGGGCTTGAGCGGTATCCCAGGTGCTAAGACGGAAAGATAGGCGCTGAAACCAACCAGCGCAAAAGCGCTCTTCAGTAACAATGACAACCACAGCCCAAGACCTGAAACCGTTCCAGCCAAAGGGCCAAACGTTCTTTCCAAATAGACGTAGGTACCGCCAGACGTGGGCATTGCGGTGGCAAGCTCAGACTTGCTCAGTGCAGCGGGTAGGACGCTGATGCCGGCCAACAGATAGGCCAACCAAACCATTGGCCCCGTCTTTGCAGCAGCGAGCCCCGGAAGCACGAAAATCCCGCTTCCTAGCATCGCGCTGATGCTGATTGCAACAACCGCACCAAGCCCCAGACGTCGTTCAAGTGTCTTCAGTGGATCGTCGCCAATTCTGTTCGCGTTGTAGGACCGTTGTTGGTTTTCTCATTCTAGCAGAAGCCGAGGAATTCGCTTCCCAATTCGAGTGTTGGACCGGGACGAATCGCTAGACTAGAGCACCGATCCCAAGCAGGCTCTCTCGTTCCAATCCGCACAACCACTGCCATCTAGATCATTCTTCCCTGCCATCCATTTCAATGGTCGAAAGTCAGGTTGGAAGAGTCCGGTCATGACACTGGCTTGACACATTCTGCGACCACCGTCAGCCCGTTCAAGACCACGTGGATGACAATTGGCGCGGTAATGTTTCCAGTTTGCCGATACAGGAACCCCAACCCGAGGGACAGAAAGAAAAGTGGGATCGGCGCAGCCCCTTGCCCGAAGTGCAGCATCGCAAAAACAACACTGGTCACCACCACAGGCCACCAAGCAACCGGCTTCCAAGACGCGTCCGTCACTCCGAATCGATCTGCAAAGGCCTGTAGACCACCCTGCATCAGCACGCGAAACAGGAACTCCTCGACGAACGGCGTCACGATCGCAGTGGCTACGAACAGGACGACGAATTGCCAAACGCTTGTCATGTCCGCCAGCACGTCCAGTATCGGATGTGCGTACGGGACAAACCAACTGACCACGGCGCTGATCACCAAGACAGGCGGCAACAACATCACCGAAGCCTTCAGGCCTAACTTGATCTGTTTTCCTGATGGCTTCAGCCCTAACCGAGGCAGTGGGTTCTTCGCGAACAGATGCAGCCACGTCAACGTGAGCAAAGCCGCAGCCAACCCGCCGGCCGAAGAAACGCCGATCGCCCAAAAGGGAGCGTGCTGCGTCAGCGTTTTGCCGCTGCCTTCCGGAGCCGATTCCATCCACCCCAACGAAAGCGCCACCGTGATCGCTAGCGTGGACAAGAAAAGCATCAGTCCGTACATCACCAACGCGTCGACGGCACTCCAAAACGGCCGCTCGCGCGGGACCGGCCAGAGCGTTGCCGACAATTCAACGGGCTGTTCTTCGGCACCCTCGCCAGACGGAGGAGGCGCCTCCGCGGGACCGGACGTTGGCTCGATCGAGCCCTCCGTGTCTGCTTCCGCCAACGTCGACCGTCGGGACTTGAGATACCTGGCACCAACCCTGACCCACAATGCAATGCAACCGACGCATCCGAGCAGCATCACTGCATTGAGCGTCAAATAGATCGCGTGAATCATTTGGCCTTGTCACTATTCATCGTCGGGAGACTCGCTCATCACTTTTGCAGCAATCACAACGTAGTCATATCCCGAGTACAAGGTCAGGAAGATCGCAGCCCACAGCAACACGTCGGCAGTGACTGCGATCCATTGAATCCCTGGCTGAATCAACACCATCAGAACCGCGATCACGGCCGCGCACTGCAGGACCATTTTCCATTTCCCAAGTTGACGCGCCGAGAAGTCGCCCCCTGAACCTTCGATCATGCCACGTAAACTGGTGACCAATAGCTCGCGAGCAACAACGGCGGTTGCCATCCACCCGGCGACCCCGGAGTCGGCGACCTCGACCAAGGCGATGAATGTTCCGCAGATGATGATCTTGTCGACAAACGGATCGAAAATCCGACCAAGCTTTGTGACCTGCCCGTACTTCCGGGCCCAGTAGCCGTCCATCCAATCGGTTGATGCGGCAATCACAAACAACACCAAAGCAGTGGTGTGATAGCCCAGGGGAATCAACGCCATCACTGCAATCGCCAGCAGAAACCGCACACTGGTCAATGCGTTGGGAACGTTGTAAATGGAGCCGGACGTAGAGGCCATTACCGCTGTCATGATCGAATTGCCGGGCAAGTGAACGGGGTATGTTGTCGCCAATTGTCCAGTGCCCGCCAAGGTGGCATCGATGCGCTCGTCGCCCCCTGAATGACAATTTCCCCGGTTTTGACGGCAAGTCTCATGTTTGGACGACCACTTCACTCCGGATCACCCAGATGACGGTCTGCCAGCCCCATACTTTGGACAAAATAGAGCTTCCAAAGCTCCCAATCTGCTGTGGCGGATCCGTTTGTATCAGGATCCTTCCGCCGGGTGGCCTCCCTCCCATCGCCGCTCAGCGTGACAAGTGAGCTCAGGACGGTTAAGTTGCTGCAAATAGTTCGTTCAACAAAAGAACATCACTCGAATCTTACCAGGAGAATCAACATGATTCGTTCGATCCTTTCCGTCGTCGCGTTGTGCACCTTCGCCTCCATCGCCATGGCTCATTGCCAGGTCCCTTGCGGCATTTACGGCGATCAACTTCGCTTTCAACAGATGCTGGAAGATGAGCACACGATCTCAAAAGCTCAGTTGCAGCTTCACGAGTTGACCGGTGGTGACGTCGATGCACAGGCCGTCAACCAACTCTCTCGTTGGGTGACCACCAAGGAAGAGCACGCGACCAAAATTCAGAACACAATCACGGCGTACTTCTTGGCTCAGCGGATCAAGCCAGACAATCCAGAGTACGTCAACCAACTGAAGGCTGCTCACGCCGTGATCGTTGCAGCGATGAAGTGCAAGCAGTCAGCCGATCCAGCGACCGCTGAACTGCTCGAGAAATCGATCTTCGCGCTATACAAAGCGTATGAAGGCAAAGAGCCCGACTTCGAGCACAGTCACTGATCCGAGTCGTGCGATTCAGATTCGCACGAACCGACCCTTTGCAAACATCCGCATGCGATGCACATTCCCGCATGCTTTGCAAACTTCTACGAAGAGATTCGCGGAACGACGTCTAGCTCAAACGACCACGAAGCAATCGAAAGTTTCGCTTGCAGCCGTCCGGACCAACTTTGGATGCGTGACCGCTGCCCTCGTGGTCGTTGAACGCTACCCAACTGCCGGCACCGAACCAGTGCTCCTGCAAGGCGTCAGGCTGACCAACATAAACGAAGAAGCCACCCTCTAACACTTCTTGAAGGTAGGTGACTTCGCCATGTTCGGCATCATCGGCAGCGAGGTGCATCCCCTTTGCTTCATCGGCAGCCAGGACTTGCTCAGCTTGCCGAATCAATCGTTCCGTCAACACGGATTCGTCGATCGTGATGGTAGCCATTTCCGAACGCTTGCAATCCGTGGCCGCGCATCGAACGAGACCGATTTCAATTTTGTTCACAGACTCTATTCCCTCTGATCTAGCGATTTCTATTCAGTTGGTAGTCTACCGCTTGTGCTAGCGCGTGTCAGTGATGTAGGAATCCCCTCTTCGTTCACGTCACTTGGGATTTGACAGAGTCTTCCTGCAAGGAACCATCGATGAGTTGGGAGCTATCTGATTTTGGCCGGCAGCTGTGCAGTGGCAGCGGCATTGGCGAACTGATGCAAGATTTAGGCGAGGCATTGGCCGCTGGCGGGGATTCCGTCCGCATGTTGGGTGGCGGTCAACCGTCGCACATTCCGGAAGTCGATGCCATTTGGCGCCAGCGCATGGAGGCCATTGCAGCCGAGCCCGGCACCCTCGAACACATGCTGGGCAACTATGAACCTCCCTCCGGCAACCTGCGTTTTCGTACTGCCGTGGCGGATCTCTTCCGCCGTCAATTCCGTTGGGAAATCGGCCCGCAAAACATCGGCGTCACAATGGGCGGGCAGACCGCGTTCTTCTTCTTGTTCAATTCATTGGCCGGAAATTTTCACGAGCGTGGGACGCGCAAGATCTTGCTGCCGCTGGTGCCGGAGTACATCGGCTATGCGAATCAGTCCGTTGGCGGTGACATGTTCCGGGCCGTCAAACCGAAAATCGAACGAACCGCCGATCACGAATTCAAGTATCGCGTCGACTTCGAGAACCTACAGGTCACCGATGATATCGCGGCAATCTGCGTTTCACGCCCCACCAATCCGACCGGAAACGTGTTGACCGATGACGAGATCTCTCGGTTGTCAACGATCGCGCAAGAGCATTCGATCCCGTTGATCATCGACAACGCTTACGGTGCACCATTTCCGAACGCGATTTTCACCGATGCGACGCCTGTTTGGAATGAGCAAACCATCCTGACACTGAGCCTGTCCAAGTTGGGCTTGCCTGGCACTCGCACCGGGATCGTGGTCGCACAAGAAGAAGTGATCCAGTCGCTCGCATCGATGACATCGATCGTCGGGTTGGCAAACTCGAACGTGGGACAAACGATCGTCACACCGCTGGTAGAGAGCGGCGAAATATTGACGTTGAGCGACGAGGTGATCCAACCTTTCTATCGCCAGAGGTCGGAACAAGCTCAATCGTTTGTTCGAGAGTCCTTCGACGATTCCATTCCCTATCACATTCACCGCAGCGAGGGCGCCTTCTTTCTTTGGCTGTGGTTCGAAGACTTGCCAATCACATCGCAAGAGTTCTATCAGCGATTGAAAGCCCGCAACGTCTTGGTGGTTCCAGGGAACCACTTCTTCTTTGGCGTCGATGATCAGAACTGGGCACACCGGAACGAGTGCTTGAGGATCAGCTTCACGATGCCAGAGGAAATCGTGCGAGACGGATTCCGAGTGATCGCCGAAGAAGCACGGCGGGTCTACCAGGCAAAAAGCTGAGTGCTTGAGCCAGCGTTCAGCTTCAAAGACAGAATCTTGCTGAATTGCCCCTGCAGCGATCGCCCCGATGAGATCACTGCGGCCTTGCCCAGCGAAGCCCAAACCTTGCGTATCAACTGAGCTTCAAGCCCAAAAAAAACGCCACCGCAATCGCGGTGGCGTCTAACTTTTGAATCGTCTGCGAGAAGCTTGACTAGCTCTTTTTCGCAGGAGCTGGCTGAGCGGCAGGTGCTGGAGCTGGAGCAGCTTGCTGCTGCTGTAGACCTGGTCGAACACGCTTGTTGATGTCCGTCTCCAAGACGCCAAAGACCGACTCGTGACGAGCGACCGACATCTGCAGTGCGGCCAATAGACGCTTTGCGGTGAAGAAGTTGCCGATGATGCGCTGCTTGACTTCGATTGGATCCTTAGGAACGCCAATTGGCTGTGGGTTCAAACCGAAGTCCACGATCAACTCTTCAGGCGAGCCAGTGACTCGGCAAAAGTTTGCGTACGTTGCCATCGCACTATCGTCGTTGACTTGTACTTGAACGGGCTGTTGGGTCTGTGCTTCAGCAGCTGGTGCTGCTGCAGGCTTGTCGGTCTTGCTGTCTGCCATCGGTGATTTCTCCGAAAATTGGAAGTGAAAATGTGTTGCCGGAAGTTGATCTTCAAAATTTGGGTCAGATCAGCTTCTTGACGCGTAAACAGGAACTCTCAGTAACGAGAGTAGGGTTTGGGCGTGGTAAATCGTCCGATGGTGCTTCGCCCGTTGATGCACCTGGTCGCAGGGTGAACCGTATCCTACAGATTGCGGTTCTTGCTGCAATGTTAGACGACCGTGTTCATGGTAAAAATGCGGAAATGAAGTGAGCGAGTGTTAAAACGCAAAAGCTGCGTAACCATTCAGAGTTCAAAGTTGAACGTCTTGGCAACAACTCGCCACAAACGGCTGCCCAACGACATTGGGTCAACGTGTATTTTTGATGAGCCACGGTACCCCGGACGAATCGGAATATCACCGGTCTCGAGTGGGACGCGCGCTTGATAGGAAACGTTCCTTGGTTTGACTTGTCCGGTCACCGGATCGATCTCGGTTTGCAAGTCACCGCCGGTTTGGCTAGACATGGAAACGGAAGTTGCATCCAGCGGCTCGTTTGATTTTTCAGTGATCATGCCGCTGAACGTATCCACACGGCGCGAATCAAATTTCAGATCGACGGCCTGGCCTTCTCGGACCAACTGCACGTCACCTTGGTCAATGATCAGTACGGCTTCAAACGCGTCTGGCGCGCCGATTTCGCAAAGCACGTCATCCGCAGTCACCAACGCACCGCGGTTTTTGGATTCCAAAGGTGAACCTGTCCAACCTGGCAAGCGACCATCACCGGTCTCTTGGGCAGCCCGATACGGCGGCGGAATGACGTAACCATCACGTTTCGCCCGAATCGTCAGGCGACCAAGTTCTTCCTCGGTCTTGATTCGCAAGGTGCGAATGGACTGAAGCTGCTCGCGGCGCGACTTCAGATTTGCCTTCAGCCCGGCATCACCGTGGCTTTGATCTTCGACGTTGGCAAGTTGGACTTCGGCGACACGCTCTTCGCCTTTCAAATCAGCCAATCGGATTTGCAGGTCGGGGTTCACAAGCTCAGCAATCGGGTCGCCTTCTTTGACCAATGTCTTGGGCTCAGCGGTCCACTTGATGCGGCCAGGCGTACCCGCATAAACGGTACCAGCTTGGCTTGGACGGACCTCGAACGCACAGTCAATGTGGTGAGGCAACGGAATGTAGCAAACACCGGAGATGATGAGTGCGGCAAGTCCCAGTGTGATAAACAGGGGAGTACGTTTCACCTTCGACAACCTCCCAGGGGTGCGACAGAATTTCCAAGTTTGAATGACAGGCTGGGCAACCAACCCAAAGAAACCAATCACTGCAACGATTCGTCCAATGGCCTGCAAACCGTACGGTTCCAGAACCTTGATCACGAACCAACAAATCGAGAACACAACCACCCAGCGATAGATCACGCTGGCGATCGTGAACATGGCGAACATGAATTGTCCGCGAGTTGGCAAGAACGGATCGTCCTGCAACTCCAAGCCCAAGCAAGTCTTTTGGAACCATCGCTTCAGCACCTCGGTGCTTTTCTGACGAAGGTTCGGGATCTCCATGAAGTCCATCAGGATGTAGTATCCGTCAAAACGTAGCAGCGGATTTCCATTGACCAATACCGTGCTGACGACGTTCAAGAACATCATGTTCAAACACAAGTCGTTGATCGTCGTGCCATTTTCAGTGAACCACCAGACGTAGGCAGCAATCGAAGCGAGAATCATCTCGACGTAGATTCCCGCCGCACCAATCCAAACCCGCTTCCACTTGTTGGGCAACATCCAAGAGTCGGACACGTTGCAATACAAGCAAGGTGTGAACACCAGTAGCATGAAGCCAATCTCGTGGCACTCGCCGCCAAACTTCTTGCAACTCAAGCCGTGACCAAATTCATGGATCACTTTCACGATCGCCATCGTTGCAGCCAAGATCACCCAACGATCGGCAGCAAAGAACTGCTGAAAGGTCGGTAATTTCGCGTAAACCGTTTCGTACTGACTGGCCAACAACAGGGACGAGGAAAGCAGCAACAGCATGAAGAAGATCAAGGCCGGAACCGTGAACACCCAGCCAAACCAAGGCAAAATGGCGTTCAGAATCTTTTCTGGATCAATACCGCGATAACGCAGGGCAAACACGTTTGCAAATTTGCCCATCACCTCTTTGTTCTTCTTTTTCCGTCCACGCTCACGCAGAGACTTGCCTTGGCCAGGCGAATTGCTGATCACCAATCCACTGCGGTGCAGCATTCCAATGAACTGCTGAAGATCGCCAAAGGTAATCTTCTGTGGCGCGAAACGCTGCTCGAATCCGTCTTTGATCTGCTGCAAACTGACATGCCCGTCGAGCATGTTCAGGATGAAATACTCTTCATCATGAAAACGAAAGTACTGCAATCCGACCGGTTCCTTGACGACCCAATAGCCCGTGCCCTGATATCGCTGACGGTTGGCCGTCAGGTCAGGGCGTTTGCGGACCGTCAGCGGCCTGGATGAGCTGCTAACGAGGGATTCGGCTAAGGTCGTCATCGGTTACGAAAGTTCTTATCGATTCAGTGTGTGCGTTTGCTTGTGAGACTTGTTTGGTCTGCTAGACCCGTGATCAAAAAACGGTATTGCGAATCACGATGTCCGCACGCATGCCGGGCTTGATCAACCAATCGCCGGTCGGAGTTCTCTGGTTTTCGACTTCAACCCAAACCCGATGCTTGCCGTTGATATCGATCTCCATGGCGACGTACCCCAGCTTGCCTTGCATCCGAATGCCGTTCACGTTCTCTGGGCCGTCATAGATCGTTATGTCCACGGGGGCTCCTTTGACAATCTGGCTCTTGTTACGCAGACCATCCAGGTCGCCTTCGATTCGCAAACGATCCATCTGAATCAAAGTCGCCAGCGGTGTGCCCGGCTGCACCCACTCACCCAATTGGGCGATCCGTGTTTCGATAAAACCGGTTGCTGGTGAAGTGATCTGCCTTCGTGTCAGCTCGAACTCAGCAATTTTCAGTTCGCTACCTTTGGCGATCATTTTGATCTGATCAATCTTCATCTGCATCTCGGCCAAACTGATTCGCAATTTCATGCGTTTGGCTTCCAGCTGCTTTTTCTTGACCTCCAACATTGGGATCGCTCCCTCGCGACGCAGGTCCAAGAAAGCTTCGACTTCGGTGCGAGCCAGCTCTTCGCTATTGATGGCGTCCTGCAAGTTGACCTCGTTGGAAGCGTTCATGATCGCTTCTTTTTCTTCAGCCTTCTTCAGTTCGATCGCCAACTTTGGGGCTGTATCGTCGATCACCGCCAGCAAGTCGCCCGCGTTCACGGTGTCACCCTCCTCGAACTTCAACTCCATCAACGTGCCTTCGGCTTTGGCTGGAACGTTCACTTTGTTGATGTACTGAACCATGCAGTTTCCCGCACGGATCTCTGCTCCGGCAGACGGCGGCTGTTGCGAGCTAACCGTTTGCAAACCCCAAACACCAGCAACCATGAGAACTGGCAGAAACAATAGGTGGAAGACTCGCATGACTGACTCCGAGAACGGAAACTAGATTGGATATGTAGGAATGAGCTGGAAACGACGAGCTTAAAAGAAGAACTTGTGACACCACTCGTAGACTTCGTGCAAGAACACGAAACCGCTGGATCGTCGACCACAGTGGACTTTGGCAATCACCTTCGCACCGGGGCGCGGCTTCAAACGTCGCAGCGTTTCTTGCTCTGGCATCGCATGCATCTTGATCACAGCACCATGCTCGTCATGGGCGTCGGCCCGCTCTGAGATGCTTGCCATGGTCAGTACCGCATCCAACGGCTCGTCTGGATCGGTTGCCAAGATGTAGGTGACTTCAAGAGTGCTGTTGGGCTGGTCCAAGCTTTTCTCAAGCACGAAATCGTCCAAGTGTCCTTCGCGTTTCTCGGGAAGCTCGAGTTCCAAGAACAGCGGCTCGTTCAAGTCGGCGACTTCCATCAACACTTGCCCGGTCATGATCGGCCGGCTGCGAAGTGTTTTCTCGACGTCCCAAGAAACCACCACGCCATCGATCGGAGCGACAATCGTCAGATCTTTCATCCGCTTCTCTTGCAAACCGTACTTGGTTTGCAAAGCCTCATAGCGAACGCGAAGGGCTCGCCCTTCCGCCATCAAGGCCTGCTTGTCAACTGGATCCATCCCCTTGGCACGACGAAGCTGGTAGGCCACCCGCTCCATGTCCGCATTGGTCGTGTTCAGCTGTCCCTGCGTTTCTTCAATTTGGATTTCCAAGTCGGGATTCTTAAGAACAACAAGCGTGTCGCCCTGCTTTACCTCGCTGTTGTGCTCCACCAAAACCTGGCGAACCTCACCGTCAATCGGAGCAAAGACTTCTCGTCGCGCCGTTGGCATCAAGGTGCCCTCGGCTTCCAAAGTGAAGTCCTTTGGAATGAACGTCAGCCCCAGAATGACGGCCGCGATCAGACCCAACACGCCCAACGTTTTGGGCAACGTTCGCGCCCGTAACACCCAGGTGGCATGTCCAAGCGTTCGCCACACCGGCATCATGAACAGGTTGGTGTGGGCCCGCGAATTGGCGACCGCTCGGGTACCGTGTTCATAAACCAAATCAACACGAGCCCGGAAAATCTCGGGTGGAATATCACTTTCGATCTGCTCGACAATCAGCGCCCCAATCACGTCGCCACGATGTGCGTTGTCTCGATCGACCTCGCCTGTCGCCGCGTTCTCTTCGGCGGAACCACCCAGCTTTCGCTCGGGCTCACGCAGAGGCAGAACAGCAATGTTTCGTCCGTAGGATTGATCGACGTAGTCTTCCAACGCCTCCTCGATCTGTGGAGGCAGGTCCTCGGTGGAACCGTCGTGCCAGAGAGGCTCTCCCGCAGCGACCACGCGAGTGGCCAAATTGTTCAGGGCGGACACAATGTTCGATCGATTCTCAATCGTGTCTTGTCCACTGATCGCCTGAACTTGGCATTTGCGACCCTTCTTGATTGCAACGCTGACTCGGTCACAACCGATCAGTCGCCGACCTTCGTTGGCAACGATGAAGGCCGTTTCTTTTAAGTCCAATGATTCATGTGAGGCGCGTGCGAATGAATCCGCCTGTTGCCAAAGCAGCTGACGGTCGCCAAGCGAACGCAGCTTTTGGCTTCGCAGCCACTCGGAAGCCAACTCGCACATCTGCTGCAAGAACCGCAGATACCCACGCTGGGTGTCTGGTGCAGTATCCGGCCGCTGAAAAATTTCGATCAAACCGTCTTGCTGACCGTCGTGCTTGAGCGCACCTAGGCATAGCAGGTAACGCGTTGGGTTGCCCTCGGCGTCACCATCGGTCGTTCCCGAGTACGGAGGCACCAACAATGACTGCCCGCTGTTTGCCACACGCTGGATCAACCGCTGGTGCCGCATCGCGTCATCCGAATCGTCCGACAGAATCGATGGCTCGGCATTGATTTGATACTGCAGTCGCAACTGCCGGTCTTCGTCCAGAATCCAAATCGCTCCTCCAGCTGCAGCCAGAGCAGTGATGATTCGCCCTAGAAGCTCAGGGTAAAACTCCTCGGCGGTCGCGCCACTCTTCGCCAGTTGCGCGATTTCGTTAACCAAGCTACGTATCTGAGCTTTGGTTTCTTCAACAGTCTGCTGATTTACCGACATGGCATGTTCGTATCAAGCGGATAGGAAGCACTCGAAGATTCAAGTTGCTTCGACGGAACGAGATCAAAGTTTGAAAGTAGTGAAATCCACCCGTGAACGCCACGTTGACCTGGGGCAGTTTGATGGATTCAAGATCCGTGGCGGTTGTCTTTGCTGATTGTGTGGAATAGTGGCTGCGTTGCTTTTTCGCCACGCGTCCTGGACATGTTATACAATTTGTATAAACTCGTCTAGAGCTAGTTTGCTGATCGCAGCCAGAATCCTGGCCGGGAACTCCGGCACTGGCATTTTGTTCACACTTCAGAGTACGGATGACTGAACCGCAATCCCTGACGAGCCGCGAAGCTGGCATCGCGATGACCGAGTTGAATCAAGAACTCGCTCGCCTGCAGCGTTCGATCCGCTTGGCAATTCAGGGGCAACTTGCCAAGCTCGTGGGCAAATCGCTGGATGATCTGAATCAAAACAAGGAACTCGCCCAGACCATTCACCAACTATTGGATAGCCATGGCCTGCGAGTGAGCTGTAGTGAGTGCGGACACCCATCGATCTTGAGAGTTTCTCCGCGACCGGGCGTCCCCAATGGCGTGTTCGTTTTTGATCACACGATCGAAGGGAAGCGCACCTTTCACGGTGGCCGTAACGTGGTCCCCAGCATGCACTTGGTCACCAAGCCGCCGCGAAAGAAGGCAGCGCCACCGAAGTCCATCAAACAGGCAGCCGGTTAGCACCATGAACATCCCCAGGCATCGAGCGCTGGCTCTGCTAACCAAGTGCACGGGAGACGAGATTTGGAGCCCAACGCACTGTCGCGAAGTCGGCGTCCCGGAAGCGTGGATCGAGAAACTATCGGATACCTTCGAGTCTGGATTCCAATCCAATACCCAAACGATCTACGTCGAGGAAGGACTCACCAACCAATATCACGGCGTACGTGATGTGGACCTGGCGATGGAGTTAGCGAGATCCCTTGGGATCGACTTGGATCGCGCCATCGCGACGGCATCTTCGCGACAAGCCGTCGTCGCCGCCATCAAGCAAGCCATGATGGACGGCGAATAGAGAAGCAGAATGGGTAACTGGGATCAAACGATTTCCCAACGCCCGATTTCGCCATCAAGCAAGTCCACGTAGTACAGAGAACCATCGGGTCCTTGCCGCATGGCAACCACGTACTGGGCACCGGTCGCGAACACGTCCACGTTGGAAACGACACCGTTGGCATCGATGGTCGCGTTGCGAACGATCCCTTGCCCGAGGTCGTTGAAGAACACGTTGCCTTCATACTGCTGCCCCAAGTTGCCTCCGCGAACGACATCGCCAACAACAATCGCATTGATGCCATCTGCGGCGTGGTTCAAGGCAACGGGAGCAGCGGTGACGATTTCACCACTGGCGTAGAAAGCTTGTGCCTCCGCAAGATTTGCATAGCCGCCTCCGGTCTGGAAGTTCACTCCTTCCCCGCCTTCATAAAAAGGCCAGCCGAAGTTTGCACCGGCAGCCCCGGTATTCACTTCTTCCCAATTGGTCCAACCCACATCACCGATGAAGAGTTGCCCCGTCGCGTCGTCCACCGAGATACGGAACGGATTTCTCAAGCCCAACTGATAGACCTTGGAGCGATTCGCATCGGGGTTTCCATTGTAGAACGGATTGTCCGAGACGCCTTGCCCGGTGATCGGATTGATCCGCAAGATTTTCCCCGACAGGCTGTCAATGTCCTGCACTCGCACGGCACGGCCATCGACATCGTTGTAGCTCGCTCCGTCGCCGATCGAAACGAACAGATTTCCATCGGTCCCAAAGGCCAACGATCCGACGGAGTGAGTGGTGCTGTCACTATTGATGAAGTCTTGAATGTAGGTGCCATCGGGATTCAATCCTGCTGGCGGCTCAAACACATTGAAGACACTATTGGTGAAGCCGTTGAAATTGGCCCATGTGCTCGCCGAACCCAGCAGCAGCGTTTCGCTACCACTGACGACGGTCGTGTAGTTGGTCGAAGCGTCCAGGGTCAAACGCAGGAGTCGACCAGCGCGATTGCCTGTCTGGTCAGGACCGGCAAAGACGTTGCCAACGTTCTGGTACACCTCGGGCGGATCATAGGTGTAAAGCAGGTACAAGTACGGGTTGTTCTGCAGGTCCGGATGAACCGCGATGTCCAACAATCCGCGATCGGAGTAGTCATTCACCTGACTCGAGATATCAAACACGGTCGAACTGAAGGACTGACCGTCGCGAATCACCTTCACGACACCAGCTTTTTCTGCGATGTACAGATTGCGTCCATCGGGCGACCAGTCGATCGCGGTGGGTTGCACCAGACCATTGGCCACGACCACACCGCTGACTTCACCCGAGGGATTGACCGGGGGTGCCGGCGGTGGTGTTTCTAAGTTCATGGACCAGGACAAAATGCGATGTGCATTCGGTCGATCGTAGTTCGCCGAAGTGAATCCCGCGTAGAACTGATTGCCCACAAACGAATCCAATTGCAGACTCGTTTGCAGAGTTGCCGCCGTTGGCTTGACGAAATCCTGTGAAACGTAAACGCTAAGCGTGTCGGAAATTCCGTTGTAGTCGATCCACGCGTGGTAGACGCCGCCGAAGTTCAGATTGAACGGAGCCTTGACCTGCTCCAATTGATTCGTGATGTCACCACCTGCGACGACCGCGACTTCGTCGCTGTATTGGTCCCAGCCGTTTTGCCAGGTATCAAGCTCGATCCCAATGCTGTTGGCGATGCCTGCGTAGCCAAGGCCACCGGCCCCGGTACCGATTGCGGCAGAACCTGCCGCAGAATTCTGCAGTACGAAAACGATTCCGTCTGCCCCGCCGTCACCGAAGCCTCCATTGAACTCGAAGGAGAACGTGGTTTGGAACGAGGTGTTCGAATCGGCAACGATCGCCGTGTCGTAGAACGCGGCCCCGGTTTGAAACGCTGCGTCGCTGGTGACCTGCAGTTTTCCGTTGGTGATCGATGCGCCTCCGCTAGTGTCAATGCCGCTTCCGTCTAGGAAGTTCGCGTAGTTGGGCAGAGGCAGATCATTGTCCAGAATCGTGATCGTCGCGGTCCTGGGAACGCCCAATCCGGCGCCACTCGGATTGTCGATCGTGAAGCTCAACGTCTCAGATGTCTCGACCAAGCTGTCGTCGTAGATTGGAATCGTGAAGTTCTTGATGTTCTCATTCGGATTGAAAACAATCGTGTTGTTCAAGCGTCGGTAATCGTCACCCTGGACCGCCGTCTGATCGAACGTCTGGTAGTCAATGCTGGCGGTGCTGGAAAGATCGCCGGTTCTTTCAATCTGCACGGTGGCAACACCCGCGGATTCGTCAACGATGATCTGCGAGTTCACGATGGCAAACGAACTCTCTCCGCCGCCAGTATTTCCACCACCGTCATACTGGAAGTATCCGTTGGTGTGCAGGAACTCGTTCTGATGAAATCCGGATGTGACGCCAATGCCTGGCAACCACGTGCCCGTCGAGAACACCGACGGTGCTTCCGTTTCAAACCGCTGCCCATCGACTTCGATCCAATCGATTCGAAGGTTGCGATCTACCACACCATCGACAAACAGATCATTCGTGAAGGCAATCTGGATCTGATCGGCAGAGACCGTTTGATCCGCCGTAAAGGAATAGTTTTGGAACTGACCTGCGTAAGCATTCCCGCCAACGCCAGACCAAGTGTTGACGGTTTGCCCATTGATCCGCAGATCCATCACCTCGTCATTCGATACGCCTGCTGCACGAATGGTGATCTGCGATCCACTTCCGGTTGGGTCAGGATTAAAGTATTCAAAGTATCCATTGGTATGAAGCGCTTCGGATTGGCGAAATCCAGGTGTGATCCCGTCTTGCGGCAACCACGTGCCCGTGCTGAAAACTCCGGCGTCTTCTGTTTGGATGGTGACGCCATTGATCTCAACGCTGTCGATCCTCAGATTGCGATCGACCGTGGGCGGATTGTAAAGATCATTGGTGAACACGACGCGGACTTGATCCCCAGTAACACCGGCACCACCGCTGTAGGTGAACGTTTCAAATTGGCGGTTCGCAAAGTCGCCACCGATGTTGTCCCAAGACTGAACCGACACGCCATCAATCTGCAGCGACATCGATTCCTGTCCCGTGCTGCCTGCGGCTCGGATCGTGATCGGTAGCGTGTGCTCGTAGTTGGCCAACACGCTGGGTGCGAACGCCAAGCTGGACTCAATGATCCCGACGGTGCGTTCTAGCCGCCAGTCGCTTCCCGGGGCGGAACCCGTCTGATTGGTAGAAGCCGCCACATCCGCGCCAGTGATCTCGGCAAGTGATCGCACCAGCGTCTCGCCAGCGTTTCCGTCTCCAACGCGGCAGCCATAGATCAAAATATCGGCGTCGCTTCGCAAGGCCCTCGACCAGGCAGCAATGTGCTGTGCGTTCGCGCGAACGACCGACTCGTTGATGGCCTGATCGCAAAGTTCTATTTCACCGGCGGCGCCATGGCTGACCAAGTGAATCGATCCGACATCACGACGAACCGCGAGAGCCTCGGAAATCTGCGCAATTGGATCGCGACCATTCTGCAGCAGAACGATATCGGCCTCGGCGGCAGCCGGAACCAAACTCTCGATGTCCTCGACATTGCCATCGATAAAAATGACCTGCGGAACGGACCGCCTCGCAATGGCAGAGGAGACGTGCTCGGTAGCCGCTAATTCCCTGGTTGCCGACTCAGCTCCGCAGTCTCCAATTGCTGCGCCCAGGTCGCCAGCGAGCATCATTCGCGGTTCCAACGCTGCGAGTGTCCATTGTCGCTTCTTTTGCATGCGACGTCGTGCGGGAAGGGGCTTGCGAAACGGCATGGATCAAGACTCCGGGTCTGCTGATCGGAGGGGTACGACCTCCTCAGAACGATCCGAACACAGGATCAACGAGAAGTCGAAACAAAGACAAACTCCACCCAAATCAGCGACTGGCAAAAGTCAAGCGATTTGACTCACGAAGCCAACAATGAGTTGCGATTGTGAAACACTTCGCAGGCAATTTGGTTTGACCCGAAAACCAAGTGGCTAGCCAAATGACGAGAACGAGCGGCGCAACCCGCACAGTTCGCGCGACCGGAGCCGATTGCTGCCGAGGAAGCACCGGAAAGGAAAGTCTCCCTCGAACGATGAGCTAGGTTTTCACACGGCGTGTTTCCTGCGCTACAAGTCACGGGTCATCGACGAATGTCGCTTCAAAAAAAACAAACCTCCCCACTGCACGACGCTGCAACACGCTGTTTCGGTATTCGAATCGAAAATCACGTGCTGCAAATGGCGATCGCCACGCCGATGCCGGATGGGCGATACAGCCTGGAAATCGATGAAGTCAACTGCGAGTCTACTCACGGATGGCTCAACGCGTCGGGCACCTCTCTGATTGCCGAAGCCTTGAAAACGCTCGCTGATCGACACGAGATTCGACGCGGCCGCGTCGCAATCTCGCTCGACGGAGACTTCTGTGTGTCGCGCGTCGCGACCGGCTCGTCCGAGGAAATCGACAAGGAGCTGTCGATGCTTGCCGTTCGCGTACCCCGCTATCTGCAGTTGGGTCCTGGCGAAAAGGTAACGGGGTACTGCCGTACTAGAATTGCACCGGGTGTGGAGTATGCGGTCACAGGCGTGGTCAATCGGACTCTGATTCAAGTCGTCTACGATGCGTCGCGGATCGCCGACATCGATGTGACCTGGGTCGAACCGGCCCTGGTCAGCGTAGCGAGGATGATTGGTCAGGGCGAAGGCAGTGATCAGCCCGTCATGATCGCTGACGGAACAGGAAAGCAGTGGGACGTCGGCATCGCCTCTTCTGGCCGGCTATTGCTGGACTACCGCCCCGCATCGGCCACCAACGAAGAGGCGCTTCGTGAAGCCTTGGATGGACATATTTCGCGATTGAAACGTTTCTGCACAAGACATCGTGGGGTTTCGACCGGCGAACTTAGCCGAATGATGATCTGCGGATCGGGTATGAAGACAGAGCGGGCGATGAGCGTATTGGGCGACTCCCTTGGTGTCACGCCTGAGATTCTCAAGGTGCCAGAACTTCCCCATTTGTATGAGTTCGATTCGTCCGTACAAGACTCACGTTGCGTGCCGGCGGTTGCAACCGTACTGCCGCTACTGATCGACGTGCCTGCGTCGGATGTACCAGACCTTTTGCACAAGGTCCGCCGAGAGCGAGACCTTCCTCTGGTCACTCGGTTCATGCAAACGTTCTGGCCTGCAGTGGCCGCGACCTTGATGCTTGTCATTTCCTATGGACTGGTCTCAGGTCAACGCGAAAGACTTGCTGACACCGTGGACGGCCGAGCAGATCTGGAATCTCAGATCGATGCGTCCGCGGTCAAGTTCGCGGAAATCACTCATAAACGCGAATTGATCACCCACTTGAAGCAAATTGAGTCCGCAACCAAGCAGCCCGACTTCGACTCCTTGCTTGGTCGGATTACGCAAAGTCTGCCGGATACAACGAAACTGAACGAGTACCGCCTGGAGCCCAACGGACACATTCTGCTGGACGGCACCGTCCTGGAAGAGTCCATGGTCTACGAGCTGGTCAACAACTTTCGACACTTGCCGGGCATCAACGAAGTTGCGCTCACAGGAACGGCACCTGACGAGGGGACACAGGGAACCCGATTTGCAGTCAGACTGACGACGACACATACCAACACCAGCTCGGGATCCTCCGATGAATAACCGAAACAATCGGGCGACCAGTCACACCCGGCTGACCCGAGCAATCGTGGCCAGCGGAAGTTTACTTGCGATCATCGTCATTGGATTGCCGTGGGTCGATGAATACTTAAGACTGCGTCGCGATGCGGTGGAATTGCAGGATCTTGAATCCAAGTATGTTCAAATCCAATCCAGGCAAACCCAACTGAGTCACGTCGAGAAGAAGCTGAACAGTCTGCTAGAGAACCTGCTGGTACGTTCGGTGGATCCAGCAAACAAGGAAACGGTTCGTGACACATTGATTGAATCTGTCCGCTTGGCAGGCGGAAAGGTACGACGACTTGAGATTGCTCCTGGCGAACAACGCGTTTGGGCAGTCGAGAACGATGATCCACGAAAAGGAACACTGCCACTTTACGGAGAAGAATCACGATTTGTCCTGCATTCACATTCAGTCGAATTGCAGGCCGACGGCTCACTGGAATCAGTGCGTCGAATCCTCAGCGCCGTTAACAGCCACGGATGGTTGATGACGACCAAGAGTTTGACCATGGTGCCAACCAGCGTTCGAGAATCACCTGTGAGTCTTGAACTGAACCTGGTGTTCTATGGTCTCGGGCCAAACGAAAATGATCCCGAAGAAGACTTTGCACGAATAGATGATCAAAGGGAAATTCGTTAATAACGACTTTCCCAAAACGTTCGTTCCGCGAATGGAAAGACACCGCCATGGATGGCAACTCAAGACCTTCACAATTCTGCCGCGCACTCGCTATCACAGCGATCCTCGCGTCTTCTAGTCATCACTTGGCTGCCGCAGAAATTCCGCCGCTCTTCATTGGCGAAGGAGCGTCCAGGCCGATCGACTCCAAGATCGCCGAAGTGGATGCCGCCCCCGTCAAGTCAAAGCGGCGTAAGCGTTCAACGCTCGTTCGTCCTCAGGCACGTGTGATCAGAGTCAGCGATTCAGCCCTCGTTCCCATGACCGATCAGGAGACAGACACCAGCGCGACAATCGCTCCGCTATCCCCGGTTCTGCAGAATCGATTCGACACTCCGCACCCGATCTCCGTGGAGGAGGCTTTAGAAACGAAAGGAAGCATTACCTTTCGAAAGACGGAACTCTCGGAAGTGGTGTTCTTGCTCAGTGATCTGTGGCACATCAACATTGTTGCCGGAGAGAACATCAGTGGCGAAGTCAGCGGCGCCTTTCATGACGCCCCACTCCGCGAAGTACTTTCCGCAGCGCTGACCGCTGCCGGCTACAGCTACAAGCGAACGGGCAATAGCTTGGTAGTCCTACCGATCGAACAAGTTGGTACGGACGACCCTGATTTTAAGTCAGAGACGATTCTTCTGCCGCCATCTCTGCGAGGCGAAGACTCAACCCTGGCCGCCGCACAACTGCTCTTGAGCGAGCGTGGACAGCTGCAAAAGATCGGTGAAGATGCCGTCCTGGTCGTTGATTCGGTCGCTCGTGTCGATCGTGTCCGCCAGCTGTTCGCCGACCTTGCGGGCCAAGATGGATCACAGACGAACGTGCCTGAAGTCGAAGTGCTCCAAGATGAAGCGGAACCGAGCGATGGACGGCAGTTCGCCGCGACAAGCGTCACACGTTCCGGGATCGCCTACTTTTCGCCACAATTTACTGAAGCATCCGAGATGGCACAGCCGCTTCGAGACGCACTGGGAGACACCGTCGTTGTTGCCGTGTATCCGGAGGAGAACCGAATCCTCGTCAAAGGCACGGCAGAAGACCTTCGGCTGGCAAGCGAAGCCATCGAGCAACTCGATCGCCCGCGTCCGCAGGTTCGGATCACAGCCATGATCTATGACGTGTCCTTGAAAGAGATCGAGCGACTGGGTGTCGACTGGTCGGTTCAACCCCACAGCCGATCACTCACGCTGACCGATCTGAACGACGCAGAGTCGCTTCGATTCCGAAATGCCATCTCGGCTTCGACCGGGTTAGTCACCGACCCGTCCGCAGCTGGTGCAGCGAATCTGGCTGTCAGTACGATCAACAATTCCATCAACGTGGACACACTGCTTCAAGCGCTCGATAGCACCAGCGAAGCAAAACTGCTTGCTGATCCATCGATCACCGTGGGCGACCGACACGAAGCATCGATTCGCATCGTTCAGAAAATTCCCATTCTTGCTGCCGACCCCGTCGAGAACTCAGGGGTCGTATTCTCCCAAGTGCAATTCGAGGAAGCGGGTGTGATCTTGAACGTCCAGCCTCGCATCAGCCGCGACGGTACGATCGAGCTCACCGTTCAACCCGAGTACAGCGTTGTCGCGGACTTCATTGAAAACAACCCTGTCATCGACAGTCGTACCGCACAAACGACGGTGCGTGTTACCGACGGACAAACCTTTGCGATAGGCGGACTTCGCCAGAAAAGCATTGTTGAAACGGTTCGCGGAGTACCTGGACTACGTGACATCAAGTACATCGGGAAGCTGTTTCGCAGTCACGACACCGAAATCCGTGAAAGCGAACTGATCGTCTTCCTGAAACCTGAGATCGTCACGCCGTACTTCGGCGGCACGCCCCGTGAACAAGCAGCTGCATGCATGACACGAGACGTCCTGGATGCGATTCCGCACGCTGACAATGTCCCTCAAACGCCCTGCTGTTACGACGGAAACTGTCCCAATCACCACCCCCGACCACGAATCAACGGCGGGAGTCAGTCGCTCGAGATGTTCGGTGGTTCCGGTGTGTCAAACATCCGCATCGAAAACATCGAAGTCCTCGGCGCCGAAAACGTAGAAGTGATCGAATCCGAAACCGTTGAGCCAAACAACGCGATCAACGAACACACGTTCTCTCAAACCAAAGCGGCTAATTCGGCAGCTGTCGTCGACGATCGACTGCCAGGCGTCGTGATCCGAGAAGTACATCCGCCACTGCATATCGCCACCGAAGCCATCACCAACGAAGGTCGTTAAAGCAAATCGTGCAGGCCGCGTTCTTCCAACGCTTTGACGGCTTCACGGACCCGTTCTTCGGCATGCTTGGGCGCAACAAGTGTTGCATCCGCTGTTTGCACCACGATCAAATCATCAATATCGATGGTCACGATCGTGTGCCCCGGCTGCGCGTGAACAATCGTGCCTTTGGTGTCGATTCCGATGTGTGAGCCCACGACGGTATTCCCATCGGCATCGGGATCATTGAGGCGTTGAAGAGCTTGCCAACTTCCAACATCGTCCCAAGGAAACGGTGCTTCGATCATGACCACGTTGGAATAGCTTTCCATCACTGCGTAGTCGATCGACGTTCCTTGGATTGCCGCGAACTCCTTCTCGAATGTGTCTTGGAACGAATCACTGTCCATCGCGTCGGCGATTTTGTCAATTTGACTTCGCATTTGCGGAACGTTCGTCGCCATCGCATCCAGGATCGTGGACGCTCGCCAAACGAAAATCCCACTGTTCCAATAGAAGTCTCCGGACGCGACATACTGCTCGGCTGTCGCCAGGTCGGGTTTCTCTCGGAACTTTTCCACTTGATAAGCCGACACTCCATCGACCGCGATTTCGTCCGCCCGTTGCACGTAGCCAAACGACTCGGCCGGGTAAGAAGGCTTGATGCCAAAGGTGACAATCCGAGTTGGATCCTCCGCAATCAATTTGTCTGCCGCTGAAATCGCAAGCTGAAACTTTTCCGGCGATTTGATCACGTGATCCGAGGGCATCACAACCATCGTGCCTTCGGGATCCGCTCGGTGCACCATGGCTGCGGCCAGACCAATGCAAGGCGCCGTATCACGCTTGCAGGGTTCGCCGACGATGTTTTGAACTGGAATCCCCGGCAGCTGCTTGGCGACCGCCTCGGTAAGAATCTTGTTGGTCAGGATCATTTGACGCTCGGGGGCAATCAAGTCTCCCAGTCGATCAACCGTCGACTGCAACATCGTCCGCTCACCTGACAGAGGCAACAATTGTTTAGGAACCAACTTGCGACTTGCAGGCCAAAATCGCGTTCCGCTACCGCCCGCCATGATCACTGCATGAAGCATGTCAAAAATCCGTTGTTGTCTTTCGAGTCTGTGAAGCTGTGCTTGAACAGCCAGAACGGTAACGAAGGCTCGATAGAGACGCTAGAGCGTAACGCCTTCACGAAATGGCCTACTCAGCCAGTTTTTCTTTCAGCAGATCCCGGGCTTGACGAAAGTCAGCGACCTCCGGCTCCAATTTGACGGCAGCCTCCAATCGCTCCAACGCCAATTCCATTTCACCTGCCAGATAGAACGCCAGCCCCAAACGATACTGGATTCCTGCATTCCCCGGCGCAAGCGCCGCGTCTCGCTTCAACAGCGGCAACTCGGCGGAACGAAGCTCCTTTGCCAACGCCAACATCTCCGCGACCTGATCCGGACGGGCTCGCTGATCCTGCGCAACACTCTCGTAGAGCGACGCCAGGTTGGTTCGCGGTCCGGTCATGTTGGGCTCCACGCGAATGGCTGTTTCATAGGCTTCACGCGCTTCCTCGAACAACTGCCGCGCTTCACAGAGCATCGCCCACCCCATGTGGGCGCCGGCGCGATCGGAGGCCACCATCAGCGCGGTTTTGACTTCTCGTAACCGCAAGTCGACCCGCGTGCGTTCGGCGGGACTGAGAGCGCGGTAGGCTCCCGAAGCGACCAGCACACGAGTTGCTTCCGAACGAACCAGCCTCGATTCATCATCAATGTGTGGCAACAGCGATCTCCGCGTGACCTCTGGGTTCGCCGACATGAACAAACTGCAAGCCGCTGCGCGCACCACCGGATGCTCATGAACGTCATCCAAGAGTTTCTTGCCAGCGGAGACTCCAGCACCGGAGTTCGCTAGTTCGCTGAGTGCCGAAGCACGAGCAATCACCGGAGTCAATTCGGGAGGTTCAATCGCCAGCCGAAGCATTTTCTCGACGCTGTCCTTCTCGCCACGTCGAAAGGCCACGATCGCTTCGGCGAAATGGGGGGGTGTCTTACGTTGCTCTCCGTACCACTTCTGACACGCCTCTTCGCACCATTGATCGGTCTTCTTGATCGCCTGGGCAACCGAATCTTCGCGCGGAGCAACGTCCATCCAGTTGGCGTACTCCTGCAAGCCTGGACGCACGGACTCGTCGATCGAATCCAATTGATCTTTCACGTGGCAACCACTGCAAGCATTCGGAGTGCCCAATCGTACTGACAAATCGGGTCTCGGCACTCGCAGGCTATGATCACGCCGTGGATCGACCTCCATGTAGGTCCGATGCGGCATGTGACAGTTGACGCACATCGCCCCAGGAGTGCCTGGCGTGTGATGATGGTGTGATGGCACATCGTACTTTCCTGCCGCATGCTGATGGCATGAGGTGCAGGTTTCATTGCCCTGCTTCTTTAGTTTCAACGAGTGCGGATCATGGCAGTCCGTGCATCGAATGCCTTTGTGATACATCCGACTTTGCAGGAAAGATCCGTAGACATACACCTCGTCTTTGATCTGCCCATCGGCGAAGTATGTGCTGTCTTGCATCAACTCCAAGCTGTAGTGATCGAAGTACGAATCGCCTCCGTGAAAACCTTCCGTCAGCACGCCGCGACGACTATGGCACGGAGCGCAGGTTTGCAATTGCGGTTCAGGATCTTCGCCCTTCAATTGGTTCAGTCCATATCCATGATTGCGATCCCAGAACAACGATTTTTCGCTTGCCAACTCCAAATGCAAACTCGCCGGACCATGACAGGCCTCGCAGCTGACATCGATTTCTGAAAACGTTGTGTGATATTCCGTAGTCTTCGGATCAAAATTGCGTTTCAAGTTGGTCGAATGACAGTCCGCACACATCGTTTGCCAGCGTTGGGCGACACCGGTCCAATGCAAGGGATCGTCGGATTTCAGTTTGTCATCCACGTCGGGCGGCCTTAAATAGAACCAGATTTTCTTACTGGTATCCCAACTGACGCGAAGCACTTGCAGACGAGCGACCTCGTACTTTGGCATCTCTTCGGTGCGATCGAACTCGACCATGTACTGCTGCAACGGCTCGTAGCCAAACACATACTTGACCTCGAAGTCCTGCATCGTGCCGTCTTCGCCGTCGGTGTGGATCATGAAGCGATCTCCGTCACGAAACATCCGGCTGACCATCCCGTCATGCTCCAACGTTGCGTCATCGAAATCGCCCAGCACACTCTTTTCGGTGGCATGATCCATGGCGAGATCATGGTGCGACCCGGCAAATGCCTCTGTTTGCTCGCGGTGACATTCGATGCAGCTATCGCGTCCCACAAAGGTTGGCTCGATGTCCAGCGGTCGCGCTGACCAATAGTCCGCGAAAACGCCGCCAGCGATCACCAGCACGAAAAGCCCACCAATCAACGCGGGCCGATTCAGTTTTCGACCGGACGCGGAAGAAGACGCGGAGGAAGGAGTGTTTGGCAAGAGAGAGGAGGGTGAAAAAGGGAACGAGTCAGAGCGAAGTTCCTTAGTCTACTCCGACAGCAGCTTTCTCGCTTCCGCCCTCATTTGCGACACCAACTGGACACGCTTCGCATTTTCAGCATCGACCTTTTCAACCAACCGGGCGGCCTTCAAAAGCTGCTCTGCAGCGAACGCCTTGGCGGAGACTGTCGCGGCGGCTTGGCCTGACAGTGACGGTTGCTCAGGACTTTCATCGAGAATACTTCCGTCCAAAATGCTGCCACGACGCTGAATCACTTGTAGAACATCATCCAGGACCATGTCTCCTGCAGATCCGGCTGAATCACCTTCCAACACCCGGCGAATGTGCTGTTCGGCGGTGCTGGGCTCTGACTGAGGAGGTTCCGCGATCACAAGCTGCACCGCGAACGCCGCCACAACGGCCAATCCAATCCATCGTAATGTGTTCATCGGTAACTTGATTCCGCAGGTCTGAGAGAGGGATTCCTCAGCATCTCCAAGCCTTGCGAGGAATGCCGTTGAGAGGACCATTATTCATCCCAAGGCCGCGGCCCCCAATAGCAGATTCGATCGGCAGATTCGATCGGCAGATTGAAACGTCTGTTGAGCGGGGAACTACAGCAGAATCCTGAATAGTCGAGGCTCAAAGCGTCGGCGTGAACAGGGGTTGCAGCGATACGCGGCTTTGACGAGCAACATTCGCTCGTACCAGCGGCGAGGAATTCTGTACAGGTTTCGCCCACACTTCGGACAACTCTTCTCGGACATAACTGACTCCGGCATGGATGCATGGGGACCAACTTCGTTACTGTATGCCGTTGCGAAGATCAGTCCATGAGCATTTTGATCCAGTTGTCCAAAAGCAGGCGTAGGTCACGCTAAGCGACCTTGTTGCCCCATCAGCAAGCAGGACGCCGCCCCCAATTCAAAGATTCTTCGCTGCGACAACCGCGACTCTTAGGTCACAGACGTTCGTTCCGGTGGGCCCGGTCAAAATCAGTCCGCCGATTGCGTCAAAGAACCTGTACGCATCGTTACGGCGCAGATAGTCCGCCGGATCCAAACGCTTCGATTCAGCATGTAAATGAAGCTGATGATCGATCACTGCACCCGCGGCATCGGTGGGCCCGTCTTCGCCGTCGGTTCCGCCCGAAAGTATGCAAAGCCGCGACCACTCCTCGTCGGACAGTTCCTGCGAGAGTAAGTACTGATAAGCAGCCAACACCAGTTGTTGGTTTCTTCCACCTTTCCCACGCTGGTCGACTGGTGCCAGGATGACGGTTGGTTCGCCTCCAGTGATCAGACAATCCGTTCGGTGTGAGCTGGGATCGGCTCGCAACATTTGCACCGTCATCTCTGCCAACCGCTGCCCCACCGCTTCTGCCGAACCTTCGCATGTCCGAGCCGACTGCATGGCGTGATTGAACCCCAAACCCTCAGCGCATATTCCGGCCTCATCCACCGCGACGGCATTGTTGCCAATCACGATCGTCGTACTGCGCGTCTGCGACTCGGCCCCCGCTTCCGCAGCCACGGACGCTTGCGACAACGCTTGATAGATGTTGGCCGACAACTCATGCTCCGGATCAAACCTCGCAAGCACTGCCAACGCGTCCGCCGGCGTCGATGGATCCAGGACCGTTGGTCCTGATGCGATCAAGTCCAGCGGATCACCCAGCACATCCGACAACACCAACGTGATCAACTCGGCAGCACGGCACGCGCGTAGCAAGCCGCCTCCTTTGACGTCGCTCAAGTGTTTTCGAACCGTGTTCAACTCTGCAATGTCGGCGCCCGCCCCACTCAGAAACCGCGTCACTTGCTGTTTGTCCGCCAAGCTGATGCCCGCAATCGGAGCAGGAAGCAGCGCGCTCCCACCGCCCGAGATCAATGCAATGCAAAGGTCGCGGGGCCCGGCTTCACGCACCAACTGCATGATTCGACGCGTTCCCTCGACTCCCTCGATCGTGGGCTCGTTGACACCTGCCGGTCTGGCCGCGTGCAATTGAATGCCGTTCAGAGGTAAATCAAGCGTCTCGGTACCAGCCGGCACGTTCAGCCATCCCGACACTGGCAACCAATCTCCGATCGACTGCAATAGCCCCAAGGCCATCGCGGCCCCCGCCTTCCCAGCACCGACAACGAGCACACGATCAAAGTCTTTCTTGGACCAAACGTGCTCGCCAACCTGCAATTCGTCTGCTGTTACTCGAACTTCGCGGCTGACCAGCGGTGCCGCGCGCACTGCGTCCACACCAGCCGTCCAGATTTCAGTCGCTTTGCGGCGCAGCATTTCTGCCTCTCGGAATGTCAACAAAGAAGGGAGGAATCGGCGGCATCTGCCACACGAGCTCTTTGACTGTTATAAGTTGATCCTCATGACGCAACCCAACGACTCGCCGGATCGCGACCAACTTGCTTCGGAATACTTCGAGCTTCTCCCGTTCGAGCCGTATCCGGTCCAGGAAGAAGCCCTCCTGGCCTACTTCACCAATGACCAAGGCGTCTTGGTATGTGCCCCGACCGGGACGGGAAAAACCCTGATTGCCGAAGCCGCTGTCTACGAAGCACTGCGGACTGGCAAGCGGATGTACTACACCACGCCGCTGATCGCGTTGACCGACCAGAAGCTTGACGAACTCCGGGAATCGGCTGTTCGCTGGGGCTTCGATGCTGATCAAGTCGGATTGGTGACGGGGAATCGCCGAGTCAACTCCGATGCGCCCGTCTTGGTCGTGGTCGCCGAAATCCTACTCAACCGATTGCTGAATCCCGAAGCATTCGACTTCGATGGCGTCTCCTCAGTCGTGATGGACGAATTCCATTCGTTCAATGATCGCGAACGGGGAATCGTCTGGGAACTGACGCTCGGCCTGTTGCCAGAACATGTGCGCACGATGCTGTTGAGCGCAACGGTGGGCAACGCGATGGAGTTCACCTCCTGGCTATCTCGCAGCCACAACCGTCGCTTGAAGTTGGTCGTTGGCACCGAAAGAAAAGTCCCGCTGCAATACGAATGGGTTGGCGATGAACTGTTGGCCGACTTCACAGTCAAAGTGGCTGCCGGTGATACGATTTCCCGCCGCACACCGTCGCTGCTGTTCTGCTTCAGCCGCTCACAGTGCTGGACCACAGCGGAACTCTTGAAGGGCAAGAGTCTGATTGACAAGGAACGACAATCCGAGCTTGCCGACTACCTCAACGCGGCCGACATGTCTCGGGGAGCGGGCCCAAAGCTCAAGCAAATCCTGATGCGTGGCGTCGGCGTTCATCATGCAGGCGTCTTGCCTCGCTATCGACGAATGGTCGAAGAGCTGTTTCAACGAAAGCTACTCGCCTACTGCGTTTGCACCGAAACGCTGGCTGCCGGAATCAACTTGCCTGCTCGCAGTGTGATGCTGCCATCACTCTTGAAAGGCCCGAAGGACAAACGGAAGCTGATGGAAATCGCCTCAGCGCAGCAGATCTTTGGCCGCGCTGGACGACCCCAATTTGACGACCGAGGCTACGTCTTTGCCTTGGCTCACGAAGACGATGTCAAACTTCATCGCTGGCGGGAAAAGTTCGATTCCATTCCCGAAGATACCAAGGATCCCGGACTGCTCAAGGCCAAGAAGCAACTCAAAAAGAAGATGCCCAAACGCCGCACGGGCGAGACCTATTGGACCGAAGCTCAATTCCTACAACTTCAGCAAGCCGACGCAGCCGACCTGGCGAGCCGAGGACGCTTGCCGTGGCGATTGCTGGCGTACCTGTTCGAAAAAGACGAGCGTGTTCAGCCAATCCGCGACATGGTCGGCCGACGCCTGCTGACCCCCAAGGGAGTCGAGGAAGCTCAGCGCGACTTGAATCGGATGCTGATCACACTGTGGACCGCCGGCTACATCGAATTGGATCCCAAGCCGCGAGCCGCCCAACCCAAGATTCAAAAACCACCCGCGGGAAAAGAAGAACCTTTGAAAACTGAAGGGCTGTTCGGCGAGTTGTTGGATTCCATGCGCCCGGCGGAAACCGAACAACCCGAACAAGATCAAGATCCGGCGCTGATCGAGAGCCGCGGTTATGAAGTGGAAGACTATCACCCTGCAATCGCCAAGCCCACCGAACGACTCGATCGACTGGTGCACCTCAAAAGCATCAACCCTCTTTTCGGTGTCTACTTGGCAGATCAACTGGCAATCGCTGATCCGCTGGAACGCATCGCTGCCCTTGAAAGTGTGCTGGAAGTCCCCGGCACAGTGGCTCGATTCACCCGCATGCCTTCGCTTGATGATATGCCGGCTGGAACGCTGGCGACCACGCGACTGGACCCACAGTTGCTGCAGATGGGATTGGCGACCGCCGAAGAACTGGGTGCAAAGTCGAACGAAGAAGACGAAGAAGTTTCCGATCGAGGATTCGGTCGCGTGATGTTCGACGAACCACGCGTCTGGCCGCTCACCATCGGCGAAAAGATCCTGCGATTGTTTCGCAACGAATTCCCTCGCGTTCACGACGTCAATGTCCGCCCGGTTTGGATCGTTGGCGAACTGATGGAGTTCGGGGGCGATTTCAATAAGTACGTCACCGCTCGCAAGCTGCAGAAAGAAGAGGGCATTCTGTTTCGTCACTGCCTGCGAATGATTCTGTTGCTGGACGAAATGGCGAACATCCCTCCGATCGAATCGACCGTGGAGACCTGGGAAGATCCACTGGACGAATTGGCGGACAAGCTGACCGAAGCGTGCCGCGGAATCGACCCGCAAAGCACCGATGAAATCCTGAAGCAGCCTGAAGCGGAAGCAGAAGCCGAAGGATGGACCGAGCCCGGCAGACGGAACGGTTGAGGCCTGATCATGGCGTGGGACTATCGATCCATCATGAGCAGCGAACGTGGCGGCCCGCTCGCAATGGCAACCCGGGCCTGCCTTCGCGTTGCCAGCGTGCCCTACCGCATCGCCGTCACACATCGAAATCGCGGATTCGATTCAGGCAAGCGAGAAATCGTGCCCTGTGGGGTGCCTGTGATCTGCGTTGGCAATTTGACCACCGGCGGAACGGGGAAAACCCCAATCGTTTCGTTCATTGCCAAGTGGTTTCGCTCTCGCGAAGTTCGCATCGCGATTGTCAGTCGCGGCTACGGCCGTGGCGACGCCGATGCGAACGACGAAGCGATGGAACTGCACGCACGCTTGCCTGACGTTCCGCATGTGCAAGATGCCGATCGCGTCGAAGCAGCTCGCATCGCTGTCGAAGAGCTCGAGGCACAGGTCGTGGTGATGGACGACGGGTTCCAGCATCGACGATTGCATCGCGACTTAGATATCGTCGTGATCGACGCCACCTGCCCCTTCGGTTTCGGACAGGTCTTGCCTCGCGGATTGCTGCGCGAGCCGATCAAGGGTTTGCAACGTGCTGACTTGGTGATCGTGACCCGTTGTGATGCCGTGGATGCATCAACTCTCTCCAGCATCGAACAAACCGTCCGATCGGTTCACGAATCGATTCCCATCATCCACAGCACACACGCTCCCGATGGATTGCTGGAGTATCCCGACCAAAAACGCTCGCTGGACGGATTGGACGGAAAACCAGTTTGCCTGGTCAGTGCAATCGGAAACCCCGCCGCCTTTGAGCAAACCGTGCGCGACACGGGCGCAAACATCATCGCCTGCAAACAATTGCCAGACCATGACGCATTTTCGCCAGAAACCGTCGCCGATTTGCGGCAGTGGATTCAGACGCAGACCGATGCGGAGTTGGTGCTTTGCACGCACAAGGACTTGGTTAAGCTGCAAACCGATCGACTGGGCGGACTGCCTTTAGCAGCGCTCACGATCGACCTGGAACTGATCGGTGACACACAAGAGCTCGACCGACATCTCGAAGCGATAATGACCAGCGTTCCTTAACCTGCGATCATCACTTGCCACACTTTTTTAGCCGCAGCGACATCACTCTCGCTGGCATTTCCGCGTCCGTAGACGATCCGGTTGTACGCGTCGACGACTTGCTGAGCAGGCCGATTGAGTTCGGGTACTGACTTGGCGACCCGACGGGCGAACTCCGATGGTGTCTCGTCTTTGTCACGCGGCGAACCCTGTTCGCGAGTCCAAGCCTCGAACGCTTGGAAAGTGATCACGACGATTCGGCGAACGTCTGACTCCTTTCCGATCGGATTGCCAAAACTGGCAAAGGTCCGCGACGGCGCGCTGGAATGTGATTCCAACAACTCTTCGATCGACAGATCACTCGATTCGTCGGAACCGCCGAAAAGACGATCCCACCACTCCGAAATCAGGTGACGGTTAAGCCACAGGAAACCGCCCACGATCCCCAACAGGGCAAGGAAAATCAAGAACTTCAACAGACTCCCCAAGCCAGGCAATGCATTGGCGATCGATTCCATCGAACTTGGCCCCGACGCTTCAGACTCTCCTGACTGGCCCTCCGAGGGAAGTGCTCCCTGCTGTTGCTGAGACTGCTCGGCGGAATCTTCCGTGCTTCCTTCCTTAGGCGAATCCCGTCGCTCAGCGGAGTCCTCACCGGGTGATTGCTCCTGGTCACTTGACTCGGATGAACCCTCCTGAGATTCAGTATTCTCGGCGGCCTGATCACCGTTCTGTTGCTTCGAATCGCTTTTGGGTTCGTTCGAATCGCTTTTTGGTTCGTTCGAATCGCTTTTGGGTTGCCGTGAATCACCTTTCGATGAAGAAGACGGGGAGTCACCCTGCTTGGTCGATGACTCACTTTGCTGACCGGAATCACTCGATGACTTGTCTTGCGTCTTCCCCTGCTGACTCTTGGTGGCCTGCTCCTGTGAGCTCTGCTGATCGGATTTAGATCCTTGCTGCGACTGTTCGCTGGCCCCCTGTTGCTGTCCAGACTTCTGCTCCTGTCCGCCGCCCTTCGATTGTTCTTTGCCTCCCTGTTTCTCCTGTCCTCCTTGCTGACCTCCGGACTGGGAGTCACCCGATTTCTTGCCACCCTTTTGCTGCTGCTTGCCTTTCGGGCCATCTTTCCGATTCCCGTCGCCAACGTCCCCGGCTTCCGCCCCCGGCTTGTAAGTCGTGCTCTGCGTCTCCTTCTTGTTCGCGTTTGGATCCGCCTGGGTACTAGGAGCATCAGGGGAACTCTTGTCAGCAGCTTCATCACCCCATCCGAACCGACTTGCCATCGTTGTTCCCGGCGAATCTAAAAACGCTGGCAACTCAAACGTTGCCAGAGCTTTTCCCGGCAATGGTGCGAGCCAAGCAACCATCAGCACTGCAGCCACGATCGCCAATCCGCCGGCCAACCAAGCAATCGACACGTCTTTGGGCATCTCCACGTCGCGCTGGCGGAGGTAGCGACGCAGGCCTAAGAAACTGGTCGAGACCAGCAACGAGAGACTCGAAAAAAGGTACAGCGCCAACAGCATCTGAGCACGCGACCAGGTATCCGCGTCATTCCTTAAAAAGAACTGTCCCAATCCGAACAGCGGCAACGCGGCGAACGCGAAGTACATCACGGTCCGCCCTGGTTGATGAGCACTGGCGACAACGGCCTCGACACCCTCCTCACCTGGCTCTTGAATTTGCTGCTTCAAATACAGGCGTCCAGAGTCCACCAATCCCTGCCCGCTCGCGTCAACCGAATCGTCGATCAGTGTGCAGTCCCGAACAATCACGTCCGCCAAATACGCGATCACGCACAACATAAAAATGCTGAACAGCGGCGAATCGGCAAACCGTGACATGGCAACAAAGGAAGCCAACCCCAACAGTGCGGCATAGCCGAACGAGTAAGTGCGGTCTTGCTCGATCGCAACTCTGGCAATCCCCACCGCACCAAGTGTGAAGAACAACAGCGTCCAAGAAATACGCTGAGGGAAGCCGCCCTTGTAAAGAATCAGCATCAAGAAGTTCGCCAAGCTACTGATCATCAAGAAAATCAGTAGCGGTGCGACCGCAATCGCGGCGTAGTCAGCAGTCGATTTGAGGGGCGTAAATCGTTGACTGCTATTCACGTGTGGAACTATTCACTTAGCTGTTCGCCAGGGTGGCTTTGCTGCCACCGCTTCATGGCCGGGCCAATTGTATTCATTGGAACCCATTTTCCCTTTGTCTTGCTGCTTTGCAACAAGGTCTGCGGCAGGATCTTGCCTTGGTCAATGCGCACCAATAAGTCCGCCTCAGAAATCGGCCCCACCCGACGTCCTTTGCGTATCCACCCGCTCGCCATGTAGTACCATCCCGCTCCCATCGCCTTATCTCCGGATTGGGTTCGACAATGAACTGGAAATCAAAAGGAATTGCATCCAATCTTGATCACCCAGTTCTGTTTACGTTTACTCGACCTTCACACAGTCTTCATCAAGGCCAGAGTCGTATCTCCAAGCTGTCACTAGCAAGGTCAATAACACAAGATGAGTTTAGTGAGCCAGATACCCCCATTGTAGTATCAACAACCTCATCAAAGATAGGCATTAAAACGCATTGAGAGCCCACCTAAGCACCCTAACGGGGGGCATCACCACCTTCCTGTCTGTCGGTCCGATTCGACGATTCGCTGGGCTTCGGGGCTGATTCCGTAGGCCAAGTCGGGCTGATTCAACTCAAGAAACACGGTGTATTTCTGATGAACAGCATCGGAGTAAACCACCGGTGCATGCGTCAGACGAAGAAAGTTTGTTGGTCTACCATTCCACCGCTTGGTATACACCCCCGCCTCCAGAGAGGGCTCATGATTGAGCCCGTATCCCTGAGTCATCGTCCCAACCAATCGCGTGGGATCGCCTGTGAATCCATGCACGGTCACTCGCTGAAGCTTCTCACCACGGTCGAAGTAGTACGTCAGCGTGCCCGCCATGTCGTCGGCTCGCGTACCGGTCACGATCGGAACACGCAGCCCCTCCAATTCCAAATCCGCCAGCACGGTTGAGACGCGAGAGAATCGGCTCAGTACCCAGCGGGGTGAAATGTCGAACCGCAACACCTCGCGGATGTCATTGATCCGCGTGCCAACCAACTTCGGTGCGGCTTTAGGTTCGGCAGGAATCGCGCCCAGCTTGGAAGCCAGTGTTTCGTCGTAGCGATAGCGTTCCGGACTCGAACGCCGCAGCTTTTCGACTTCGTGATGCGAGTGGTTCGCATACCCTGCGTTGACGACCGGCCCGCCATTGGTTTCTACGTAAACGACTTGATTGCCATCCTGCCCTGTAAAAGCAGTCATCGCACGACGGCCAAGATCGGTTTCGGATGCAACGTAGGGTCCGCCGGCAGCGGCAGCCAGAATCGCAGCAGTTCGTAGACGTGGAAACATTTTCTCGATAACCGTTTGAAGTGAATGTTGGCTCAAGACCAATCCATCTCCTGTTATCGACAGCATCCCTGTTCTGAATGTGGACTTGTCCGAGCGTCGTTGCCGCCGGAAAAGCCGATCGTTTGCTTACAATCGAATGTCTCCTACAATCGTTGGAATCATGCTGGATTCCGCCAAGAACGCTGCTCACCCGACCGATTGGGCGATCGAACCGCGCCAAGCAGCACTGGAGTCCATGATCGCGCAGTTGCTGGCCAACGGAACAACCAACCCTCGCGCGCTTTCCAAATCTCGCGAAGCCTTCGGCTCACAGATCACCGAGCGATTGATCTCCGTCGCAAATTTGCAAGCGAAGGCTGCACGCAAGTTCTCGATGGGATCGGACATCGAACAACCGCGTATCTGGTGGGCCACCGATCGATCTCTTCAGCAATCGACGCCGTGGCAGGTCGCACATTTGAAAGCAGGTTGGCTCGGCAACGGCTTGGTCTATGACTTGTGCTGCGGGATTGGCGGTGACGCGATGCAACTGAGTCGGCAGGGCCCAGTGATCGCAGTCGACTCGGATCCTCTGATCGCGCAGATGGCGAAGGCGAACCTGGCCAATGCAAATCCAGAGCACTCAGCCGAAGTCCTTGCCTCCGATGTCACGGCAATTTCGATCCCCGCAGAGGCCTCCATTCACATCGATCCCGATCGCCGCGTCGAAGGTCGACGAACCAGCAATCCCGATTCGTATCAACCAGCTTGGTCGAACGTGATTGAGATGGCCACGCGAGTGGAGTCGGCCTTGATCAAACTGGCTCCAGCCGCCGAGATGGAGCCCGGGGAATTCGATGCACACCGCTGCTGGATTTCTCTACGCGGTAGCGTTCGCGAACAAACACTCTTGCTAGGGCAAGCCATGGATCGAGCCAACGTTCAGGCGCAGGCCAAATCAGCGGTTACGATCGTTGGCAATGGAACTGCGACCTCATTCGTACCGCCCAGTATCGCACAGGGACGCTATTCCCTGGCCGATCAGCCGCAGCAGTACATGATCGATCCAGATGCGGCAATTCGAGCCGCCGGACTGACGCAAACGTTTGCGGAACAGAACCAACTGTCAGTGCTCGGCAAGCTGTCAGGATTCTTGACCTGCCCTGACGCTGCGAGTTTACGCTTGGTACAAAGCCAAGCGATTGTTGGTAGCGTGATCTGGTCAGGAAGTTGTGACGACCGCAAACTTCGTCGCGAACTTCGAAGTCGTGGCATGTACCCAAGCGTGATCAAAGTCCGCGGAACCGATCACGATCCAGCAACTCTGGTCAAACGCTATCGCAAGTGCGGCGAGAAACCAATCACGCTTTGGATTGGCAAGTCAGCCAAGCGAGCGTACGCCGTGATGACCGTGCCATCATCGGTGTGATGGCGGGAGTCGTCAGCGCATAGCAAAGCCTCCCTTGAAGTGTCTTCAAGCGAGGCGTTGCGTGTTTGGACCTTGGAATCCTACAGCATTCCGCCGTGGGTTCGGATCGGTGTCATGTGACTGGGTGAATCGAGGAACCAGAATCGTTCCCATTCATCCACGATCGATCGCATGTCTTCGGAGGTGTAAAGCAGTTGCTCCACACGCTTCTCTGGACGCGCCGAATAGATTGGCAAAAAGCAGCCGACCGTGGTGGTCAAGCAAGCGGCCAATAGAGTGATTCGCATTAAACGTTGCATCGAGCGTTCCTCCGTGAACACATTCTCGCGTAAGCGATGATTCAAATCTGTGTGAGTTGTCGTCTGACGTTCAATCGGTATCCCAACGTCCACTCGGGGCATCAGGGCTCGGGTTGGGATTGTCAGTGGGTGGTTTTGTATTGCTATCGGATTCCGCGTTCGTGACGTTTTGCTGTGCCGCATCGTCAAGGTCACGGACCTTCGCTTCCATGTACTTTCCTGGTTTGAAGGTCACGACATGCTTCTTGGGCACATCCACCTGCTCTCCAGTACGCGGGTTTCTCGCTTTTCGAGCTGCACGGGCTTTCACCTCGAAAACACCGAAGTTCCGAAGTTCAATCCTGCCTTCTCGTACCAAGCATTCGATAATCGCGTCAAATGTCTTTTGGACGATTTCTTTGGTTTGCTGCTGAGTGAGACCAACCTCTTCTGAGATCGTTCGCACGATGTCTTTCTTGGTCACTCTGACTCCTACTGGGCACCGAGATCAAGTTCGGCAATCGTTGTAAACCCTTTGCCACTTTCAACTTACACGTGGAGAGTCTAGGTGGCCCAATCGGGGTCGTCAAGATCGCAGTTTTTGATTCGTGCAAAGCAGGCTTTCACCGCTAATTCGTCACGTTTCCCTTATCGTCACCTCTAATCGTCAATCTTGAACCAATCGGCGCATTCGGCACAAACGGAAGTGGCTGGAGACCTCCGATCCCGCCAGAGACGGTCAAAATACCGAAAAACACAACCCAAAAAACCGACACGCGAGCCGCTGCTGGCCGTCAGACGTCTCACGCAAAGACGCGAAGGCGCAAAGGTCGAATCGGGCATGGCCACCCGTCCGCCCACACGATCTCGGCTCACTTGATCCGTTGCCGAACCAGTTCTGGCAACCGCTTGTCTTGCACACTGATGATGTTGACGTGTTTGTCATTCTTGAGCTTTGGGCCTGGCGTGCTGCGTCCGTTGTCGATCTGTTCGCGAAGAAGTTGCACCATCCGCTGTACACGTGCCGGGTGCTTGGCAGCCAGATTGGTGTCCTCATGCGGATCCCGCGACAAGTCAAACAGTTGCACGAAGGGGGCAGCCAGCAAGTCGTCTTCGCTCACTTGGCCCTGGAACGAATCAAGTGCCTTCTGCCATGCAGCCTGCGGTGTCGGCTCATTGCCAACTCCATGAGGTGACTTCGCGGGCATTCCGCTTCCAGGGCACAGGCACAGCTTCCAGTTCTGATCGCGAATCGCAAAGGCCCCCACCGACTGCATCACCAAACTCGTGCGTTGTCCCTTTGCCGCTGGGTTGTGAAGCAGATTCGCAAAGCTAACCGAATCGGGTCCTTCTTGGTCGCTCAAGGTCCCAGTTGCCAGATCCGCGAAGGTTGCGATGCAATCACTCAATCCGACAAGCGCATCGCAACTTGCTCCCGGTGCGATCGTGCCAGGCCAATGCGCAATCAAGGGAACACGCAATCCGCCTTCGTAGATCGAGAACTTGTAGCCTCGATGCGGGCCATTGGAGAAATGACCTTTCGCTTCCATTTGGCGTATCTGCCCAGGAGTGGCTTTCAAGATGTTTCCTGCGTACGGTCCCGGCCCATGGTCCGAGGAAAACAAAATCAGCGTATTCTGATCCAGACCTTTCGCTTTCAACGCCTGGCGGACACGCGCGATAGAATGATCCACTTCCATCACGAAATCACCGTAGACTCCCAACGCACTTTTCCCTTGCCATCGCACTCCTGGGCTTGTGGGCGTATGCGGTGCGGTAAGCGATAGAAACAAAAAGAAGGGCTGATCTGGCGTTTGTTGCTCCAAGTACGATTCGGCTTCGCGATAAAACGTCTCCAAGACTTCGTGATCCTGAAAGTCTTTCTCGGCCGGTCCCACTCGATGGAAGGCACTCCAACCTTTCTGCGCAGTCACCTCGCCCTGCCACACATTGTTTCGGGCAAAAGCATACGGATACATATCGAGCGATCCAGGCAGAATGAAGCTCTGATCGAACCCAAACTGAGGCGGGCCAAACTTCAGCGGCTTTCGGAAGTCAACGTTCGACACCCCCTGCGTCTTGCCATCGAGCGTCGTCATGATCGTTCCCAGATGCCACTTCCCGACGTATCCGGTCTGGTAACCAGACCGCTTCAACACCTTCGCGAGCGTCGATTTCTCTGTGTTGGGACGAGGACCACAGAATCCCCACGGCCCATGATTGGTCGTGGCACCAAAACGCCAATTGTATCTGCCTGTCATCAAAGCACGCCGCGTGGGCCCGCAGACCGACGCGTTGGGATGTGCATCGGTGAAACGTAGGCCCTCGGCAGCCAACGCGTCGAGATTCGGCGTCTCGATCAGACAACGATCGCTGCCGTAGCATTGCACATCGCCAATCCCCAAGTCATCCGCAAGTATCAACACGATGTTGGGAGACGCGGCGGACAGGACCGGCCAACCCAAACAACTCAACAAAGCAAAAAAGAGCAATCGCATCATTGAAACCACATGTCTTTTACAGAGCGCGATGGAGACTTCGGCAAACCAGATCTGTGCCGCTCGGCTTACCACGACAACTCAGCTGGAAAAAACTCGGCGATCAATTTTTCGTAGTAAGGTCGCAGCGCATCCACATTGGGTGATTCATCGCTCTTGGTGTAGAGGTCGAACGGATTGAACTGCTTGACCCATTCGAACATCTGCTGGTCGTTTTCGTTCATCAGATAGGCGTACTGGCCTTCGCGGTGCGCTGCATAAAACGAATGGTATCGAATCATGTACAGAGCTGGCTCGGGAAGAAAGTCTCGGACCACCTGATACAGGTACTCATCGTGTCCCCATGACATTTGCACATTGCCAAGACCGGTATTCTTTTCATAGACCCCCAACTGCGTATTGAATCGCGGATCGTTCGTATCGGGATTGTCTGCAAAGAACTGATGCAGCACGACTTCCTTGGCAAACGCGCAGCCAACCGGAAAGGTGTCCCCGACGACCGCCCATTGAGGTTCACCGTACAGGCACAGCACTTTGCCCAAGTCGTGAATCAGCCCCGTCAGCACAAACCAAGACGGCAGGCCTTCAGCCCGAATGGCTTCGGCGGTTTGCAGCAGATGCTCGATCTGAGACAGGCTGGTGTCGGGATCGCTGTCGTCCACAAGTGTGTTGAGAAACTCTAACGCTTCCCAAATCCCCATCTGTCGCCGGCGCAGAGGCAAGTACTGTTCGCGTTTCTGTTGAACAAACTCAAAGGTCTGGTAGCGATGATTCAGGCGATAGAACTCGCGCACACCAGCAGCTTCGGGTGCGTCATAGTCGCGGAACTGATCTTTCTCCTTGGCGCCCGCGTCTTCTGCGCTGTTCGGATAGCGACGGAGCAGATCGTCTTCCCATTCGTCCACGCTTTCCAGCGGCTGTTGTTCGTCAGGTTGCATCGTTGGATGGCATTCGGCAGTTTGAGTTCAATGAATAGGGCAATTCGCTGCGGCTGGAAGCCGCGAAAATCGTACTGTCTCGTAGGCGACTCACTTCTTCTTGTTCCTTTGCTGAACGGGTTTGACCATCACGATTTCTGCATCATTCGTTTCGCTGTCGATGATCGTACGCAGCATCTTTTTCATCTTGGCGACTCGATCGGGGTGTTCGGCCTCCAAGTTATTCGTTTCCCCCGGATCGTTTGCTAGATCGTAGAGCTGAAAACGAGGCAGCGCCGAGAGATCCGCTCGACCTGGACGGGGGTGACTCCAGCCACCGCTACCCGGGCACAAGCAGAGTTTCCAATCACCGTCGCGGACTGCAAACTGGCCACCGATCGACTGTGAGACGATCGAGTTGCGAATGGGCTCGGTCGCCTTCCCCAACAACACCGGCAAAAAGGAAACGCTGTCCTCTCCCCCAGCTTCCACTTTCGCGTCAACAATTTCCGCAGCTGTCGCCAACAAATCAAGTTGTCCGACCAACTGATCCGTTTTGGTGCCGGCTGCAACTTTGGCAGGCCAACGAGCCAAAAAAGGAACGCGGTGGCCGCCTTCGAAAATATCGGCTTTGTGGCCACGGTAAATGTAGTTCTGCTCGTGACCAGCTGCTTCCACCTCAGGAATCTTTGCCTGCGGCGAGCAACCGTTATCGGTGGTGAAGATCACCAAGGTGTTGTTCGCAATTTGATTCTCGTCAATGGCTTGCAGCACTTGCCCAACCGTCCAATCCACCTGCATCGTGAAATCGCCGTATTGATTGATCCCGCTTTTTCCTTGCCACTCGGGCGTGGGCACAATCGGCGTGTGAGGCGCGTTCAACGGAAAGTACACAAAGAAAGGTTGGTCCGTTTTCGCCTGCTCGTTGATGAAACGCACGGTCTCGGTGGTGATTTTGGGCAGCACATCCACGGCTTCAAAACTGGCCCCAGCCGGACCTTTGCGATGAAACGCTTTTTCAACCGTCGCGGGTTCGGTCGGAGTACGATCGCGGACATAAACGTAAGGCGGCATGTCGAGTGACGCACTGATTCCAAAGAACGTATCAAAGCCCAAATCGCAAGGTCCATTTTTGATCTGCCCAGCGTAATCAACGTTCCAGCCGTCTTTGTACTTTCCCGAGAAGTCACCTTTGTCATCCGCAGTACCGCCAGCCTTCAGCGGCCAATCCCAGCCCAGGTGCCACTTTCCAACACAAGCTGTTGCGTATCCATGTTTCTTCAACATCGACGCGACCGTCAAACGACCGGGAGCGATCAACGGTTTTGAAAAACCACCCAGCACTCCTTTCTGAAGTTTCGTGCGCCAATGGTATCGGCCCGTCAAAATCGAGTATCGAGTTGGTGTGCAAACCGACGAAGAAGAATGCCCGTCGGAGAAAATCATGCCCTCTTTTGCTATCCGATCAATGTTGGGCGTTGGGATCTTTGATTCCGGATTCAAAGCCGAAACATCACCGAACCCCTGATCGTCCGCCAGGATCACAATGATGTTCGGAAGCTTGGCGGATTCGGCCTGCGCTGTTTCTTCGCAAACCAATGCTGCGACGAATGCCGCACCGATCGCAAAGAGAAGTGTTCGCTGGAAGCCGACAGGGAAGGCAGAGAAGTGGAGCATCGTGAGTTTCTTCGGTGGACGCGTGTGGTGATTTCACTGCACAGTGTCTTCCCTGCCATTGCCCAAGTCAAACCCGACATCACGGCTTGCTGTGTAGAACAATTGTCCCAATTGTTTCTCGCTCGCAAAGCGAGCCTTCCGCGAAACAGTTGGGACAATGGTTCCTGCAGAGCAGTGTTTAGCTGCTTCATCACCCATGATTCGAAAGCATCTCGCTTGCAAAGCGAGACCTCCGCGAAACAATTGGGACAATTTTTCCTGCAAAGCAGTGTTTAGCCGCTTCATCACCCATGATTCGAAAGCATCTCGCTCGCAAAGCGAGCCCTCCGCGAAACAATTGGGACAATTGTTCTACACTGGCAACATGCCTGCGAAATGGAGTCACTCTCAGGCTTCACTCGCGTCTGATTCTTCGCGGAGCTGTTGGAAGAGCTTGGCTCGTGCCAATCGCCAATCGCGTTCGACGGTGCCCACGCTGACTTCCAAGACATCGGCGACTCCTTCGATCGAAAGCCCCGAAAAGAACCGTAGTTCGACAACTTCGCGTTGCCGCGGCGAACTCTCTTCAAGACGATCCAGCGCAGACTCCAAATCCTCAAACCGACATTGGTTGTTGGTCTCGAAGTTGTCCAAAACGATGTCCAGCGAAGCCCGTTGGTAGTCACCGCCCCGCTTGTCGGTCTTTCGCTTCCTCGCGTGATCCACCAAAATTTGCCGCATCGCGCGATTGGCCATGCCGAACATGTAGCGTCGATTGGACGCGTTGTTGAAGGCATCGGCATCCAACAATTTGATACAGGCTTCATTGACGAGCGCTGTCGCTTGCAGCGTATGGTCAGGCCGTTCGCGGCGCATCAAAGCACCTGCCATGTCGCGCAGTTCATCCTGCAAAGTCGCAAACAGTCGATCGCGGGCGCTATCGTCGCCCTGCTTGACCTGCTGCAAAAGCATCGAGACTTCGGTTTCGGGCTGAGTCACGCGTAAAGAACTCCAAAGAGATTTCGGGTTTCTCAAAGCATACCCAACCCACCGCGTGCGGACAGACAGCAGGAAAGAATCCTAACCTACGAAAGTAGAAACTTCAGCACGGCGTCGGCGAGGCAGTTCTGCCCAGCGTCATCAAATCGCACAAACATCGGGAACGAATTCACCTCTAGAAAAACCGGCTCCTGCATCCCCTCGCGACAGCGAAAGTCGAGCGCACAGTAGTCAAAGCCAATCTGTTGGGCCATTTCCAACGAAGGCGCGACCAACGCTTCTGGAACCTCAATCTGGACCACCGATACGTTGGCATCCTCGCGATAGTCCAGCATGTCTGTTTGCAGGTGAAAGCAGAAAGGCTGGCCGCCAATCACAAATATCCGCAGGTTCTCGCCAGGTAGTTTACTTTGAACAAACTGCGGACCGAGTTCGCCGAGCCTCACGAGATCTTGATGAATGTCTTCAACCGCAACCGTGTGTGCCCCACCATTGAGCGGCTTGATGATCCGCTGAGCTGGATCCGGAATACGATTCAGGGGAGTCAAGTCGCCCATCACGATCGTGTCTGGAATCGCGAATCCGATCTCTTTGGCCAGTCGCAGATTCTTGGACTTGTTGTTGGCATCTGTCATCGATGCCCGGTTGAGAATTTTGATCTGCGGCCACGCCAAGACATAGGACTGAATCATCTCGAAGGCAGCGATATTCAGACTCGGATCCCCTTCGAAGACGTTGTACCGAAGGTAGACCGCAGCAGGCTCGATCGAGTCGCCACTCAAGTCCAAACGCGAGGACTCGAAATCCCAGGCGATCCGACTGGCTTCTTCCAGATCGGTGTTCCAAAAGAAATAGCCAACGTCGCGAAGATGAGCCTGATCAACGATCCGCTGGGTGTTCGGATCGGATTCGCCGCCAACGATCAACAACAGCGGCTTGCTCATGAGTGCACCGTCAAAAATGAAAGCGGGTGGAAGGTTTCAAACTGCACAACTCCACTTTTCGCGAAGCAGCACCGTATGTACTACCATCGACCGAAGTTCTTCCAAACCTTGGGGATTTGATTTCGAATCGTTGATTCCATGCGGTCGCGAACATTGGTGTTCGGTCGGCCCGGCGTTGGCGATGGTGGTGTCGGAAGCTCGACTCGCCCAGACTCTTCGCCGTCACGCATTGTGGTGATGCGTCCCGGGTTCTCTTCGCCCCCGCGCTGCGTGGTTGCTGGTGGTGCCGTTGTTTCCTCACCGATTGCATAGGTCGTGTACGTCGGTGGCGGAGGCGTCGTCGTTTCCTCACCGTAAGCCTGTGTGGTCGGTGTGGGGCGAACGCAATTGGGCGACTGCTCTTCACCGACAGCGTAGGTCGTGTAGGTCGGAGGCCGAGTGCCTTCCTCACCAATCGCTTGCGTGGTGTAGCCCGGGCTCTCCTCACCTACCGCATAGGTCGTCGCTGGCGGCCCCTCGCCGTAAGCGTTGGTGGGAGGACTGACTTCTTCGCCGAGAGCGTGTGTCGTCGCTGGAGGTCCGGTGTTTTCCTCACCCACCGCTTGCGTGGTGGCCGGCGGCCCCGTGTTCTCTTCGCCAAAAGACAATGACGTGGGCCGACCTTCCTCGCCGTAGCTCTGTGTCGTCATCGGCGGACTTGGATTCTCTTCTCCGAGCGCCCGAGTCGTGGGCTGCCCTTCTTCGCCGATCGCTTGGCTTGTGAAGGTAGGAGGAGTCTCTTCGCCGATCGCACGCGTTGTTGCTGAAGGCGGGCTGGCTTCTTCGCCAACGGCAAACGTGGTTGCGTTTTGTGCATTCGCCTTGGCTTGGTTCAGCAACGAGTAAGCGACCGCAGTACTGACGCCCAAGATGACCACTCGTCGGAGGAGGTCGCGTCGAGCCAACTCGCCCCGGCTCACCTGATCGACCAGTTCGTCGATCTGCTTTGGGGTGCTTTCGTTACTTTTCATCGTAGGACCTAGTGGGAAGAGACCAAGCATAGGGTGCCAGCTGTGCTTTCAAGCCTAGCTGGACCCCAGTGACCGGGACAGGAATTTCTGAATTGGATTTGCTCTCCGGAACGTCGAGTGCCGCCGCGGGGGGCGTGTGATGGTTGTGCCGATGAATCGGCACAACCAGGGTTCGGTCTACTGCAGTGCTTCCATGACTCGTTGACGTGCTGCGGGTGACAGTTGACTACTTTCGACCTGACGGCGAATCGATTCACGGGTGCCCTGGTAGCGGATCGTTTGCGACTCCAAATCAGGCAGTGACATCTCCAGTGAAATCTGATTTCCGTTTTGACTGACCGAAACGCTTTCGTTGCCAGACGAAGTCGCCACAGCTGACACGCCACCGGACCAAGGGTTGATTCCCAGCTGTTGCGTAGGAAGACCGAGTCCCCGCTGGCGAGGAAAGGGAGGCATGATACAACCCGCGATCGGTCTCACTGGAATCACAGCGCCTCTGCGAAGCACGGCCAAGGTTCCCGAGGGCCTTTCCGGAATTGAATCCATCCCATGGATGTTCCTGGCACCGACAGCCAACAGGACGTCACCGGATTGAAGTCGATAGAAAATGCCTGAGCTCGGAACGTTGCTGCCCCTGCTGATGAGTACTCCGTGGCCAGCTTGCAACTCGGGCACGTGCAATCGAAGCATCTTAGGTACAGGAGCGAAACGAACGTTCCAGTTTGGATTCAAGACCTCGCCTTGGACTGAGCCAAGGTCCGGACCGGCCAGAGCCGCCGAAAAGTTGCCTTGTGCTTGGACGTTGGAGGTAAGGACGAGAAGTGTAAGTGCTGCGACGGTGACTTGAACGTTCATGATTGGATTCTCGGTTAGACGGTTGATTCGAAGGAGTGGGATCGAAGAAAACGATGCTTCCGAAAATGGCAAGCATCGTGTGGTAGGCGAACTCGTTTACCAGCGACGGAAGTTGCGAACAGGCCGGTTCCATTGTCGCGTGTTGCTGTTAGACCAGGCTCGTGTGTTGCTGCCGAATCCCGTCGAGGTGCTTCCGCCGTAGACTTGGCCGTTGCTGACACCGGTCTCGCCGCCAGAGATCACGCGTCGGTTGCCACCTTGTGAAACCACACCACCTTGGCTGACGTGTGTGCCGTTGGGACCAATGTTCAAGTTGATGTTGTGGGCGACTCCCATCGGTCCAGTGCCCGCTCCGATTGAGTTGGAAACGGCGATCCCGTTTGGACCGGCCCCGACTGCGAATCCGTGTCCGAACTGAACGCCGTTCTTACTGCTGCTCTTGGACTGTGCGAATTTGAATTGGCCGTCAGCAGTTGCACCGGCTCCGGCTCCCCCGCGGAAGATGTCGACAAACGAGCCAGCTCGTTGTGCCGAAGCAGGATTGGCGGTTGCTGCCGCGATCAGAAGTGTTGCGAAGCAGCCGAGGAAAGTCTTGTTGATTGCTGGACAGGTCATGGGTCTTCTCTTGGTGTTAGGAGTTTGGTTTTCAGCAGTTGTTCTCAACTGCCTCACCAACACCTGCGAGACCTACCCAGAAACCCCTTAAAGAATTCCCCCAAATTCTTCACCGAACCAAAAAACGCCGCAAAACACAGGCAAACACTAGTTCGGAGCGACCTTCAGCTCCAGGTCGTCCAGGTACACATCGCCCGCTCCAGCGGAAGTCAGTGTCAACTTCAGCGGTACCACGGTCAGTGTCGGATCGGGCGAATCGCCAACCTCAAACTCGACCTCGAACTGACGCCAATCATAGGTACCGGCTTTGATCTTGATCATTCCCCGATCACCCGCCTGAATCCGGATCGCTCCGGCCTCCAGCTGGTCTGCCTTCGCCCAAACCGAAAGTTTGCACGTTGAATTCTCAGGAATCGGGATCTCCTGGCTCGTGCTGCCACGCTGATCCGGTAGGCCTAGTGCCTTGCCCGCGATGTGAAGCGACGAGTTACCAAGATGCGTTTCCGTCCCAGAAACCTGGGCTGTGCCCGCGTATCCCGCCGCATTCTTCCAAACGACTCCCAGCTCGTCGCTCCAGTAACGCATGCTACCGAGCTCGAAGTCACCGTTCAGAATCGGCGCTTTCCATGTCTGATTTCCGGTCGGTTCCTCAAACTCAATCTTGGTCGAACGCATCAAATCAGCGAGCGACTTCAGGAAGCCTTGCATTGGAACCAACTCGGTTTGGTCCTTAGATTCGTCACGCAGCTTCTTGAACTGTGCCACCAACGGAATCGCGACCGAGGCGATATCACAGGCAGGCTGCATGCTCTGTGCTGACGAGACGTTTTGCATGGCATCAGCGAAATCGCCCAGGAAGCCGGCGCTGCGTCCCATTCCCAACAAGCAAGCAGCGCGATGCTCATCGGTCATCGACAACTCGAGCGCGCGTTGAAAACCTCGCAGCGCGAGTGCGTGCAGCCCCTTCGCATCGTCACAGGACGCCGCGCCATAGGCTGCCCAAACGTGATCGGGATCCGCATCGATCGCATCTCGAAAATGCTTGGCGGCTTCCTCAAAATTTTCTTGCTGCAAATGAATCATGCCGCGGATCGCAAACGCGTGTGCTGGAGCGGCAGACTGTTTCAGAGCTTCCTCGACCTGCTCGAGTGCCTCGTCGTACTTCTGCTGGTTCAACAGAATCGAAGCCAACAGCGTTCGGAACATCGAATTGTCGGGCTCACGATCAATCAGCTCCTTTGCCAGTTCGACCGCAGCGCTCCGACCACGAAGATCATCCGCCCGTATCAACGTCGCATCGCTCACCTCGGTCAAAGGATGCGTGCGCAACGAGGCCTCTAGGAAAACGTCAACGGCTTGATCCGTTTGCTCGGCCGCACTGAGCGCCATTCCGTAAGTCCAACCAACCCACGGCTGATCACGGCCCAAACCATAGGCCGTTTGAGCGTCCTGCAAACTCCACTTCAGCAATTCGGACGCACGCTCTTTTCGTTCCGACTCTGGCAAATCGGTGTCCAACTTCATTCGCTCGGACTGAAACCGAAACAACGAAGACCGATCAGCGAACGCGAAGCACGATTCGGGATTGATCGCGATACAGCGTCCCATCGTTTGAACCGCGGGCTGATAGCTCTTCCAAGTCGGATTCGACTCTTGATCGGCAATGAAGTACTGCATCTGCGCCAGAGCTAGCTGAGTCCAATAGTGATCCGGACGCAGTGAGGCCGAACGCTGGAACAAGTCGCGCCCAGCAGAGATCGCGTCTTGATTCTTGTAATCACGAAAGACGACGTTGAAGGTGGGATCCATTGCCGAAATCATGCACAGCACGCCCAACTTCTGCGCATCCTGAGCGTTTCGAGCAGTCTGCAGTTCGCTTCCCTTCAAGCGATTTCCGCTTCCCAATCGAAAGTGTGCGATGCCTCGATACCAACGGGTCGCTTCGGACTGCCGAAACCAATCGATCCGGTCGCTGACCACCAATGCCGCAGTAGCCTCACTCTTGCCGGTAGAGGAACGCATCCTGCGGAGCGCCGGCAGTAGACGCGCCGTCCCTCCGGACTTGGACGGCCCAAACAACCGCGTGCCAATTGTCTTGACCAACATCCCATCCAACATCAACCATTGCTGGTAGACATCCCATCGCAGTTGATCACGCTGATTTGGCATCAAGTCCTGGTCCGGCAAGTGCGACCACCAATCCGGTTTATCCCAGACTTCCAACGCCTGCAAACTCGCAGTCGACGCCAAAATCCCATGCGTGTCGCGACTGGTCACGTTGCACTGTTCGCTGAGTTCTGCAAAGCGATAGAAATCCACGATGCGTGTGATGCGTTGGGAGCGAGCACGGATCTCTTCTTGTTCCGACGCCAGACTCGGCTCCTCGTCTAACAACGCACCGGAGCTTTTCAAAATATTCAGTGCCGCAGAAAAACGATTGGCCGAGATTTCTCGAAGCGACAGGTCCAATGCATCGTTGACGGACTGTTTCAGTTCGATCAGCCTCAGCTGCCGACTGGCCGCCAGTTGCGTTTCCTTTAAGTTCCGTTCGCGTTCCACCTTGAATTGACGCGAACGCTGATAGCTCCACAGCGTCGACCCCATGACCGAACCAATGGTCAGCAGGATTGCCGCAACGGCACCGCTCATCGCCAAGGTTCGGTGCTGTCGCCCCCAACGTCCCAGACGTACAGAAACCGGATCTTGGTAAACCGATACCGGTTCATCGGCCAACCAGCGTTCGACGTCCGCAGCCAATAGAGCAGCCGAACTGTAGCGATCGAACGTCGATGTCGACATCGCTTTCAAGCAAATCGCCTCCATTGCCGGAGGCACGTCCGGCTCGACTTCACTTGGCTTTTTCAGGATACCTTGCTTCACGCGTTCGATCAGTTTGGAAACAGACTCTTCGCTGTGAGGCGGAGCACCGGTCAAAATCTGATAGAGAGTTGCCCCCAGCAAATAAACGTCCGTCCAAATCCCGACACCGTCGATTTTTCCGGAAGCCTGCTCAGGACTCATGTATTGAGGCGTTCCCACGGCACCACCGATGCGGGTACGACTCGATCCGCTCTCATCTGAATTGTGCGCGACGAACGCCGCCGTCATCGATTCGTCGAACGGCGCGTCCAACAATTTGGCCAAGCCCCAATCCACCACCAAGGTTTCGCCATACGGACCGACCATGATATTGGATGGTTTGATGTCTCGATGAAGAATCTGCCGGCTGTGCGCATACTCGATCGTGTTGCAGACATCGACAAACCGGTTCAGCAAGCTGCGCAGCTGCAGCAACCTGTCGTGTTCGTCCGTTGCATCGTGTGCCTGGCGATGCTCGGCAATCACCTTCTTCAGTGTTGTCCCGCGAATGAATCGCATCGCGTAGAACGGACGCCCGTCTTCCCACTTGCCCATCGCGTAGACCGGAACGATGCCAGGGTGCTCCAGACGGCCGGTGATCTCGGCCTCTTGAACAAAGCGTTCGCGTGCTTCGTTGTGCTCGAGCCACTTGGGGCGAATTTGCTTGACCGCGACCTCACGATTCAGTTGACGGTCATGGGCAATCAACACTTCCCCCAAACCGCCCTGCTCATATCGCGAGAGAATCCGAAACCGTTGTTCCTGGTTCTCCGTGGCTGGTTCATCCGACTTCGGCGGAGCCGGCGGCAGCGTAGCACCACCAAGAAACTGCGACTCCAAGAAGTTTCCGGCACCGGCAGCCGCATCCGCGGCAAACAGATCTTCGACCCGCGAACGGAGCTTCGCGTCATCGCCGCACTGTTCGGAGATGAACGCGACACGCTCGCTTGGGGGCAACTCCAAAGCGTCAAAGAAGATGTCTTCTGCTCTTTCTTGCGCGTTCTCCGACAACAATCCATCCTGGGTGTTGAGAAACTGAATCCGACCTGTTCGTGCGGAAGTCTATCCGTATCCTCAGAAATGATGAACCTGAATCAATGAGCGGTACCCGTTTTGTGAGCCGCGACGTGAGCGGCAGGGTACGGAGAAGGATTGCAATTTGCCCGTGGCCTCACGAACAGCGGCTCACCGATCAGGCCAACGCCCGAGGCGTTTTGGGGCTCCCGCTCGTCGGAAAGCCTCCTTCTCAATCATCGAAACGTGAGACTGAAACCAGCCATTCCCCCGAAAAACCCGGCAAAAACCGAAAAACACCAGAGCCGGAAAACAATTTCTGAATTTCGTTAAGGGGTTTCGGGGGATCTCCCGCAAGTACTTGTGAAGACAACAGCGACCTCCCAAAAATCACTTTCACAAATCCATTCAAGGAACCCTCAAGATGATCACTCGCACCCTAACACTTGCTCTGGCCGCCGTCGCATTCCTCGCAGTCGAGTCGGCTGAGGCTCAAGCACAAGTCACCGCCAGCAGCTACTCCACCGGCGGCACAGCGATCTCGACCGCCAGCGGTCGTGGCAACACACGCTTGAACGCAACCTCGATTGCCACCAACGGCGGATACGCTCGAGCCGACATGCGAGGCAGCGGACGCAACGGCGGATTCGCATCTGGCAACAGCACGGCAATCGCAGCCGGCGGAGTCGCCATCAGTAACGGCCAATCCTACGCCAATGGTTGGGGATCACGCTCCCAAGCAAACTCAACCGCGCTGAGCATGGGCGGATTCGCGGTCAGCAATAGTCAAGCCGTCGCACAAGGCGGATGGTCCAACGCACGAGCCGATGCCATTTCGATGGCAGAGTACGGACAGTTCAGCAACTCACGAGCTCGAGCGGTCGACAACCGAAGCGGCTGGTTCCAAACACAACCTGTTTACTCAACACAACCAGTGAACCCAACCTACTACTCAACACAGCCTGTGAACCCAACCTACTTCGGGAACTAGCCTTTCACAAATCGCCTAGAAGGCTTGATCGAAAACGCCGGCGTGAGGAATCACGTCGGCTTTTTCTATGCGCGGACCGATAATGTTACGATACGCCGGCAATTTTTCAGTCGCCCCTCTGAAACCAAGAGCTGCCCTCCATGGCCATTTATGGAACCGCCCTGCTATCGATCTGCCTGATGATCGGGCTCGTTGTCGGACAATGGATCGGCAAAGCCCTAGGGCTACAAGCCAACGTGGGCGGCGTTGGTATCGCGATGCTGTTGTTGATCGTGGCCTGCGACTTCCTTCAGCGCAACGGACGTCTCGCCCGTCCAACCGAGCAAGGTGTGTTGTTTTGGAGTGCGATCTACATTCCGATCGTGGTTGCGATGGCCGCTAGCCAGAATGTGATCGCCGCGCTCAGTAGCGGCGCCGTTCCGATCCTCGCCGGTGTGCTTTCCGTCGTTGTTTGTTTCGCGATGGTGCCGCTGATCAGTCGAATTGGCGGTAAGAACGAGCAACCTCTTGAGAGCGACAAGCGATGATCGATCAAGTTTGGAGCGTTCTGCAGCCTGTTGCCACCAAGTACTCGTTGATCACTGCTTTCGCGCTGATCGGTGCGTTGATGTGGTTTTCTTACGCTCTTGCCAAGCATCTCACGCGGGGCAGAATCCATGGTTCATCGATTGCGATTCTGATTGGGCTGGCGCTGGCCTTGGCAGGCGGCTGGTATACCGGAGGCTCCAAGGGGCTTTCCGATATCAGTCTGTTTTCAGGCGTTGGTCTGATGGGCGGCGCGATGTTTCGCGATTTGGCCATCGTCGCCACCGCGTTCGGCGTCCGGCTCGACGAGTTTCTGAAAACGGGTTTGGCAGGCGTCGTCTCGTTGCTTCTTGGAGTCGTTATGTCGTTCCTGGTCGGAGCCTGCGTCGCCTGCGCGTTTGGCTATCGCGACGCGGTCAGCATGACCACGATCGGCGGCGGCGCCGCAACCTATATTGTTGGCCCAGTTACCGCCGACGCATTGGGAGCACCCCCCGAGGTCAAAGCACTCAGCATTGCCGCCGGATTGGTAAAGTCGATTTTGGTGATGACACTGACGCCCTGGGTCGCGCCCTGGATCGGTCTGAACAATCCTCGATCCGCTTTGATCTATGGCGGTCTGATGGGAACCACCAGCGGCGTCGCAGGAGGTCTGGCGGCAACGGACCCAAAGCTGGTTCCCTACGGGGCGATGACGGCCACGTTTTACACAGGGTTGGCCTGCTTGCTGGGGCCTTCGATCATGTTCATGGTGATCCGAGCCATTGTTGGTGAATGAACCCGATTGAAAAAGACAAAGACCGCCACCTGAAACCAACCTGAAACCAACCGAGAATTCTTGATGCTTCCGCTGATTGAAAGAGCCCGTTCGCACGGCAACTCCATTGCCCTTCAAACGGGCAACGCCGATGTCACCTATTCACAGTTACTGCAACGGTCCGAGGCCGTCGCGGCGGCAATCCTGGATCGCGGCGATGATCTTGATGCTGTCAGTGACTTAGCAGAAGCTCGCGTCGCCTACCTGGTCCCGGCCGGCCTTGAGTACATCGCCTCGCAGTGGGCAATCTGGCAAGCCGGAGGCGTTGCCGTCCCGCTGAGTTTGTCTGCCACGTCGCCTGAGTTGGAATACACACTGACCGATAGCCAACCCACCTGCGTGCTCGCGACCTCAAAGTTGGCAGAGAAAGTCTGCCCGCTGACGGAGAAACTCGGTTTACGGCTACTCGTTTTAGAAGACGTCGGCGATGTTGAATCTGTCGTGCTGCCGGACGTTTCGACGGATCGCCGAGCAATGATTCTGTACACCAGCGGCACCACCAGTAAACCCAAAGGTGTCGTGACCACGCATGCAAACGTGCAAGCGCAGATCGAGGCATTGATTGAAGCCTGGCAATGGCGTTCAGACGACTGCATCCCTTTGTTCCTACCGCTGCATCACATCCATGGCATCATCAACGTGATGTCCTGTGCGTTGTGGGCAGGGGCGACCATTGAGCCGTTTGCTCACTTTGAAATGGAAACGATTCTCGATCGTGTTGCAGCGAAGAGGTACTCCGTTTTCATGGCGGTTCCTACGATCTACGTGAAGTTGATTCAAACGCTGGAGTCGATGCCCGAAACGCAGCGGCAACCGGTGGTTGATGGATTTGCCGCGATGAGACTGATGATTTCGGGTTCTGCGGCTTTGCCGGCCAGCGTGCACGAAACCTGGACGGGCTTAACAGGGCAAAAGTTGCTGGAGCGCTATGGCATGACCGAAATCGGCATGGCGCTCTCCAATCCATACGACGGCGAACGACGACCGGGTGCGGTTGGGATGCCGTTGCCTGGCGTCGAGGTGCGTTTGCGATCCGAACAAGATAGCGCGATCGAATCCGACGGCGAGCCGGGTGAGATTCAAGTCCGCGGCCCCTGCGTGTTCCGCGAATACTGGAATCGCTCCCAAGCGACCGATGACTCCTTTCGCGACGGCTGGTTCTTGACCGGCGACATGGCGGTTTTGGAAACGGGCTACTACCGGATCATGGGGCGGCAGTCCGTCGACATCATCAAGAGCGGAGGCTACAAGCTATCGGCGTTAGAAATCGAAGCAGCGTTACTGGAGCATCCAGCCATCTGCGAGTGCGCGGTTGTCGGGATCGCCGATGAAACATGGGGCGAAGCCGTGGCAGCAGCGGTCGTTTTGGCCGCAGGACAAACGCTTTCGATCGAAACGCTGCGAGGCTGGTGCGACGACCGGCTCTCTCGCTACAAAATCCCCAAGCAGCTGCACGTCGTCGAACAACTGCCGCGAAACGCGATGGGAAAGGTCACCAAGCCTGCTGTGAGCAAGCTGTTTTAAAATCGTGGCTGATCAGTGAGCCGGTCCCGAGCAAACGGCATTACCGTTCGCGAAACAGTTCGCTGATCGATTGATCGTGATGGATTCGCTTGATCGCTTCGGCCAACAGCGGCGCGACCGAAAGTTGCACCAAGTTGGGCAACAGCTTGTCGGCGGGAATCGGAATCGTGTCGGTCACCACGATCGAATCGACCGGAGCCGCCCGTAGCCTTTCGATTGCAGGACCACACAACACGCCGTGGGTGGTCGCGATGTGAATCGCCTTGGCGCCTGCTTTGCGAACCAACTCGGCAGCTCCGCAGATCGACCCTGCCGTACTGATCATGTCGTCAAACAGGAGCGCGACTTTTCCTTCGACAGGTCCACCGATGATCGAGCTTTGACGAACCTCCAACGCGCTGGTGCGGCGTTTCTCCAGAATCGCCAGTGCTCCGCCAAGTCGTTTGCTGTGACCGAGTGCTCGCTTGATACTTCCTTCATCAGGACTGACGACAACGATGTCGTCGCCCGTCAAACCCAAGTCACTGAAGTACTCGTTTAGAACCGGGGCGGCATACAAGTGATCTACGGGAACATCAAAGAAGCCCTGGATTTGGGCGGCGTGTAAATCCATCGTCAAGACACGGTCTGCACCGGCCCGAGTGATGATGTTGGCGGCCAACTTGGCGGTGATCGGTACACGGCCTTCGTCTTTACGATCTTGCCGAGCGTAGCCGTAGTACGGAATCACTGCCGTGATCCTCTCGGCGCTGGCCCGCTTGCAACAATCGATCATGATCAACAACTCCATCAAGTTGTCGTTGACCGGAGGTGCCGTTGGCTGCACGAGAAACACGTCACGTCCGCGCACATCCTCATCCAACTTGCAGTAGTTCTCGCCGTCCGGGAATTTCCCCAACGTGATCGCAGCAGGATCGAGGTGCAGGTGCTGGCAGATTTTGGCCGTCAAAGAATAGTTGGCGCGGCCGCTGAAAATCTTCAGTTCACGCATAGCCCATCTTTCGCATTTCTTCGTCGACCATTTTGAGTTGATCGGGGTTGTTGATCGAAAGGGCTTCACACTGCTGCAGGCAGGCGATCGCTTCGACGGGGCGTCCCGCCTCTCGAAGCAACGAAGCACAATCGGTCAGGTAGTATTCGGACTGCGCATTGTCGTTGCTGAGCATGTCCAGAGAACGGAGCAAGTCGGAAGTGTTGAACAAATAAGTGCTCATGTTGACTTCCGTGATCTCCAATTGCTCGGGCGTCGCGTCCTTGTGCTCAACGATTCCCGTGAAGGCTCCCGAGGCATCCCGAACGATCCGACCCAATCCAGTTGGATCTTCGTGCTTGAGCGTCCCCAGCAACAAGGCGGGCTGTTGTTCGTTGAAATGCCCGAGCAGTTTCTCCAGGCTGGAGGCCTGCAAAAGTGGCGAGTCGCCCGCAACCACGATCGTGGGTCCCGTTTGGTCTTTCAGGGCATCGCGGCACATCTGGACCGCGTGTCCGGTGCCAAGCTGCTCTTCTTGCAGGACGAACTCGAAGTTGCCGCCGCGGGATTCGAGCGATTGGCGAACCGCGTCCGCCTCATAGCCGACGACCACGATATGCCGGCGAATGCCAGCTTTCTCCAATGCATCGACCACAAAGTGGATCATCGGACGATCAACGACGGGACACAACACTTTGGGCAAGTCACTCTTCATTCGAGTGCCTTTACCGGCGGCCAAGATGATGGCGCAAGGTTCGTTCATGGTTCTGGGCAGATACCGAGGCAGGATGGTTCGATTCGACGAGCAGGCGACAATCGTGGCCTTTCTTAGCCAAAGTAACAAGGCGGGCGAATCTGTCTGGATTTGAGAGCCAAAATATGGAAAGAATCAGGTATTACGGGGATTTTTTCGCTTCGATCGACGAATTGTCCCCCGCACATCCAGCAAGGAAGCTCCCGTGCCTATCGCCGCCCGACTCCCCTTCGTCCGCTCTCTCGCCCGACTCTCGGTCGACTTTGCCGCCTACGCGTTGGTCCGATTGTTGGTTTCGGTGATTCAGACGCTGCCCTTTGATATGGGGGATTCGGTCTGCCGCGGATTGGCGTGGCTGGTATCGGGACCACTCAAAATTCGTCGAAACGCGACCGAACATAACCTGCAGCAAATTTTCCCCAACTCCAGCCCCGAAGAACGACAACGCTTGTCCTTCGCGATGTGGCATCACCTGTTGTTGATGGTCTGTGAGATCGCCTGGGCCCAGCGCCGTCTGCATCGCTGCAATTGGGGAAAGCACGTTTCGTTTCGATCGAATCGCGAATTCATGAGCTACCTGCTCGACGATCGGCCCACCATCATGGTGACCGGTCACTTCGGAAATTTCGAGGTCGGAGGATACGTTTCCGGATTGATGGGCTTCAGCACGCTGACGATCGCGCGTCGGTTGGACAACGTTTTCCTGCATCGCTGGGTGGAGCGGTTTCGCGGTGCCAAGGGCCAACACATGGTCGACAAAGATGGCTGCGCTAACGAGGTCGATCAGCACTTACAGGATGGCGGAATCTTGGCGATCTTGGCTGACCAGCATGCCGGCCCAAAAGGATGCTGGGTCGACTTCCTGGGCGTGCCTGCCTCCTGCCACAAAGCTCTGGCGTTGTTCTCATTGAGTTCCAATGCCCCGATGCTGGTCGGATCGAACTGTCGTGTCGACGGACAGCCGATGCAATTCGAATTCAGTTGCTCAGCACCAGCCGATCCCTTGAATGATCCACAGGGCAACTGCGAGTCGGTGACCAAACTGACCGAGTGGTACAACGGACAACTGGCCGCAGCGATCGAACCTTCGGTGGAGCAGTACTGGTGGTTGCATCGGCGCTGGCGGACACCTCCGGAGCGAGTTGCCAAGAAGCTAGCCCGAGCAGCTGAGCGAAAAAACCAGCAAAACGCGGCCTGAAACAGCATTTCGCGTGGCAATCGATGGAGTTCAGAACCGGACGGCTCGCGCCGTTACGCGAACCCATTCTAGCGGCAGGGCGCAAGCCCTCCGATCTCAGCTTTGAACAAAACACTAAACTTGATCGTGCAACTGAATCAGCAGACGCGCGAGTTCGTGGCGTTGCGATTCAGGAATCAGTAGCGCGCGATGATCCAACACAAACAGTGTTTCGCTCAACAGGTCTGCTCGCGGCGTTGGCATTGGTTTGCGACAACGTTTGTCGCTGCAACCCGACATCGACCGGAACCCTTCGCCGATTGGTAGACCAAGCGACGTTGCTTGGGAAACGATTCGGGCACGCTGCTCACTGGACTCCGCAGTCCAAGCAACCTTGTACGCGGCCGGCTTATGATTCGGTTTCTGCTTGCTAAGCCAACTCCATTTTGGCAGCCGTGAATTCAGTTCGCTTTCGATGAACGAGACTGTCTCGTTTCGCTGTGCGTTCAGCTCTGCAAGTCGATCGAGCTGAGGATCAATCACAGCGGCTTGGAGAGGTGACAGCGGAAAGGTTTCGCCGGGTCGGTCGAGCAGGCTTCCCAGCCGCGCCGCGAGCCGATCTGAGTTGACCAGCAACGCGCCGCCACTGCCAGCGGAGACCAACTTGCTGCCGCCAAAGCTGAGCGTCGCGAAGTGACCGAAACTGCCGGCAGGTCGATTGTCGATCTGCATCCCGGCGACCTGACAAGCGTCTTCGATCAGGACCCAGCCGCGATCGTCACATAACTCGCGCATGGCTTGGATGTCGGCGGCGACCCCAAACAGATGGCTGGCCACGACCGCGCGAACCTGGTCGCCGGTAGTCTGGGCAAGTTGGCCAACATTCATTCCAGCAGAATCCGACTCTGCATCAACCAGAACCGGCTTCGCTCCCAGCAATTCGATGGTGCGAAAATTCCCTGGGTAGTCAAAAGCGGCGACAATCACTTCGTCTCCGGTCCCAATCCGGCAGGCACGAAGGGCGATTTCCAAGGCAGCTGTTCCGCTGCAACAGAGCCGGCAGGCAGCGGTTTGAAAGTCCGACGTCAGGCGTTTTTCCAGGGCTTGGCAGACGTCCGAGTGGTAGCTTCCCCACTGGCCAGATTCCAGGCAACGCTCCACCGCCGAACGTATTTCGGGCCATGGAGGCGGCCAATCAGGAAGATTCATGGTGATTTGCCTGGTTTGAAAGTCGCATCAAAAGAAACCCCAGCGAGATCCTAACTCCAGGCAGCGGGTCAAAGAACACGACGATTGCTGTCATTCCTGAACAGGCTTTCGGATCAGGATTTCGTTCGCTCGAAATCGCCTCAGGCATTCAATAGCGGCAAGTCCGGAAAACTGCTGGGCTTGTGACGTTTTTTAGGCTTCCATATCATGCTGCATCCGTAAATTGAGCCCAGGCTAGCGAGTCCTCGCTAGCGGTCTAACTGGGGCCGCCCCATCGCGGAAAGGCTTTCCGTTGTTTTCTACATTCGTTGCTATCGCTTTCTCTACCCTCAGCCTATTGGCTCAAGAGGAAGCTGCTGCAGCCCCCGCCTCACCGTTTGTCAGCATTCTGCGCAGTCCGATGACGCCCTTGGTAGGGCTATTCCTTCTGTTTTACTTCATCTTCATCTTGCCAGAGCGCCGTCGAAAGTCGGAAGAAGCAAACATGATGTCGACGCTGAAGAAGAATGACCGAGTCGTCACCATTGGCGGCATTCACGCGACGATCGTGGCGGCTTCTGCCGACAGTGATGTGGTCACGGTGAGATTTGACGAAAGCACTCGCGTCAAAATGAACCGAACAGCGATTGCCAAAATTGTGACCGATGCTACCGCCGGCAAGAACAAGGAAACCGCTTCCGGCACGAAGGACAAGTAACAACATTCATGACACAAGTGTTGTGTCTGGATGCCAACGAAGTTTGAGACACAACGAACTTCGCATATTGAAACAAAGATATTCACGAATCCTCGAATACGATTCAGAAAGCAAAGATGGACTGCTCTTTTTTGACCGATTTCACGCTCAACGCCACAGGTATGTTTGGCGAACTGCTTGGCCAAACTCAGGCCGGCACGGTGAGCCGAGGTGTTTCTTGGGAACAATGGGGGGCAGTCGCAATCGCGTTGGCGGTGCTGATTTTGCCTTTCCTGATTGGCAATTTCCTTGCCAAGACCTTCAAGATGCCAAACTACGGAACCCGCTTCGGCTGGGTCCTCTTAGCGCTGATCGCCAGTGGCGTCGTGCTGCTGAACGCTTGGCCCAAACTTGGTGTCGACCTTCGCGGTGGCACGATTCTGGTTTACGAAATCGATCCTGCCAAATTGAGCGCCGTCGAAGCGGAAGGTCAGCAAATCAAGTCGGAAGACTTGGTCGGCCCACTCACCCGGCGGATCAACCCGAGTGGTACTCAAGAGATCATCATTCGGCCTTACGGTGAGTCCCAAATCGAAATCATCGTCCCTGAAGTCGATCAATTTGAAGTGGATCGAATCAAGCGTTTGATCGAAGAGGCTGGCATTCTGCGTTTTGCGATCGTCGCAAACCAGGCTGATCATCAAGCTGAAATCAACATGGCGATCGAGCAGGCAGACTCGCCTGACCAATCGATTCGCACCAGCGATACCGTTCGCGGCCCCGACGGAAACGTGCTTGGCTTGTGGGCCAACGTCGATCGTGAAAAAGTCGATGGAAAACCCGTTGGTGCTGTTCGCGTGAACGTCGCAAGCGCAATCCTTCGTGACCCATCGACCGGAAAGCTAGTCACGCTGCCCCCACAAACGCGTGGCGAGAATGCCGAGGCACTGATCGCGGCGTGGATTGATCAGCAAGGACTGAAAGGTCTCGAAACCTTGATGATCGTCAATCCTCTGTTGGACGTGACGGGCGAAGACCTCGCGTTCGCGGCCAGCACCTTCGATCAAAATGGTGCTCCTGCGGTTGCTTTCAACCTGACCGATCGTGGATCCGGAAAGTTCTTTGCACTCACCACCAACAACGCACCAGTTGGCCAGCGTCAACGACAACTGGGCATCGTGTTGGACGACAATCTGCTGTCAGCTCCCAACATCTTGCAACCCATTCGCAAGGAAGGCCGAATCACTGGTCGTTTCACCCGACAAGAAGTCGAAGGCTTGGTTCAGATTTTGAAAGCTGGCCAACTTCCTGCTGCTTTGACGCCACAACCGATCGCTGAGAACCAGATCGACGCCACGCTTGGAAAGGACACCATCGAAAAGGGTGTCTGGGCGATTGGTGCCTCGGGCATCCTGGTGATTTTGTTCATCCTGGTCTATTACCGCTTCGCCGGCGTGATCGCGTGTGTTGCCTTGATCATGAACCTGCTGATGATCATGGCGACGATGGTGTTGATCAACCAACCATTGACCTTGCCTGGACTGGCTGGATTGGTGCTGACGGTCGGTATGTCGGTCGACGCGAACGTGCTGATCTTTGAACGGATACGCGAAGAGCTCAAGAAAGGAGCGGCAGCCAGGATGGCAATTCGCAATGGATTTGCCAAAGCTACCGTGACGATTATCGACGCCAACTTGACGACGCTGATCACAGCGATCGTCTTGTATGCGATCGGTACCGATCAGATTCGCGGATTCGCCGTGACGTTGATCTTGGGCATCCTGTTTTCGATGTTCACTGCGATTTACGTTTCGCGAACCCTGTTTGACTTTTCCGAGCGTTACGGCTTCTTGTCGCTCAGCATGTCCGATGGCGTCAACTCACTCCGCTCCGCAATTTCAGGCGAGAAGGGGATGGACTTCATGGGAGTCGGCCGACTCACTCTGGCTGCTTCCGCCATCTTCGTTTGCATCGGAATCACCTCGTTGTTCCTCCGTGGCAAAGCGATTTTCGACATCGACTTCGCAGGTGGCTCATCGGTTCAATTCCGCTTGGATCAAGCCACACCGGCAGACAAGATCCGCGAAATCGTGAAGACTCAAATGCTTACCGAGGACGGACAGCAGCTGCCATTCACCGTCAACGGCGTTAGCATGGCCGAGATTCCTGACCAAACCGTCTACAAAGTGGACTCATCATTCGAGCAGGTCAATGACCTCAAGAGTGCGATCTCCAAAGCTTTCGCCGATGATGGATCAGTGGGACTGGTGACCTACAACATCTCGATCACCCCCGCTGGTGACCAATCATCGACAACGCGTCGTGACAACGGTGTGATGCTGACTGCAGCGCGAGCTCAGGAAGCGGAACCAGCCGAAGGCGACGCCGCTCCGTCGGCCCCAGAAGTCTCCGATGGCATGGGCTCTGTTGTGAGCAGTGCCATCATTCAGTTCGGCATCGAAGGCGAAGAGTCCAGCGAGAACGGTGAGAAGAGCGGGGCTTCGGTCAACGCAATCACGCTGAAAGAAGCTCTGGTCGCAGCCGCCCTCGAGGTCGAAGTTCCCCTGACCGACCGAGTCATCAACCTGAGCCCCATCGGCTCTGGCACCGATGACTGGACTCCTGAGTCATCCCTGACATTCTCGAAATGGAAAGTCGACGTTCCTTTGGCCGCCGCCCAAGCTGACTTGGTGATGGAAAAGATCACCGATTCCATGGGCTCTGATCCCGTCTGGATCAGCAGCAGTAGTGTCGGTTCACGCGTTGCTGGCGATATGATCGGTCGTGCCTTTGGTGCCCTGTTCGCAAGTATCCTGTGCATCATCGGCTACATTTGGTTCCGATTTCAACGAGTCCTTTACGGCTTCGCAGCTGTTGCCGCGTTGCTTCACGACGTGCTGATCACGTTGGGAGCCATCGCAGTCAGCTACTGGTTGGCAGACGCATTTGGTTTCTTGTTGATCGACCCGTTCAAGATCAGTCTGACCGTGGTCGCGGCAATTTTGACGATCATCGGTTACTCGTTGAACGATACGATCGTCGTCTTTGACCGCATCCGAGAAACCAAGGGCAAAGCACCACGCCTGACGGCCGACATGATCAACTCCAGCATCAACCAGACGCTCAGTCGTACGTTGTTGACTTCGATCACCACCTTGATCGTGGTCTTGCTGCTGTACGCCTTCGGTGGTGAAGGCATCCACGCCTTCGCGTTTGCTTTGGTGATCGGCGTGCTGGTCGGAACTTACAGTTCGATCTTCATTGCCAGCCCGATTTTGTTGTGGCTGATCCAACGAGGTGAGAAGGTAAAAACGGCGTAACGCCGCAGCACCCCACTTCCCCTTTCGGGCACCGCCGGTGGATTCCTGAACTTCACTCTCCCTCGAGGAGAGGGGAGTCGAAGTGAGCAAAGGAAGAAGTCAGGTTCGTGAAAACGATGAGTTGTAGCATTCGAAAATTGCTCCGGTCGCTAGCGCGTTGACCGTCCCGGAGCAAGAGAGCTGCCAATCTTTGTAAACGCCACATTGATTCGCGAGACCCCAACTCGCGGTGAGGACCTTGGCACGCCAGAATAGTGCTGTTGCGTTATTCCCCCCCAAACACTGGGGGGCACCTCGAAGTGCAACAATGCAGTCTCCATACACGTTAGAACGCAGGGGAAAGACAACTTGACCATCCGCCTTGTCCTGCTTTGTCTTCTCTTGTGCGATACCCTGCCTGGCTGGACGCAGGAAAGGCTTTCCGAAACGGAAACCGATCGCCAATCACAGCAATTGCAACAGTTGCGTGATGACATTGAGTATCTAGCGAGCGAAGAACTTCGTGGCCGCAGTGTCGAAGACGACACCATCGACGTCGCCGCCAATTACATCGCAGGCCGAATGAAGGCCATCGGTCTGGACACGAACCTTTTCAACGGATCTCCGTTCCAAACCCTGTCGATCAACGTTAGCGCTCGCCCGGGTCCGCCAGCCAACAATCGAATTGCAATCGATCATTCAGGCGGCGCGTTCAATCGGATCAAAGCCTCTCTGGGTGAGGGCATGAACCCGCTATCAGTCGGAAGTGGCAGCGGGCAAGTTGTCGGACCGGTTGCTTTCGTCGGGTACGGCATCACCGCCCCAAAACTGAATTACGATGACTACGCGGGAATTGATGCTTCCGGTGCGATCGTGATCGTGTTGCGAAAAGAGCCTGGTGCATCAGACCCCAACAGTCCGTTCGACGGAACCAAGAATACTCGTCACGCGTTTTTTGCGACCAAGATCCAGAACGCGATTCAACACGGTGCTGCGGCGGTGATCCTGGTCAACGACCGCGCAAGCGTCCGAAAGCAAGTTCAAGAGGTGCAGAACGCCATCGACCGCGAGCGTGCTCGCAAAGCCACGGCCGTTAAGCAGCTGGAAAATCTACCCGCCGGTGCCGTCAACATTCGGGCCAAATTGCAAAAATCAATCGAGTCGATTCAGTCCATGATCGAATCGAGGCAGCTTGATCTGAAACAGGCAGAGCGTGGCGTTTTGGCAATCGCCCAAGCTGGGCAGCGTGGCAAAGACTCGGTTCCTGTGGTTTCTGTTGCTCGTGACCTGATCGATCAAGTTCTCCAACAGGCGCGCGGCAAGTCGCTCGCGGACCTCGAGGACCAAATCAATCGTAGCCTTCTTCCACAGAGTTTCGCCGTTCCTGAGGTCCGTTCGGCGTTGCGAGTCGAGCTGAAACCCGCTGTCGCACGCTCGAGCAACGTGATCGGCATCCTTCCAGGTCGCGGACAACTGGCCCAAGAAACCGTCGTGGTTGGTGCTCACTACGATCATGTTGGAATGGGTGGCATTGGATCGCTGGCTCCAGGGACCGTGGCAATCCACAATGGTGCGGACGACAACGCCAGCGGCACAGCCACTTTGCTTGCAACTGCAGCCACGATGAAACAGACACTTGCAGGGGTCGCCTCTCATCGGCGAGTCGTTTTCATCGCCTTCACGGGAGAAGAGCGAGGACTCCTGGGCAGCAAGCACTATGTTCGCAATCCACGTTTTCCGCTGGACTCGACCACCGCCATGGTGAACTTGGACATGGTCGGTCGGCTTCGCGACAACGAACTGACGGTTTATGGCACTGGATCGGGCGAGGGCCTCGAAGCGTTGGTCGAACGAGTCAACCAAGTCCAGAAGTTCAAGCTCTTCAAAGTGGCCACGGGCTATGGCCCCAGCGATCATCAATCGTTTTATGAAGTGGGGATTCCCGTGCTCTTCTTCTTCACAGGGCTCCACAACGATTATCATCGCCCATCTGACGATTTCGACAAAATCGATTTCGGTGGCCTGACCCGGATAACCGATACAGTTTCCAGTGTCACGTTGGATCTTGCGATTCGTCAGGACCGACCGAAGTACATTCAGACAGACAAGAAAGTCCAAATTCGCCGTCAGATGACGGCATTCATGGGCGTTTCCTTGTCCGTTCAAGGCCCTCATGTGGTCATTTCGGAAGTGGTTGCTGATGGTCCTGGCGAAAACGGGGGACTGATGAAGGGTGACAAACTAGTGAAGGCGGCTAGCCAGCCAATTCAACAACCAACGGACGTGTTGGAATTGATGCGGCGAAAATCACCTGGTGATGAGCTAAAAGTTCAGTTGATTCGGGATGGCGAGAGCATGGATCTTACGATTCGCTTGGGTTCACGACCTTGATCAACGGTGCTTCCACGAGCAACTCACGCAGGGAAGCGGCAGCTTTGCTGTCGAAAAGGAAATTGAAAAAAAACTTTGATCGGACTCCACGTAGGGGCTTTTCGATCTTTACTGCCACGCAGAGTGGTGACACAATCCGGAGCGAATCGAAATCGTCGAAAGCAAGTTCGACGGATTGATACGAGTGTCTCGATTGAAGGTGATGGACACCTGAAAATCGAGGATCAACACGACTGTCAGTTTTTGGTGCGCACCCACAACGCAAGGAGAGCGGACGTGCGATTTTTTGGAATAGCGGTCACAACATTGGCCATCCTTACCCTCAGTGTTCTCGCCCCCACGAAAGTGCAGGCACAAGACGCAGGGCATCGTATCGCGGTGGTTGATGTTGCATACATCTTCAAGCATCACGATGGAATCAAGTCACAGGTTACGAAGGTTGAAAACGACCTGAAGACCTACGACGGTCAATTCAAGGCCAAGCAAGAAGAGCTTCGTCAAGCGGCTCAACAGCTGAAGGCGTTCAAGATCAACACACCCGATTATGCTGCGCAAGAAGAACGAGTTGCCGGCATGGAATCGAAGTTGCGATTGGACATGGCCCGCAAGCGTAAAGAACTAGCGGACGCGGAAGCTCGTATTTACTACACGAACTACCAGCGTATCGCATCGGGCGTAAAATTCTTGGCCCAACACTACAAGATCAACTTGGTTCTACGCTACAACAGCGAAGACATGGATCTTGAGAAGGGCGACACTGTCATCCGTGGCGTCATGAAAAACATCGTCTATCACGACGACAGTTTGGACATGACCAAGGGCGTGATGCAGTACTTGGACAAAATGATGCAAGACGAAATTGCCAAGGGCGGAGCTGCACCAGCTACGACTCGCTAGGCATATGGAAACAGGAATCACGCGTCACACGGTTGTGTGACGTGTGATTCTGATGACCACCTCCAATTTCCAATTGATTGTGGTTTGATAGTCAATTCGCTTGCACAAGGATGTGCCAGCAGGTCGCGCCAGGAGGGCGAAGCGTGAATCCTTCACGCAACGAACATACGATCGCAGTATCTTGCCAGATCCAGGGCCGTGGCTATTGGAGTGGTGAAGAAGTCTGTGTGTCGGTGCATCCCGCCGCTGTCGGAATGGGCATTCAGCTCATCCGAACAGACCTGCCTTCACAACCCCAGTGCCTCGCTTCGGTCGAACATCGTGAAGATGCTGCTCTGCGAACGAATCTCGTTTGCGGTCAAGCACGATTCCAAATGGTCGAGCATCTATTGGCCGCTCTGGCTGCCATGGAAAGCGACAATTGCATCGTCGAAATTGATGCCGAGGAATTGCCCGCCCTCGACGGCAGTAGCCTCGCGTATACCGAGCAATTGCGAACCGCTGGCCTGATTGTTCAAGCCAAAGCAAAACGACAACTTGTGATTCGAGACCGTTATCGAATCGGCTCGCCCGACGGTTGGATTGAGGCAGTCCCACCACGGCGAAACGAAAGCTACTTTGAGTACCAACTGAGCTTTGACGACAAGACCCCGATCGCACCGCAAGCGTTTGGAGTTGAGTTGACACCGGATCGGTTCATTCGAGAAGTCGCACCTGCACGAACTTTTGTGACTGCCGATCAGGCAAAGCAAATTCGTGATTCAGGAGTGGCATCCCATGTCACCAACCAAGACCTCTTGGTCATTGGGAACGATGGGCCGATTGACAACGAGTACCGCTTTACCAACGAGTGTGCACGCCACAAGACACTGGACCTGATTGGTGACCTTGCCTTATCAGGCATCGAACTGATTGGTCGAGTGGTTTCATTTCGAGGCGGTCACAATCTAAATGGCAGAATGGCAAAACAATTGGCCAGACTTGCTAGTTCGGAAGCCGACAAATCACACACGCAGACGACGTTTCCAGATTCAGAGAATCGAAAAATCGCCTAACCGCACGATCTCGAACTCATACCAGTGAACTCCAGACAACGGAGCCATCATGACCACAGTGATCGCCAAGACCGCCGTCGTCGACCCACGCGCAAAGCTCGGCCACAACGTCCGTGTCGGACATTTTTGTGTGATCGGACCGGATGTCACGATCGGTGATAACACGCTGATCGAAGATCATGTTGTGATCTCCGGTGTGACCGACATCGGGGAAGACAATCACATTTTCCCTGGCTGCGTCATCGGTGCCCACCCGCAAGACACCAGCTACCAGGGGACGCCGACGCGAGTCGAGATTGGCCACGGAAACACGCTTCGCGAACACTGCACCGTGAACCGGGCGACTGAAAAAGAAGATGGCGTGACCCGAATTGGTCATAACAACTATCTGATGTGCAACACGCACGTCGCACACGACTGCTGCCTCGGTGACCGGATCGTGATCGCCAACAACGCCATGTTGGGTGGACACGTGCATGTACACAACGACGTCACGATCGCTGGCGGCGTTGGAGTCAACCACTTTGCATCCATCGGACAACTGAGCTTCGTCAGTGCGATGAGCCGCGTCCTTCACGACGTTCCTCCCTACATGATCGTTGATGGCCAACCTTCAAAGCCACGGGCAGTCAACTCGGTGGGGATGAAGCGACACGACTATCCCGAAGACGACATCAAGGTGCTGACAACCGCCTACAAGATGCTGTATCGAAGCCGCGTCGGTGTCGAGACGGCACGAACCGAACTGTTGAATTCTGGCCCCATTCGGCCAGTTCTCAAGCATCTATTTGATTTCATTGACAACGCCGGCGGCGGACGCCACGGACGGGGTCGCCAACAAAGGAAAAAAGCAGCGTGAGCAAGCTACGGGTTGCAGTCATCGGTGCGGGACATTTGGGACGCATTCACGCCAAGCTACTTGGCCAGGTCGAGGGCGCCGAATTGGTCGCGATCAGCGATCCTTTTGAAGCCGCTCGCGAGCACGCTGCGGAACTATTCTCAGTTCCAACTTACGCTGACTACCGAGACTGCATCGGCAAGATCGACGCAGCTGTGATCGCCGCCCCAACCGACGCTCACGCCAGCATCGCCGACGATCTTCTCAAAGCCGGCAAGCACCTGATGGTCGAGAAACCGCTAACGATCAAAGGCGTCGACGCCACACGACTCGCGATGCACGCTTCCGCCAAACGACTGACGCTGCAAGTCGGCCATGTCGAACGATTCAATCCGGCGTTCACCGCACTCGAGGACCTCGCGGTCGACGTGAAGTACATCGAAGCTGTTCGCGCTTCCAGCTTTCCTGGCCGATGCCTGGACGTTGGTGTCGTGATGGACTTGATGATTCACGATTTGGATCTGGTCCTTTCGATGACCGATGCACCGGTCAAATCGGTATCCGCCAGCGGCCTGGCTTTGATCAGTAGCCACGAAGACCTTGCCGAAACTCGCATCGAGTTCGAGTGTGGACTTGTCGCCAACCTCAAAGCCTCCCGAGTCAGCCCAACCGCTGCTCGCAACATGCAGGTCTTCGGCAGCAACGGTTTCGCTGAAATCGACTTTGGTGCCCCGGCACTTTCGGTGGTCAAGCCTTGCGATACCGTCGTCAATCGTGTCTTTGACCTTTCTGCCGAAACGGAAAACCCACTGGGATATTCGGGCGAACTCTTCAGCCAGCGTTTGAAGTGCGAAACGTTGGAACTGGAACCGCGTAACGCGATCCTAGATGAACTTCACGACTTTGTGATCAGCATTCAAACCGGCGTTTCACCGACTGTTGACGGTGACGCGGGTGCCAGAGCTGTCGTGGTTGCGGAGCAGGTGTTGGAATCGATCGAACAACGAGCTTGGTACGCTGATCCATTGTCAAATGACACCGGTCCACACGCCACCGTCCGAGAGCGGATCGAGAACGCCAGTCGTCGTCGTCGAGCAGCCTAGAAAGCTGCTCCAACGTGACTGCGGCTTCCAGCCGCAGTTTTCGCATGGCAATTCACTGCGGTTGGAAGTCGCAGTCACGCTAGGACAACAACATGCACGCCAGCAGTGCAGCTCGCTCGGGCATCTTTTCAATGATCAGGTGCTCGTTGTTCGCATGAGCCCCGTCGCCAACGGCGCCCAATCCATCCAAGGTCGCGGTATGCAAACTGGTGTAGTTGCCGTCGGATCCTCCGCCGGCGGCGCCAGCTTCGATCGGCAGACCGAGCAGCTCTGCAACACTCGCTGCAGTCTTCCATAGCTTCTGATTCCGATCAGTCGATTCCATCGGTGGACGCCCCACTTGGCCGCTGATCTGCAACTCAGCCCCCTCCAGGGTTGGCTGCAAGGACCGAATCGCATGTTCGATGCGATCCGCATCGGCTTGCGTCGGCACACGCACGTCGACCACCATCGCTGTTTCTGCGGCAACCACGTTGGGCTGCGTTCCACCCGAGATTTTTCCAACGTTGACCGTGACGCCCTGCCGAGGATCGTTCAAAGCAGACAACGATTGGATCACATGCGAGGATTCGAGAATGGCACTGATCCCCTTCTCTGGAGCCAACCCCGCGTGTGAAGCACGACCTATGACGGTGATTGTGAATCGACCAACCCCCTTGCGAGACGTCTTGATCCGCCCGCCCGGTTCCAAAGCTGGTTCCAACACGAACGCTCGCTCGACTTGCTTTGCCAAACCCTGAATCCGATCCACCGACTCGGCGCTGCCAATTTCTTCGTCCGAGTTGATGAAGAAGACCGGCGAGAGCGGAACCGACATATCAAGTGCGTCGATCGCCTTCAGTGCAAACATGGCTTGCACGAGCCCGCCTTTCATGTCGTAGACACCCGGGCCAAACAGTCGCCCGTCACTGACGTGGACAGGCATCGATTCCAATGTCCGATGCGGCCAAACGGTGTCACAATGCCCAAGCAACAATTGCCGTTGCGCCCCTTCAGGTTCGTCTTTGGCGACCGCCAGCATCTGACCGCCCGATTGGTCACCAGCAAACCGCTGGCAATCGAAACCAATTGTCGCGAAGTCCGCTGCGAGCCGATCGAACATGGGGCCCTGGCTTTCGCTGTCAGAGGACGGCGTTTCCATCTTGGCGTAATCCACCACGCGGGAAACCATGTCCTCCTGGTGATCTCGCAAGAATTGCAGGATCCGTTTTGCTTGGTCTTGATTCAACATTGGATCTTCGCAGTCCTTGACGATTCGTTTGACTCTACTCGGACTCGTAGTCCGTCATCGGCGGGCAAGAGCACACCAAGTTCCGGTCACCATAGGTATTGTCGATACGTCCGACAGAAGGCCAGAACTTCGCGTCTCGCAAGTAGGACATTGGCCAAGCCGCTTGCTGGCGAGAATAGGGATGAGCCCAATCGTCCTTGCCAATCTCATGAACCGTATGAGGTGCGTTGCGAAGCGGATTGTCTTCCCGATCCAACTTGCCGTCCTCAATCGCCTGAATTTCAGCACGAATGGAAACCATCGCGTCGCAGAAACGATCCAGCTCACCCTTGGATTCACTTTCGGTGGGCTCGATCATCAGCGTCCCAGGTACAGGCCAAGACATGGTGGGTGCGTGAAAGCCATAGTCCATCAAACGCTTGGCAATGTCTTCAATTCTGACGCCGGCAGATTTTTCGAAGCTGCGACAGTCCACGATAAACTCGTGAGCCACGAATCCATTGGCATCGGTGTAAAGAATGTCAAACTGCTCGCTCAATCGCTTGGCCATGTAGTTCGCATTCAAAATCGCCGCTTGCGTTGCCTTCTTTAGACCAGCGGCGCCCATCATGGCGATGTAGACGTAGCTGATCGTCAAGATACTGGGACTTCCGTAGGGCGCCGCAGAAACGGGACCGATCGCAAACTCACCCGCTGTGTCAGGGCGTTCGACCGGGTGCCCAGGCAGGAACGGCACCAGCTGGTCGGCAACGCCGATTGGCCCCATGCCTGGACCGCCGCCACCATGGGGAATGCAAAACGTTTTATGCAAGTTCAAGTGACAGACGTCAGCGCCACAATTCCCTGGACTCGTCAAACCAACTTGCGCGTTCATGTTGGCACCATCCATATAGACTTGGCCGCCATGCTGATGAATCACATCGCAAACTTCGCGAATCGTTGACTCAAACACTCCGTGAGTCGACGGGTACGTGATCATCAACGTCGATAGCTGGTCGCTATGTTGCTCGGCTTTCGCTCGCAGGTCATCCATGTCGATATCGCCATTGTCGCTGCATTTGATCGCAACGACCTTCATTCCGGCCATCACCGCCGAAGCTGGATTGGTGCCGTGTGCCGATGTGGGAATCAAGCAAACATCACGAACATTCTTGGCTCCCGCCTTGGACGCCATGTGCTCGTGATAAGCACGAATGACCAACAAACCAGCGTACTCCCCCTGCGCTCCCGCATTGGGTTGCAAGCTGACGGCCGAGAATCCAGTGACCTCGCATAGCCAGCGTTCCAGCTCGCGAAACATGAACGTGTAGCCGCGCCATTGCGTATCAGGAGCGAACGGATGCACGTTGGAAAACTCAGGCCAAGTCACCGGGATCATCTCACTGGTACCGTTCAACTTCATCGTGCACGACCCCAACGGAATCATGGAGTGTGCCAGCGAAAGATCCCGACTCATCAACTTGAAGATGTATCGCAGCAGTTCGGTTTCACTGTGATGCTGGTTGAAGATTTCGTGCGTCAAGAAAGAGGAGGTTCGCTGCAACTCCCCCAGGTCCAAGATTCCATCGGCCTCTGCGTCGACCAGCAACTCATCGATGTCAAATCCGGTGTAGTGACCAAAGTTGAACGCTGCCAATAGATCAGCAACCAAGCCGTGATCGGCCGTCTCATCCAACGTGACGCCAAGCGTGCCATCGTCGTACTCGCGAAGATTGATCTGACGTTCGCGGGCCGCGTCAGCCACCTGGCGAGCAGCGTGGGCGCGTCCTTTGCCCAATCGAATTCGAATCGTATCAAACGTGGGAGTCTGTGCGCTGGCGTCGTGCCCCAGACGCTCCAGACCTTTCACCAAAGCGCCCGTGAACGCTTGCGTGCGTCGTGCAATCCGCCTCAGTCCCTCGGGGCCGTGATAGACCGCGTAAAAAGAGCTGATGATCGCTAGCAGCGCTTGGGCCGTGCAAATGTTGCTGGTCGCCTTGTCGCGGCGAATGTGTTGCTCGCGAGTTTGAATTGCCATCCGCAGCGCGGGAGCCCCCTGTGCATCCTTGGAAACGCCAATGATGCGGCCGGGAAGTTTGCGGGCATGTTTCTCGTGTGTGGCAATGAAAGCCGCGTGGGGTCCGCCCAAACCCATTGGCACACCGAAGCGTTGTGCACTGCCAATGCAAACGTCGGCTCCCCATTCACCTGGCGGCGTCAATAACGTAAGCGACAGGATGTCGGCCGCCGCGACCACTGCACAACCATGTTCCTTGGCACGTGCAGCAAGTTCTCTGTGATCGACGATTCGTCCATCGGTCGTTGGGTATTGAACCAACAATCCACACAAACCTCCGTCGCCATGTTCAAAGTCGATTTCGTCGATCGGCCCAATCTTCAACTCGATGCCCAGTCCAGCGGCTCGAGTTTCCATCAGCGCCAGTGTCTGAGGATGACAATCGTCACTCGCCCAAAATCCGTTTTTCTTTTTTGACGACACGGCGATGCACATCGACATCGCTTCTGCAGCAGCGGTCGCCTCATCAAGCAAGCTGGCACCGGCCAGCGGCAATCCGGTCAAGTCTGCGATCATCGTTTGAAAGTTCAGCAAGGCTTCCAAGCGGCCCTGAGAAATTTCAGCCTGGTAGGGCGTGTACTGTGTGTACCAACCCGGATTCTCCAGCACGTTTCGCAGGATCACCGGTGGAGTCACGGTGCCGGTGTATCCCATTCCAATGCAAGAACGATAAACCTTGTTCTTCTCAGCAATCGTTCTGAGTGCTTTCAGAAACTCGTGCTCACCGCGCGCCTCTGGAATGTCGAGTTCCGCTTCGAGACGAATGTCCGCTGGCACGGCAGCATCGGACAAAGCATCCAAGGAGTCGAATCCGAGTGACTGCAACATCGCTTCTACCTCGGCATCCGACGGACCAATGTGCCGACGCGCGAAACCGTCGTTAAAATCCAAGGAACGATCAGACTTGAGAGAAGACATGGAATTGGAAGCGATGCTCATGAATCGGCTATGGAGTTGCGATGAAGAACGGGCCCTGTCGAGGAACCATCGTAGAACAGCCCGCAATTCCTGTCAGGTGGCAAAACGCTAAACTAAACGGCAATCCCACCCCACGGGCGTGCGTCAACAACCATTCGGCGCCCCCCCGCCCTCCCTGTGAAACGAATCCATGCGTCCCCTCCTTTTCGTGCTGGCTTGCTGCCTTTTTCTGAGCCATGCGTCTTGGTCGATCGAGCCTGATGGTGCAGTGGAACCCGCCACCCCAGCGGAAATCTACGGTGAAGGCGTTCGCCCTACCGATTGGCAGTCGCCTGCCGATGAGCTGGCCGGATTTCATCTTCCGCCAGGATTCGAGGTGAGCTTATTTGCGTCCGAACCGCAAATCGCAAAGCCATTGAACATGGCGTTCGACGCGGAGGGAAAACTATGGCTCACACAAAGTGTGACGTATCCGTACCCGGCGAAGGATGGCGAGGATGCAGGGGACGCGGTGATGTTGCTGGTTGATACGGACGATGACGGCACAGCGGACAAGATTACCAAGTTTGCAAGTGGACTGAACATTCCAATGGGTGTCTTGCCCTATGGCGATGGATGTTTGTGCTTCAGCATTCCCAATCTGGTGTACTTGCGAGATACCGATGGCGACGGCAAGTGCGATCAACGAGAAATCGTCTTGGGTCCGTTCGACACCACCCGTGACACGCATGGAATGGTCAACTCACTGCGTGATGGAGGTGATGGCTGGATCTATGCGTGCCACGGATTCAACAACCAAAGTCGTGTCGCAGGAAAAGATGGACATCTCGTCAGCATGGATTCGGGAAACACATTTCGCTTTCGTGCGGACGGCAGCCGCGTCGAACACTTCACGCGGGGACAGGTGAATCCGTTCGGGATGACGACCGATGACTGGGGCTACTTGTACTCGGCAGACTGCCACAGCAAACCAATTACCCAGTTGATTCACGGCGCATGCTATCCCAGTTTTGGAAAGCCGCACGATGGTCTTGGGTTCTTGCCACCGATGATGGATCACTTGCATGGCAGCACAGCGATTTGCGGACTGCAGTTCTTTTCGTCGACGCACCCAATCGCTCCACTTCGCAATCAGATGATCAGCGGCAACGTGATGACCTCTCGACTGAATCGCAATCGCGTTTCGTACCAGGGCGCCACGGCAACGGGCGAAGAACTGGCCGACTTCATGACCAGCGACGATCCTTGGTTTCGCCCGGTCGATATCCGCATGGGGTTGGACGGACACATTTACGTCGCCGACTTTTACAACAAGATCATCGGTCACTATGAAGTCCCTCTAGACCATCCGGGGCGTGATCGAACGAGCGGTCGGATCTGGCAAATTCGCTACCGCAATCCCGCTCCGGTGGAAGCCGCGCAGAACATCTCTTGGAAAGACATCAAAGCGGTAGATCTGCAATCGCATTTCAAAGGCGATCCGAAGTCCCGCACCCATGCTCTTCGAATGGCGACCGAACGTCTCGAGCAGTCTGCATTGGAAACACGGACATCCTTCTTGGCTTCGGCAAGACGGTTGCTGGACGATGACAACGCTCACGTGTCGCGTGCTGCGGCTGAGTTGCTGGGCCGACACGGAGGCAGCCTCGACATTGCGCCACTGACCGGCAAGTTACTGGTGACGGAGGAAAGTGATCCGGTGCTTCGGCAGTCACTACGAATCGCTATTCGAAATCGCCTGCAGACACTCGATGCTGACGCTGACATTTGGTCGGAAGCGGGTTCTGCGGAGTTGACCTCGATCATGCTGGGGATTGAACGCCCCGCAGCGGCGCGATCGATCCTTGCGTACCTGGCTGCAAACCCGACGGCAAACAATCGCACCGACCTGGCTGCCCACGTGGCGAAGCATGCCGGAGAAGAATCGCTCGCGTCTTGCATCGCCGTTGTCCGCAAAATTGCTGGTTCCGACCGAACGACGGAACTACAGTTCCTGCAAACCCTGTGTGACTCTCAAAACGCAGGGCCTGATCGCGTCGCTCAACCGCTTCGTGAGTGGGCGATCGATTTGATCGACCGTGAACTTGAGTACGTCATGGAGCAACAACGACTGCTGTGGTGGGACTTCAATGACAACGGCAGCCTGCATTACGAAGAACGCAAACTGCTTGGTGGCGACGAAAAATGGTTACTGAGCACGCTGGGACGAGGAGAAAAGTTCACGGGTTCGATTGACAGTGATGTCTTCAACGCTCCCGATCAGATTCAATTTTGGCTTGCCGGCCACAGTGGTCCTCCAAAGCAGCCCGCTCACCGAAAGAACATCATTCGGCTGATTCGAGTTTCCGACAACAAAGTGCTATTCGAAGCGACGCCGCCACGAAACGACGTCGCGAAAGCCGTGACCTGGGACACGAGCAAACTTGCTGGCCAACCGGTTCGAATCACGTGCATCGATAACGATGGCGGCAGCGCCTACGCGTGGCTTGGCTTCGGCGAATTTTCGCCGGGCTGGATTCACGATTCCGTAGGAATTCGATCGCTGTCAACGGGACTGTCATGGATCGCCAAACTGGGCCTGCAGAAACGACTCCCTATGCTGGAAGCGATCTTGAATCGCAAAGGCTTTTCACCATCGGCGAGAATTCAAATTGCAGAGACTGTTGCGAATCTCAAAGGCAATCGACAGGCAGCGATAGTGCTCCGCTCAATCCAAGCGGCGCGGGAAACGAGTTTGATCGATGCGGCGATCAATGCGATCGAATCGGGCGACGAGGACCGTTTGATGGAAGTCACGCAAACGCTGTGCAAGGGACTGGCGGCGAATGCGCAGCGAGCCTTTGTCATCGATTGGGTCCAACAGGGCGCCAACGTGCAAACGCTCCTCGACCTCGTGACAAAAGGTTGGATCAGCCCGGAAGCGCTTGCTGACCCAGATGTTCGGCAATCCATCTTGCCCCGAGTGAGTGAGAGTCAAGTCGCTCGCATCGAAACGCTGACAGCCCGCGTGACCGTCGATGTGAAACGGGACCAGATGGTTGATGCGCTCTCGGAATCCGCAAGCCGCCTAAAGGGAGATTCCATCAGCGGACAAACGCTATTTAAGAAGCACTGTGCTGCTTGCCATCAACTTCGCGGCGAGGGTGCGATTGTTGGTCCACAGTTGGATGGAGCTGCGGCAAGAAGCAAGACTCGATTGATGGAAGACTTGCTGACTCCCGACCGAAATATCGACCAAGCGTTTCGGACCACAAGCTTCCTGCTCGACGACGGTCGAGTCATCGTTGGTTTGGTCACCACTGAGACCGATCAGAAGATCACGGTGGTCGAATCCAACGGGAAGTCCAAACAACTTGACGCTGCATCGATCGAACGACGCCGCGAAGCGGGCCGATCTCTGATGCCCAGCAACCTGGTCGAAGTGCTTTCCGCGCAAGAGCTGTGCGATCTGCTGCAGTTCATCACGCATGGAAAATGAGTTCTGCCCCCCGTTTTTCGTCATGACCGTTCTGACCTGACCACGTTCTGGCAAAGCGGCCGGATTCCTCCATCGCTGGCGGCGGGTGTTCGATCGACCGGTGAACGAAAGGTAGCTTTGAGAACCGCTTCTTTCCCGGCCATTTCCACAGAATCACCCTCCGATGCGCATCGAGCCTGTCACAACGTTCTCTCGCTTTGTCGAGCTGCGCGAAGATTGGAATCGTTTGGCAGGCGACTTGCCGATGCGATCCTGGGAATGGGCCTACAGCTGGGCAGAGACCATGCTCGCCCCAGGGCATTTGATGATTCTTGTCGGATTCGATGAGGCAACAGAGTCGGTCATCGGAATTGCTCCGCTGTACCGAAAAACGGATTGGTTGCGCGGCGATGTGATCCACTTTCTTGGCGATGAATCCTGCTGCACCGACTACACGTCGCTGCTAACCTCTTCGAGTCACGCCAATGACTTCGTCGACGCGGTTGCGACATGGTTGGCCAACTGTTCCGTTGGATATCGTCTCGACGATCTAGAGTCGCTCACCGATGAAGACGATTGCTGGCTGGGCTGGGATCTGATTCATCTAGAAGGTGTCGATTCGCAGGACCCAGTCATGCGAAGGCTAATGGACAGGATGGCCGACAGCGGAAGCACCTGCCATGCTCGCAGCACCTACGGGACTTGGCGAACGAAACTTCCCACCGAATGGGAAGACTACGTCTGCTCCTTGTCCAAATCGCAGCGTCGAAACGTTCGCATGGTTGAACGACGTGTTTTGAATGCGGACGGATTCACAACGCACATCGCCAGCGATCAAGAATCGTTGGCCTACGCGATGCGCTGGCTGCAAGACCTGCATCAGAAACGTTGGACCAGTGTCGGCGAACCTGGCTGTTTTGCTGACGAGAACTTCACCAATTTTCTAACGGCAGCTTCGATGCGACTCTTGGAACGCGACGCGTTGCGGGTGTTGTGGATTGCCAAAGAAGGTCAACCGGTCGCGGTTGATTTGACACTGCTTGGTAAGAGTGCTTCCTATGGCTACCAAATGGGCATTGACCCCAGTCTTCGCAACCAGGAAATCGGGCGAGCATTGATGGTCGCCGCAATGCGGACCACCCTTGAGGGAGGCCGAGAGACTTTCGACTTCCTCCGAGGCGACGAAATCTACAAGACGCGTTGGATGGCGATCGGCAATCCGCTGATCGAAATCGAAATCGTCCCCAACCGAAGCCTGCCTCAATTGCGCCAGAATCTGACGAATTTCGGGCGAACCGTGAAATCGAAAATCAGCCGTCGCTAAACGGCATCGATTTCTGCAGCGCTCAAACGAACGTATTTACGCTCCAAATGAGTCGCTGACCGACACTTTGTACGAAATATCGAATTCTGTGTCAGGTCGACGATTCTCAGGTGTAAATAGGCTGTCAGGTGATACTTGACAGTGATTGGAAGGGGTCGGTGACACGTGCGGGACCACCGTGCGATTTGGTCTGCAGGGGCCGCAGTCCAGACCGTCGGACGCAACAGCACCGACCCCTCTAATCGTTGACACGAATCTAGGAAGCCAGCCTGAACGCATCTATACTTCTCGTTCGCGTCGATTGACCGAAACTGCATTCATTTCCATCATTGAATCAATGTCCATTGGGAAACATCATGCTCGTTGGAAGCAAATCTAAACGCCGGCTTGGATTTCAGTCGCTTGAGAAACGGCAGTTGTTGGCAGCCCAAATCAGCGAGTTGCTTGTCGATCCGCTGTTTGGAAATAACAACCAAGAGCAGTACATCGAACTGCGTGGCGAACCAAACCAAACGCTGGAGCAGGGCTCTTATCTGGTCGTCGTCAGCGAGCGCCGGCCGAATGCGGGCGAGATCCACGGGATCTTTGATCTGAGCAATCAATCGTTCGGCACGAACGGATACTTGGCGATTCTGCAACACGAGAATCCTTACGAGGTTCACCCTGGCGCCAACGCTTTGGTTTCAACGGCCGAAGGCTTTGGCGGATTGCCGGGTGGAATCTATACCGACTCACACAGCCTGTCCGATCGCATCGACTTCATCATCGGTGCAAACGCCTACATGCTGATTCAATCGGACACGCCGCCCGAATTGGATCAGAACATCGACGCAAACGAAGACGGCGTGATCGACGAGTTCTTCCAACAGGCTTGGAACGTGCTGGACTCGATTTCACTGCATCCTTTCGTTGGTCGAGGCGAGCGAGCGTTCGGCCAGATCGTGTTTGCTGAAATCGGCACTGGCCCCGGAGACATAGCCGTTGGTGAGGGCGTTGAACTGATTCATACCGAGGGCTTTGGCTACGCAGGTCGAGTCGGCGAATCCACAGGGCACCGCGAGACCGATTGGGTCGCCTCCACGCCCCAGAACGAAAACCTCCATACGGCTTTACCTCCTGCCTGGGCACTGGCAGACAACCTGTTTGGTGAACCAAGCCAATACCCGTTCGCAGGTCGTGACCTTGACCATCTTGGCGAGGCAAACTTCGTTGGTGGGGTTCGCGGCACCGTTCGATTGGGTTCATCGGGCGCTCCGACCGAAGGCGCCACCGTGTTGGCTGACATCAACGGCAATGGGATTCGCGATTCACTTCAGTACGTCATCGATCCTGACGACGTGGTTGATCTTGAAAATCCACTGGATGAAAACGGAAAAGAAAAAGAGTATCCGCTGATCAACGCCTTCCCAAATGTGACCGTGACCAACTTCGCTCTCGGTTCCTTTCCGGCGCATGCGGTGACGGCTGAGAAGGAAAAAGACTTTCCAAACACACTCGAAAATCGAATTTTCGCCAAGGGTGGAATCGATTGGTTCACTGCCAGCGGAACACTGCGTTTCGACTTTTACCGGCCCGTCAACGCGGTTTCGGTCGTCGCCATTGGCAGTGACAATTCACTTTCCAAAGTTTACGGACGACTTGACGCGTACAACGCTGCGGGAGAGTTGCTCGACACCGATGTCAGTTCCTTGTTGATCGATAGCGGACGGGAAGTGATTTCCGTTTCGTCCGAGCAAGACAATATCGCTTACGTCTTCGCTTACGCGGATCAAGAACATGCTGATGGCGAAGGCGGACCCTTCGGCCGATTCGACCGCATGACTTACTCGCAACTCGAGCCAGCAGCCACGACTGACGAAAACGGCTACTACGAAATCCAGCACTTGTTCCCCGACACCTATCAGGTCTCGGTACTCGGCACCGATTTGGTCAGCAACCGGCGGATCGCCGAAGTCGAGAAGTTCGAGAACTACAACTTCGACTTTACGCTGACGCCGAACCAACCTCCGACAGCCGACCCTGCCAACTTCCAAGTCCCTGAAAACACCGTTCCGGAAACGGCCGTTGGCTTCCTATCTGCGGTTGATCCTGAACAGCAGGCACTGCACTATCGAATCGCCGAGGGACAGACTGAAGGACTGCCGTTCCGTGTGAACGAGGCGACCGGGGAAATCAGCGTCGCCCCAGGCGCCGAACTGGATTTCGAGTCGAACTCACAGACCTCGTTCTCAGTCATCGTGACAGACACCCAGGGTGCCAGTGTGAGCGCCGATGTGACCGTTGAAATCCTAGATCTGAACGAAGCCCCCGAAGCAGAGTTCGGCTTGTTCCGAATTCAAGAATCAGCCGAACTGGGAAGCTCCGTTGGCACCATCGCAGCCAGCGATCCAGACACCAACGCCAACCAGACCCTTGTCTTCGAGGTGATTGGCGGGAGCGGAGCAGCAGACTTTTCGATTCACCCAGAAACAGGCGTGATCACTTTGGCTCGCGCACAGGACGTCAGCCAAGACACCGAGAAGACACTGCAACTTCGCATCTCTGATACCGGATCGCCCTCCCTCAGCACGACAATTGGCGCCATTGTTCTGGTGGAGGACGTCAACGGCGCACCAGACATTGAACCATCGACGTTCACAATCAGCGAGTTGGCCGAAGGCGGCAATTCGGTCGGCATCGTGACAGCGTCCGACGCCGATCCCGAGCAAACGTTGACTTTCAGCATCGTCGGTGAATCCGATCGCTTTCGCATCGAATCTGAAACCGGCGCCCTGATCGTCAAAGAAGGCGTCACCTTTGACTTTGAGACCCAATCAGAATTCGCTGTTCTTGTGGCGGCCACTGACAACGGAGATCCACAGCAAACCGCAACCGCGGAACAGATCATTCGCATCGAAGATGTCAATGAATCACCCATCCTGACGATTGCGGAATACAGCATTCGCGAAAATGCAGAGTTTGGAAGTTTGGTCGGGGCCATCGAAGCCTCCGATCCGGATCAAGAGCAAACCCTTCGCTTTGAGATCATTGGCGAATCAGCCTTTGCGATCCATCCCGACACCGGATTGATCACCGTCAACGACGTCGATGCCTTGAACTTCGAAGACGCGACCGAGAAAACGGTCACCGTGCAGGTCAGCGATGATGGCGACCCTTCGCTATCAGTGACCGAAACCATCTCGATCACGATCACCGATGTGAACGAGGCACCCGTCATTGTCACCGAGAGTTTGCAAGTCACAGAAAACGCGTCAGGTGAGATCGGACAAGTCGAAGCCGAAGACCCCGACCGCGAACAGTCGCACACGTTTGAGTTGGTTGGCGGCACTGCTCGCGACCTAGTAACGATCACTCCCGACGGGCGGATCGCGCTCCGCGAAGATGCTTTGCTGGACTACGAAGCCAATCAGGACCATACCCTCGAGATCCTTGTCACTGACGACGGCATTGAGCCTGCATTGAGCATCAAGACGATCTCGTTGGTTGTCTTGGACCAAAACGAAGCACCAAGATTCAACGGCGAAGTGACTCCCCCGGACGCGATGAGCGGCGAGCGATTTGAGTACGCACTCAATCGAGAAATGATTGACGATCCAGACGGGAACGAGTTCTCTGTTGAAGCGACCATCCCAGGCGAAGGCCTGCCGGACTGGCTGAGCTTCGATCCCATCGAGTTGGTATTCCGAGGCATCCCCTCTTCGTTCTTTGCTGGGACCGTGGACATCACGCTGCGAGCATTCCAGTCGGACAATCCGGAACTTGCTTCGAGTATCACTTTCCAATTGATCGTTGGTCTCACCGAAAAACCACTTCACAACACGGAAATCCCGCAAGACGTCAACGGTGACAATGCCGTCACCGCAAGCGACGCGTTGCGGATCATCAACTTCATCCGCAGCAACGATTCGCAGCAGGAAATTGACCAATCCGTTCGCCAATCGTCGTTCTACGATGTGACGGGCGATAACTTCGTCACCTCGCTAGACGCTTTGCGCGTGATCAATGAAATGACTCGGCTTTCACTGGGCAACCAAGATGGTGCGTCAGTTGCTTCCACTGCCCCGTTGGCCGATGATGACGACGCCCAAGATCAAGCGTTGCAAGCCTTCCTCGCCGAATCAACGCTGTTCTAGTTGCAGGTGCGGCGTGGGCGAAGCTCGAACCATCTTCGATTCCCAAGTCTGACCTCATGCCTCTTGCGAACTACATCTTAGCGATACTTCTGGCACTGCTTTCGACGCCGTTGCTGGCCCAACAGCAACGGTCAACCACGCTCGTTCACTACATGCCTTGGTACTCGACGAAATCCGTCAGTGGTGCCTGGGGATGGCATTGGACGATGGGTCGATTCGACCCCGAAAAAGTCGATTCCGACGGTCAGCGAGAAATCGCATCGCAGGACTATCCACTGATTGGGCCCTACGATTCCAATGATCCCGATGCGCTCGAGTGCCACGTTCTGTTGATCAAATTCAGCGGAATCGACGGAGTGATCATCGATTGGTATGGCACCACCGACTTGCTGGATTACGGATCGATCCATCGGAACACGAAGCACTTGATTCAGTTCGCCAAACGAGCCGGCCTGAAGTTTGCGATCTGCTATGAAGACGCAACGATCCAACAAATGATCCAGCGTGATGTGATCGAACCCCAGCAGGCAGTTAGCCAGGCCCAACAGACGATTCGCTGGGTGGATGAAAACTGGATGTCGGATCCCAACTACGTGCAAATGGATGGCGATCCCATTCTGCTGGTGTTTGGCCCCCGTCATTTCGTCAAGCCAGCAGACTGGCGGCAGATCCTTTCGCCCAGCAAACACTCGATCCGCTTGTTCTGTTTGCCGCACTTGGCCAAAGAGAGCGGCGCCGGCGGAGTCTTTGGTTGGCCGCCAGTGTCGGGAGGCAAAACGATCTCGCCAGCAGACTGGCAACGGTATATCGCACAATTGGGGCGGGATCACGAAACGGTCATCGCGCCGGTGTTCCCCAAGTTCCATGACGTCTATCAGCAAGCCGGCCTGCATGACAGCTATGGATACCTAGATGATCAGTCGGGCAAGACCTTTGACCAGACTCTAAAACTTGCGCATGCAAGTGATTCAGCGCTGATTCAAATCGCGACGTGGAACGACTATGGCGAAGGAACGATGATCGAACCAACCGTTGCCCATCGTTATCGATATCTCGAGTTACTGCAAAAGCGATCCGACAACGGGCTCGACACGAGCGACTTGCGACTGCCCGTGCAGCTCTATCAATTGCGCAAGAAACACTCAGGGAATGCGAAGGTTTCCGCCAAACTGGACGCGGCCGCCGAGCTTCTATTCAACGCCAAATGTGATCAGGCGAAAAACCTGCTGCTTTCGATCGAATGATCGGCGGCTCAAGAATCCCCGATGCCAAGTTGCAACCGTTCGCTGCCGGTCAAAACCGTTTCGATCATCCGCACTTTTGAAGGATTCGATTTGAGTTCTGCGAACAAGCCCTGGAGCTGCTGCTTGGCCTCGTTGGCCTTCTTCATTCTGCCCATTTCTTCGAGAAGGAAATAGCGTCGGGCGAGTGCGATCACCTGATAGAATCGATCAACGTTGGGTCGATTCAACAGCTCATCAAGCGTTTTCTCGGATTCCGGATATCGTTTGTCTTCTTGCAAAAATGCCGCCAGCTGCAGTTGCGATTTCGCATAGTAGCCCGCGTTGATCGAACTGTCTTCTGGCGGAAAGTACTGCCCGACAGCCTGCCATCCAGACTCGTAGTTAAGCACAACGGCCTGCAAGAACTGTTCTTGCACGGTGTCTTCCTTGACAACCGTTTCAGGTCGTAAAACTCCGGAGACGCTTGGGGCCTTCATGCCTGAGACAACGCCAACCGCGGCCCCTGCAGCACATGCCAACGGCAACAGGATCATCGCAGCGACGCGCCATATTCGGCGACGTTTCCCACGCAAAACTTGTTCAGTCGCTCGCTGCAAGCGAATCGTCGCGGCTGCGGTGCCGACTCCAAAGCCTCCGATGCTAGAGATTGCAGTTTCGTTTTGCACGGCATCCAGAAGTTCGCTTGGCGATTGGAAACGATCCTTGGGTAGCTTGCTCATCAGGCGGCTGATCACTGCGATCATCCACTCAGGCAAGTCGGGATTCCCTTTGTCATCCTTTCGATTGCGAGCCCGATCGAGTGGTTTGGGCGTCTCGTGCAGATGCATAAACGCCAGTGCCAGTGGGTCATCGGCCTCGAACGGCGGACGTCCAGAAAGCAAGTGATACATCGACACTCCCAGTGAATACAGGTCACTGCGAACGTCAACGGACTGTCCCTGCACTTGCTCGGGGCTCATGTAGCGTGGCGTTCCAAGCGTCAAACCGGCCTGAGTCAGGTTCGCTTGCGTCGCTCCCATGTCAGAGCCAAGTCGGGCCAAGCCGAAGTCTGCCACTTTGATCACGCCACGCGACGTTCGCATGATGTTCTCTGGCTTGATGTCTCGATGAGTGATGCCTGCTTCAGCGGCGACTCGCAGTGCAGAGGCAACTCCAACCAAGACCTCAATGCCGTCTTCCAAGCTCAGAGCTCCATCTCGATCAAGGACTTCACGCAGGTTCTGTCCATCGATCAATTCCTGCGCGATGTAGTGAATCGCATCAACGCTTCCGACGTCATAGACTTGCACAATGTTGGGATCGTTCAGACGAGCAGCCGCGCGGGCCTCTCGGCGAAAACGCTGGATGTAATCCTTGTCGAGTGCAAACTCGCTCCGCAGCACCTTGAGCGCAACATCACGTTCGAGCGTCAACTGCCGAGCCGCGTAGACATCCGCCATCCCACCACGACCAAGCTTGCGCATGACTTGAAAATCGCCGATCCGCGTTCCAATCAAGCTTCCCGCCGACAACGATGCAGTGGTTTCTGCCGGATTGAATGCTTCCGTTGGTGCTTCGTCCTCAGAACTCAATGGACAGCCTCTTTGGATGTAGGTTTCAAGTCGATGTTCACGATCATCCGATTCAAGCTTCCCGATTGAAAACCTTCTAAGTCGACGGTCACAAACTGAAAACCCAAACCTTTGAAATGGCGAGTCAGTTCGCCTTGTTGATCAAGCTGCAGAAGAGGCACGATCGACTCTCGATGAACTTCGATACGTGCGAGTTCGTTGGGATGCAATCGAACCCGGAACTCCGTCAGTCCTTTTGCTCGCAGCCAGTCTTCCGCCTGTTCGATCCGATTCAATCGTTGCGGCGTGACTTCTAAGCCGTAAGCAATCCGACTGGCCAAACACGGTGAAGCGGGCAAGTCATGATTGGACAGATGGTAGTGCTGGGCCAACTCACGCACGTCCGACTTGGTCAATCCTAAGTCGGCCAGTGGAGTCTCAACATCGGCCTGCTTGCCAGCTTGGATCCCTGGCCGATGGTCACCCAGATCGTCCGCGTTGGTTCCAGACACGATCACGGCAGACAAATCATTCAACTGCAACTTGATCGAGCTCAACGCGTCGTACAAAGTCTGCTTACAGTAAAAACACCGCTGCGTATCATTGCGTTGATACTCGGCTCGGGAACCTTCATCGGTAGCGACAATGACGTGGCGAATGCCGATTTCACGTGAGATTGATTTCGCGAGATCCAATTGCCAGCGAGGAACGCTGGGCGAATCCGCCGTTGCGGCGACGGCCAACTCGAGATTCGCTGCGTGTGCGGCAGCGGCGACGACACTGCTGTCCACTCCGCCCGAAAACGCAACGATGACACGGCGCATTTCGCTGAGCCGTGACTGAAGCTGATCGGCGACGTCTAAAATCGAAGTCATTCGCTGCGAGAATTCTTATTTTGAAGGCGGACGACGAAACCAGTATCCAGCCTGCGACCGCTGGAATCCTTCAATTGTGACCGTCCCGAATCCAGAAGCAAACCACAGGTCTCCCGAATCAGTCGTATAAACGGCGTCCGATGCAGATAATCCACTACTTGCTCGCATTCCACCTCAGCAGAATGCCCTGTAATCAGCAGTCGAAAAGAACCTGGGTCGAGCAACTGCAGACAGTCCTCTAGCAATGGCCAGAGGTCACGCTCCAGCCGCCACGCCTTCCCCTGGGGAGAATGCCCATAGGCGGGGGGGTCCATCACGATCGTGTGATAGCGGTTCTCGCGGCGGAGTTCTCGAGCAGCGAACTTGGCGGCGTCGTCAACCAAATACCGAATCGGGGCCTCCGAGAGCTGATTGAGTTCGGCGGCACCGCGAGTCGCTTGGACATTCGGTTTGGCCGCATCGACGTGGGCTACGCGAAATCCAGCCTTTGCCAAAGCGATGGTACTCGCGCCGGTGTAGCCAAACAAATTGAGCGCCGCGACGGGTTGCTCGCCGAAGACTTGATCGGCCGCCAACCAAGCCCAATTGTCCGCTTGCTCGGGAAACAGACCGATATGACCGTAAGGCGTCGGACGAACCGGCATACGAAATCCACCGCAATCAACGGCCAAGGCATCCGGCCACCGAGCATGATGCGTCCACTTCTTGGTAGCAGCGTCGTACCTGGCATCGGCTTCTTGCCAGCGGCTGGGCTGACTGCGTGGGTGCCCCATCGCTGCTGGGCTCGGCCGATCGACAAGATGTCCTGCCAGCGACTCGAGCTTCCTTCCATCCCCGAAATCGATCAGTTGGTATCGATCTTCGGACACGGCGTTCACACTCAACGATTCAAGTTCTCTGTCTTCTCGGTCCCGTCAACGACTTCTGCGACTTCCATTTCGCCAGGTTTTCCCTCCATCTCCTTGGCGATCTCCGTTTTAGGAATCCCCAACATATCTGGACCGAAGCCTCCATCGTCCAAGACGGGCCACCCCTGCTGGAACCGGGTCTCTGAAGTGTAGTCGACAGGCGGGCGATCATAGAAGCGGGCCGGCGATCCGGTGGAACTTTTGGCACCAAACTTGATCGTGCTTCCGGCGAGCTTCGTTTGCTCTCGAATTGTTCCGCCCTGAAACGGCCCGATTCCCATCACCCAAGTATCTTTGGCAGTGGCCAGTGAATTCCCGACTCCAGATTGCCAGCTTGGGGCGCGGGTCTCGCGATCGTAAGCGAAGGCAGCCACCTTGGCAGCCGCCTCGCGGGCTTCACGGCGAGCCAGAGCGATCTCAGGCACCGATGGAATGTTGGGGGCTCCGGGAATCAACGAGGCAGCACTTGCGAGCGCGTTATTTTCGGGAACACCAAACGTGACACGATGGCTGTCAGAACCGAGCGTGCCGATTCGGGCCTCGATGATCACTTCAGCTTCTGCGGTTGAGTCTTGAATCAAACATCCCGCAGCGACAATCTGTTGACGCAATGCGCTAGTCACGTATTCGCTGTTGACGAAGCCTTCGCCTTTGACGTGCCGCATGTAGCTCGTATCAAGGTACACCTTACGACTGGCAAGCGGACGAAAATCAATCGAAGAAATGCTACGATCGACGGCATCGCTCATCACCAACTGCGACGTCGCGTTGTACTCGCGTGTCGTACCGCACCCTGTGGTTACCAAAGCGATCCATGTTAGCGCAAACAATCTCCACCAGCGGAGATCGCGAAAAGCGATTCCGACTCGTTTGGTGCGAGAAACGCTTGCGTAGCGAGGCAGCGGCATTCAGGAAGAACCAGGTGGGAATGACAGAATCATCAACGTTTGGAATAGACAGTTCCGCCCCAGGGTAGCAAGCCCGGTTCTCATTCCCTGCCGACTTGAGCGTCCGTGAAACACTTGGCAGCTGGCGCACAAAAAAAGCTCGCGATGTGTTTCACATCACGAGCTTCGTTGTTTCACTGTGTTGGGCAGAGCTACGAAACGGCTTCTTCGATCGCATCCGCTTGTGCCGTTTCTGCGATTGCATCTGCTTGTGCGGCCTCTGCTTGCGTCTCCGGCTTGGCCGTTCGACGACGACGACGGCGAGGCTTGGCTGCTCCCCACTCTTTGGTCAACGCCTCAAAGACTTCCGGAGATTCGTAGCGAACGATGTTCTTGCCCTCAGGAATGGGGCCGATCAGTCCGCGAAAGATTGGCATTCCACGCAGTGCCAAGTCGGTGCTGCAGTCATCGGTACCGACTTGCAGGTGGGATTTGATCAGTGGATCGGCGGACGGAAAATCACGGATCATCAGGGAGCCGTCACTGGCACGAGTGACAATTCGGAACGTGTCTTTTTTTGACATAAGAAGCCTCGGAGGAAGCGCTGTGTGGGAGAGTGGAGAGGCGGCTCGAAACCATCTTCAGTTGACACTTCACAGCGTCAAGCATGCGAGAGCCAAGCGTTGACGTAAATCCAAACACTCCGGATGGAGGGAGAACCATCCAGAGGCATGATGTTTGTTCAGGACGATCTACGTCAACGCTCAGACTCTCACGGCAGCACCATCGATTGGGAGTGCAACGATGCAAGTGTTGGTCGAACAACAATGTCATCGTCACTCCGTGACACAAGTGCGAACAAAGTTTCACGAGTCCGCATTGCAGGATCGATGGTCGCGACAGCTACATCACTCACCAGCGGTCACGACGGTCGCCGCCATCATCAATGGCTCATCAAGTGCACGATGACCAGCTGGCATAACATGCACGACCGGCTTCTCAACCAAAACATCGAGTGATTTGGTTCAGCCGATTTCGCAGCTTGCCCGTTTCCTGAACCGCGACGCCAGAGCGCCGGACACGAACCATCATCGCCGCAACCAAAGACAAACGCCAGTAAACAGGTGCAACCGTCAGATATTATGGCGTCGTGTCAACTGGCCTACATCCGCAGACCACATTGGGTCGCCGGTTCAATGAACCCCAACCGCGTGTTGCCATACTCGCGCCAATCCCATTCTCCTGCAGGCAGACGTTCCCGATCAAAACTCTTTTCCGTTTCAACCACCAAAACGCTTCCCGGCGGCGCATGCTCAAGCGTCGCACGGATCATTCCATTCAATCCGTCCAACGCGTCCTCCCACAACACATAGGGCGGGCACAGATACACGATCCAAGGAGTGTCATCATTCGGAGCTGCCAGCAGCTGGTCAGTCAATCGAAACGAATCTCCGCTGATCACTTTCATGCGTGCGGTGATATCGAGTGACTCGGCGGTTTGCTTGATGCAGCGAACGGCTTGGCGATTCTGCTCGACCGCGACCGCGGATTTGGCGCCTCGGCTGATCGATTCGAAGGCCAGGGCAGCTGTTCCGGCGAACATATCGAAACAAATTGCCCCCCGAACTGCTCGCCCCAGGATGTTGAATAGGTTCTCCCGGATGTTGTCCTTCATCGGACGGGTGAAATCGGCGCCGTGATAGAGGATCGTGCGTCCCCTCATGTCCCCGCCGATGATTCGGAGTTTGACGGGTTTGGGAGCTTTTCCGGCTGAAGCACCGGTGTGTTTTTTTCGCTTGGCTTTCATTCCCACAGTATATCGCTGATCAAAGAAATGCCGATCCGGCTATCGAAACCAGGACCAAACAAAAACCCGATTCTTCGCGTACCATGGAAGACCCTCTTGATTAGGCGATAGAACTGTAGCGTTCTCACGCGCTCCCCCCCTTTCCTTTGGTTTGCACGAATGTCTCGATTCCTTGCCGCTTTGCTGATGCTGTCTAGCTGTGGCGTGAGTTTGTTGGCCCAAGAAACCACCACGAAATCGGAGCTTCAGGCAGAGACGCCTACTGACTCAGCTCAACCGACGCCCCCCGATCAACCAGAACCAGCCAAGGCGGGCGAACCTTCCTCCAGCGAGGAAGATGCAGCAAGTGCCGAACCGCCGACCGAAATTCCGACCGAAATGCCCCCGGAAGTAAGGGAAGAACTGAACAAGCGTCTGGAGAGGTTCAAGGAAACGCAAACTCGGCTCACAGCCGAGGTGCTGAACGAGCGAGCAGTGCAAATCAAGTACCTCAACCGCGAGGAACGCAGCCCGGCTGCTCGTGACGCCTTCCATGATTCGCGCCAAAAGGTTCGAGCCCTGCTGGATGAAACCTACACCGCAGCACTGGATGTGCTTCGCATCTCATTCGATCAAGAGGCAGCCACCTTCGTGATCACGATGGTCCAACATCGCTTCGATAACGACATCTACAGCGCGGACACTTTGGAAGGTGCGGCGCGGATGATCGACGGTGGCTCGAAGCTGCTCTATTTGTATCTGGCCGGTGGCAGATCGGCCGTTGTCACAGGCAAGTTCGATCTCGCGAAAAAACTCTACGAAGCGCTTCACGAAGAAGACCTGGGTGTCGCGGATCGCTCGCTTGCCGCGAATCTTGAAGCCCACCAGGAAATCTGGGAAGCAGAGCAAAAAATCCGCGAACAGGAAGCAGCCGATGACAACCTACCACGTGTATTGATGCGAACATCCCAGGGTGATGTCGTGCTGGAACTTTTCATCAACGAAGCCCCTTCGACCGTGTCGCACTTCATTCAGTTGGTCGAAGATGGTTTTTACGATGGACTCGATTTCCATCAAGTGATCAACAACTTACTGGCGATGACAGGCGACCCCACCGGCGATGGAAGTGGCGACAGCGGCAAGCTGTTGATGGACGAGCACGAGCGTGAAGACGCCCGTAAAGCGTTTCGCGGATCGCTGATGATGGCCAAGCTGCCGATGGGAGACACTGGCAATTTCTTTCCGAACTCCTCCAGTAGTCAATTCGTGATTTTTCTTCTGCCTATCGTCAGCGCCTCTGACAATCAAACCGTTTTTGGCCGAGTGATCGAAGGCATGGACGTGGTTTCTCGATTACGCCGAGTGGACCCCAGCAAGAAGAAAGACAAGAAGACCATCGTCTTGCCGCCTGACCGCGTGATCGAGGCAACCGTGATTCGCCGGCCTGATGAGTTGCCCGAAGTGAAATACCTGGAACGTCTCCCCCGCTAGGGATGAATCCGAAACCAGGCAGAATTCACCTCGGTTTGTAAGTCAAGCTTGATCCGGCTATTGTGAACGGAATGAAGCGCCCCGCCCCATCCTCCGATCCAGCGACTCCAGCGAAGCCGACGGAGCAAGCCGAAGATCCCAGCCCTTCCTCAAGGCGACGATTTCTAAGCGGCGGAATGATGCTTGCCGGCGGCGCACTCGTCGGCAACAACCTTTCCGTGGCTCGCGGTGCCCATGCATTCGGGACCGACATCATCAAAGTCGGGTTGGTCGGATGCGGCGCACGAGGAACACGAGCTGCCGCGCACGCGTTGCAAACGGCGGACGCACTGTCCGGAGAGGTGCAACTGACAGCCCTGGCCGATGTGTTGCCAAGTAACGTGCAAGCCGCTTACCGCAGCATCAAGGGGCAGGCTGCCGCGCGGGTGGATGTCCAAGATCGGCGGTTCGTCGGCTTCGATGGATTCCGAAAGCTAATGGAAACCGACATCGATGTTGTCATCCTGTCCACGCCACCTGCTTTTCGACCACAGCATTTTGAGGCTGCCGTAGAAGCCGGAAAGCATGTCTTCATGGAAAAACCGATCGCGACCGATGCACCGGGCGTCCGTCGTGTCCTGGCTACCAACATCAGTGCCAAGCAGCAGAACCTGGCCGTGCATGTTGGGTTGCAGCGACGACACGAACTGAGATACCGAGAGTGCATTGACCGATTGCACAGCGGCGAAATCGGCGACTTGCTATTTGCCCGTGCCTACTGGAACGCCGGTCGCGGAAAAGCTCAGACGCGAAAAGCCGGCCAGACCGAACTAGAATTTCAGATGCGAAATTGGGGCTCTTTCACGTGGCTCGGCGGCGATCACATCAACGAGCATCACATCCACAATTTGGATGTCATCAATTGGCTTGTTCAAAACCATCCCATTCAGGCACGTGGACAAGGCTCACGCCAAACGCTTACCGGTCGCGTTCCAGGCCAAGTGTTTGACCAACACATGATCGAGTTCACCTACCCGGGCGGTTTCAAACTCTTCAGCCAATGTCGGCTTGCTCAAGGATGCTGGAACAACATTGGCGAGCACGCGCATGGCTCGAAAGGGACTGCCGACATCAGCAACGCACTGATTCGCGACGCTGCTGGCAAGAAACTCTGGCATAGCGACACGAAGGAACTGAAGGGGCAAGGACTCCAACAAGAATTCCGCGATCTGTTTGCCGGCCTTCGCACCGGCCAACCGTGTAACGAAGCCGACTACGCAGCCACCAGCACCATGACGGCCATCCTTGGACGCATGGCTTCCTACAGTGGACGTGTGGTCGAATGGGACGACGCCATGACTTGCCCAAATCAGTTGGCAGACGTCGACTCTCTAACATCATTCGACGATCCAGCGCCTGTTCAACCGGATGCAAACGGGAACTATCCTCACCAGCAGGCTTAAGTCTCCGACGCGTCTTGCTTTCGACCTCGTCTCGCTTCACCGGTTTCGCGAGCCGTTTTGGCGACCGCTTCTGCGACAGCCGCCGAAACACGACGATCAAAAACACTCGGGATGATGTAGTCGGCATGGAGATCATTGTCTGGAATGATGTCAGCGATCGCGTCTGCCGCAGCAATCTTCATTTCCTGATTCACGCGTTGTGCCCGCACATCCAGCAAACCGCGAAACAAACCGGGGAAACACAGCACGTTGTTGATCTGGTTGGGATGATCACTTCGCCCGGTTGCCATCACTGCAGCATGCCCTGCCGCGTCCTCCGGAGTGATCTCCGGATCCGGATTGGCAAGCGCGAACACAATTGCGCCGGTCGCCATCCGCTTGACGTCTGCCACCGACATCGCTCCGCGCGATGAAACGCCAATGAAAACATCGGCACCGGGAATGACTTCTGACAGCGTGCCGACTGCTCGGTCGCGGTTCGTTTGACTGGCCAGCATTCGTTTGAGCGAGTTCAAGTCCGAGCGATCGCTGTGAATCGCTCCCTGCCGGTCGCAAACGATCAGGTCTTCGACTCCCACAGCCAACAAGAGACGCGCAATCGCCGCTCCTGCAGCACCTGCACCATTGATGACAACGCGAATCGACTCACGCGACTTGCCGACAACCTTCAATGCGTTGTTCAAGGCGGCTAACACAACAATGGCTGTGCCGTGCTGATCATCATGAAAAACGGGAATGTCCAACTCCTCCGCCAACCGCTCTTCGATTTCCACACAGCGCGGCGCCGAGATATCTTCGAGATTGATTCCGCCGAAGTTCGGCGCGATCGCTTTTACAATCGAAATGATCTCCTCTGGATCCTGCGTATCCAAACAAATCGGAAACGCATCGACTGCAGCAAACTCTTTGAACAAGACTGCCTTGCCCTCCATCACAGGCAACGCTGCTCTTGCCCCCAAATTCCCCATGCCTAAAACTGCCGACCCGTCTGTCACCACGGCAACGGTATTACGGCGAATGGTCAGCGCGAAAGCTGAATCGGGATCATCGAAAATCGCTTTGCAGACGCGGGCCACACCTGGCGTGTACGCCATTGATAAGTCATCTCGGTTCTTAATCGGAACTTTCGACCTGACTTCTAACTTTCCGCCCAAGTGCATCAAGAAAACACGGTCGGAGACGTTGATGATCTCAATTTCCTTGACCGCTCGAAGTTCCCCCACCACTTGCTCGCCGTGATCAACGCTGTTGGTGTTGATCGTGATATCGCGGGTGATATGATTGCCACGCGAATCCACCACATCGACGGCACCGATCAAGCCTCCCGCCTCTCCAATCACCGAAGTGATTCGCCCCAGAAACCCCGGGACATCGGCGTAGCGAAGACGAACCGTGATGCTGTAGCCAGGCGTGTTATGACTCATGAAACTGTGGGCTTTCGATGAAAAGAGGGGTTTGTAGGTTCGATTCTGCGTTCGAGCTTCGATCACGATCGCAACATTGTGACGGGCAATGAAGCCTGCGTCGACCAAGCCTCCTCACGCCGCCAACGACCGGAGACCTGAGCTGCATTGGATTGCGCCGAAGGTGTCGCGGCAACCCTTGTGTTGGCAATGGAGCGTGAATCAGTCGCGTTCTTGACTTGCTTCGCGTGTTCGATCATTCACAGCGACCAAAGATGTGAACATCAGTCCTGTCCGAAGAAGAGCCAATCGGTTTGCTCATGACCCACAAGCTCGTTCATCGTACGAACAGGCTCGATCCGGGTCGTTGCGAATACAGATTCGAGTGCCTCCGAGAAGGCACTGCTCTGGGCATACGACCAAATGGCCAACACACCACCCTCGTTCAAATGCGTCTTTGCCTGCGTCAGCCCGTCGACCGTGTAAAAGCGATGATCGTCTTCGCCCAACTGATCGCTAGGCGAGTGATCCACGTCAATCACGATCAGGTCGTACTTCTTGCCTGCTGGCTGCAACAATTTCTCATACACGTCGCCATCTGTGATCTGAAGATTGCTGACGGAATTCAGTTCATCGGAAAGTGGGATCAAACCACCGCGCAGCCAATCGATCACCTGCGGAAGAAACTCAACCACTTCCACTTCGCTGATCTGTGGCGCGTTCGCCAATTCCCGCGCCGTGTAGCCGAGCCCCAAACCACCGACCAGAGCACACAGCTCATTTCCACCGTGCAATTGCACCGAAAGGTTCGAGATCACACGCTCCGAGTCTGTGTTGTAACTGCTCATCAAGAACTCATGATTGAGCGTGACTTCGGTCACGAAAACACCTGGCTGAGAGAGCAGCTCTCGGCGCCGCAGACACAGTGGTCCAAGCGATGTGTCTTCGTAGGCCAGGATCTCGAGCTTCGATGTCATGGGTTGTCCGCTAGCGATGTCAACAAAGGCTGGAGCCCTCTGCACTAGGCAGTGGCTTCCATCGCCGCCTTGAGCGCGATGGAAATTTCATCGGTGATCTCTGTTGTCTTCATCGTGCCTTTTATATCCGGCGTTCGCTTGCTCGGATCTCGGAGCACCGTGGCGACGGCTTCATTCAAGGCTCTTCCGGCACGCTGAGTTTCCGGATGGTCCAACCATTCCAACATCATCGCTGCACTGACGATCATCGCGATCGGGTTGGCAATGCCTTTCCCGGCGATGTCGGGTGCCGAACCGTGCGAAGGTTGGAACACGGCGGCTGATTCGCCAATGTCTCCCGACGGGGCCATTCCCATGCCACCGACAAGACCGGCCGCCAAGTCACTCAAAATGTCACCGAACATGTTCTCGGTGACCAAGACGTCAAAGCGATTGGGATCGCGCACCAGGAACAGCGCCGATGCATCCACATAGCAATGATCTGCCTTGCAGTCTGGAAACTCTTTGGCAATTTCGTCAAAGATCTTCCGAAAGAAAACCATCGACGACAACACGTTCGCTTTGTCGATCAACGTGACTCGCTTGGATCGATTGCGTTTCCTAGCCACCTCGAATGCCAAACGACAAACACGTTCAGCGCAACCTCGCGTGATCCGCATTACATCGCGACATTCGTTTGCGTTGGGATCTAGAACCGCATCACGGCCATAGAACAAGCCTTCAGTGCTCTCTCGCACCAACACGAAATCGATCTCGCCCTCACCGAAATTCTTCAACGGAGTATCGGAAGCGTGATACAGATAAATCGGCCGAACACCACCATACAAATCCAAGCGTTCTCGCAGATCCAACTGCGGCGCGATCTCCTTGCCATTGGGATAGCGAACATTGGGCAGGCCCATCGCACCCAGCAAAATCGCATCGCTCTTCAGGCAAGCTTCAAAGGCCGAATCCGGCAATGCGTCTCCGTTTCGCTTGTACTCTCCGACCCCCACCGAATGCTCATCAAACTGAAACTGAACACCTGACAAATGCGGCTCAATCTCTCGCAGCAAACGAACTGCTTGATCGCAAACCTCTGGACCGATTCCGTCTCCACCCAGGACTACAATTTTGAAAGTTCGATCGGACATGCCGGCGTGAATGCTCGTGCTGGTAACGGAGTATAAAATGAGTTCTGAAGGCGACAGAATACCTCAATTGTGGTCTAGCCCGATAGGCTCAAGACTCGTTCGCAGCAAGACCATGCTTCGCGTAAACTAGACGACACCGCTCCCCACCGACTTCCCGCCACTTGGCTTCTCGATATGCCACGTCTCCACCCTCTCTTCGTTTTGACGGGATTCCTACTCTGCACTCCATGTGGTGCGGAGCCCCCCCTGCGTTTCAACCGCGACATCCGCGCCGTCCTGACAGACAAATGCCTTGCCTGCCACGGCCCCGATGCCAAAACGGTCGAAGGCGGCCTGCGATTGGACCTTCGTGATGACGCCATCGAATCTGGAGCAATCGTCCCCGGTGACGCCGACGCCAGCGAATTGGTACGCCGCATCTTCTCTACCGACGACGAAGATTTGATGCCGCCCCCCCACGCTCACAAACCCATGAGCCCCAAAGAACGCGAACTCCTGCGACGCTGGGTCAGCCAAGGAGCACAGTACGAGCCGCACTGGGCCTATGCTCCCATGCAGCGAACGAAGTCGGAGGCGAATCCAAGCGGCGAGATTGATCGATTCATTTCCGATCGGCTCGCGTCCGAGAGAGTCCAACCAACTCCCGAGGCCGATCGCATCACCCTGCTGCGACGTTTGTCGTTTGACTTGACCGGACTGCCGCCAACTCCCGCCGAAGTCGATGCGTTCCTGGGAGACAAATCGGAGGATGCTTTTCAAAAGCAGGTTGACCGTTTACTTGAGTCGCAGCGTTTTGGCGAACGCATGGCGATCTACTGGCTTGACCTGGTGCGTTACGCAGACACCGTCGGCTATCACGGAGATCAAAACGTCTCGCAGTCACCCTACCGAGACTACGTGATCAAGGCGTTCAACAAAAACATGCCCTACGATCAGTTCGTCCGAGAACAACTTGCCGGCGACTTGCTTCCCGATGCAACTTTGGAACAGAGAGTGGCTTCGGGATACAACCGACTGAACCAAACGACCGAAGAAGGTGGCTCGCAAGCCAAAGAGTACCTCGCAATCTACTTTGCCGATCGAGTGCGAAACGTCTCTCAGGTTTTCATGGGGGCAACCGTTGGCTGTGCACAATGTCACGACCATAAGTACGACCCCTACACTGCTCGCGACTTCTATTCACTTGGGGCATTCTTTGCCGACTTGGAAGAGCGTGGCGTCTACAGTGGCCGCAGTCGCGAGCCCATGATCCGCGTCCCAACTCCCGAAATCGAACAACAGCTTGTCGCGATCGACCAACGTATCGCGAAATTGAAATCGAAAGTGCAACCGCTTCGCCAGATGTTGATAGCCGAGCAGAGCTCATGGGAGACCGAAGCTCGAAAGACGATCGACGAACAACAAGAAGTGGAAACAGCTTGGGTGGACGACGCTCAAGACACAGGCGGCAATCAAAGCGGAAGCTGGAATTTCGTGGGCAGCAAAGAAAACGCCCCCGTCTACAGCGGGAAGAAGTCTCGCCGACAAACGTCGGATGGCTTGGTGCAACACTTCTTTGAAGGAGCCAAGGAGAAAGTCAAAGTCACGCCGGAGTCTCAGTTCTACGCTTGGGTTTACTTGGATCCAAAGAATCCGCCCAAAGCGATCATGTTGCAATTGAACGACGGAAACTGGAGCCATCGCTCGGTTTGGGGAAGTGACGACATTCCCTACGGACGTCAGAAAAAAAGTCACCCCGCCTATTTCCGTGCCGGCAAACTCCCGCCACTGGGAGAATGGACGCGTCTGGAAGTGGCCGCAGCGAACGTTGGGCTGGCCACGGATCGCGAAGTCAATGGCATGGCTTTCACGCAGTTCGGCGGACAAGCACACTGGGACAAAGCGGGTTGGATCGCTTCGCAAGGGATGCCGACGGAAGTTGCCCAGGCCCTACTCATTAGCGCGGACAAACGAGATCCATCCCAGGCCAAAACGCTCCAAGAACATTTCCTTGCCAACGCACCCCGGATGATCAAGCTCAAGCAGCAGATTGCGAATGCTGGATCGGAACGGAAGAAAGTCGAAGAGATGGCGCCTCGAACGGTCGTCAGTATTTCCGTCAAGCCTCGTGAGATCCGGATTCTTGCCCGTGGAAACTGGATGGACGATTCCGGCGAAGTGGTTGATCCTGCGATCCCAGCGTTCTTGGGAAAGCTAGACGTGGGCGGCGAAAGACCAACTCGCCTCGACCTCGCCAACTGGCTCTGCAAACCAGAGAACCCGTTGACTGCTCGAACCATGGTGAATCGACTCTGGAGCCTGATGTTCGGTCGAGGCATCTGCGCGAGCGTCGATGATTTTGGCGGGCAAGGAACGTTTCCCTCCTACCCAGATCTGCTGGATTGGCTTGCCATCGAGTTCGTGGAATCGAAGTGGGACATCAAGCATGTGCTGCGAACCATCGTGAACAGCGATGCCTACAAACGATCCTCGAAACCATCTCCCGAGTTACGCGAAGGCGATCCCTACAACGATCTGTTTGCCAGACAGGGCCGACATCGCATCGATGCCGAGATGGTTCGCGATGCGGCTCTGCTAGTCAGTGGACTGCTGCAGGAACAAGTCGGCGGCGCAAGCGTGCGACCTTACCAACCGGCAGGGTACTATGCTCAGCTGAATTTTCCCAAACGCACCTATGTGCCCGATCCTGGCCAGAACCAGTACCGCCGTGGCGTGTACACGCATTGGCAACGCACTTTTCTGCATCCGATGTTAAAAGCGTTTGACGCGCCCAGCCGTGAAGAATGCACCGCTGCCCGTTCACGGTCCAACACGCCATTGCAAGCGCTAGCACTGTTGAACGACCCCACGTTCGTCGAAGCCGCTCGCGTGTTCGCTGCCAGAACCATCCAGGAAGGCGGTCAAGGAACAGATCAGCGAATCACATGGGCTTATCGAGCCGTGGTGTCTCGGACACCGGAAACGGAAATCGCGACGGAGTTGCGTCTCGTCTTTGACCAGCACCTTCAACACTATCGGAACCATCCCGATGACGCACATCAACTGATCACCACTGGATCGGCGCCAACGCCCAGAGACATCAACCCCGCCGAGCTCGCAGCATGGACCGGCGTCGCGAGAGTCATTCTGAACCTGCACGAATCGATCATGCGTTACTAAGACGCGATGCCGACTGAGCGATCCGGATTCAGTCACAGCCAGCAAATCACGCACGTTGGCCGAGTGGGGTAGAATCGGCCAGCCGGAAAGACTCACTGCGGATCAATCAGCGGCAGTTCGTCGTCACCGCGCCGCGACAAACCTTCCTTGAAGTGTCGGCGGCACACAGAAAGATACCTCTCGTTGCCGCCGATCTGCACCTGCCGACCGTCTTTGATCGCATGGCCTTCCGCGTCGATGCGAAGCACCATTGTCGCTTTTCTTCCGCAGTGACAAATCGTTTTGATTTCACAAATCGTGTCAGCCCACGCCAATAGCATCTGGCTTCCTTCGAACAGGTTTCCTTGGAAGTCAGTCCGCAGCCCGTAGGCCAGGACCGGGACTTCAAGTGAGTCACAAATGTCGCTCAATTGACGAACTTGTGTCTTGGTCAGAAACTGAGCCTCGTCAACGAACACGCAGTGAAGTGGATTGCTCGTATGCTCACGCTCGACCATCGCCAATAGATTGTCGGCCGTATTGAATGTCATCGCCTCGGCTTCCAAGCCGATTCGCGAAGCCACCTTGCCCGCCTTGAAACGTGTATCGATCGCGGGCGAAAGGATCAATGTGTTCATCCCACGCTCGCGGTAGTTGTAGCTGGACTGCAACAAAACCGTCGATTTCCCCGCGTTCATGGCGGAATAATAGAAGTACAGCTTGGCCATTTCGAATGTTGAAAGTGTGTGGGATGCGTGTCGAGCAGGTTGCTGGCAGCCAACAAAACGCGAATTTTGTTGAACGAAGGCGTTTTCGGCGGAAGCAACGCGTTTTCGGTTGATGGCGATGGCATCCGACCCTCCGCCTCATTAACTTGAACCGTAATGTAACCGCAACTTGCTCACCAACGTCATCCCAGCGTCCAAGCCATTTGTAGTAACATCACATGCGCTGCTGCCCCGCTGACGTGCGACGCGCGAATCCATTCGATCGACCGGGAAATCCTGGTTCCCATTCCTTGGAGTACTGAACCGAGATGTCACTACGAACGCTGCTATTCGCTGTCTGTCTAAGTTCATTTTGTGTGCAGGATACTTTTGCACAGGAAGCATGGACCAAGCATGTGATTCATCAGGGTCAACAAACGATGACGGCGGTAGCCGGCGACTTCTCGGGCGACGGACTTCCCGATGTGATCTGCGACAACGGTGGCTCGACGCGGTTGTTTGTTGCCCCGGATTGGGAAGAGGTCATCCTGGACGAACATCCTGAGCCGAAATCTTACATTCACAGTGAGTGCTTTGATGTCGACCGTGACGGGGACTTGGACTACATCGGCGCGAGATACAATCCCGGTTTGATCATCTGGCTGGAGCAGCCCGACGATCCGCTCACTCAGAGGTGGCGTAAGCGAACCATTGACGACACCGTTCATGGCATTCACGGCTTGATCCAAGGCGACGTCAACAACGACGGTGAACCAGATCTGCTGGCTACCAGCGCCCAACCCAAACCACCCCACCCAGAATCATTGGCATGGTTTGCAGTGCCGCCGAATCCCCGCAAGGCTGACCGTTGGCAAGCCAATGTATTCGCTAAGCAAGACGCCCCAGGTCTAACGCATTACCTGGGAGTCGGCGATGTCAATGGCGACGGTCAGTTGGACGCGGCAACAGGTGCCAAAGGTGGTCCACAGGCAACGTCACAAGGTGAGTGGTTCGCTTGGTGGCAGGCTTCCAGCGACGATACAACGCAACCTTGGATCAAGCACATGATCAGTGACAGCGAACCGGGCGCCACAAACATCCATCCAACCGACGTCAATGGCGACGGCAAAATGGACTTCCTAGCGTCGCGTGGACATGGGCAGGGCGTGATCTGGTTTGAGGCCCCCGACTGGAAGCGTCACGACATTGACGCGGATATCAAAGAACCTCACTGCCTGGCAGTGATCGACATGGATGGCGACGGCGACGTCGATGCTGCGACCTGTGCATTCGGCGACAAGGTCGCTGCCTGGTATGAGAACGATGGCAGCGGCAACTTCAAGAAACACTTGATCGGCGAGAACCAAGAGTCTTATGACATTCGCGTGATTGACATGGATCAAGACGGCGATCAAGACGTCCTCATCGCTGGCCGCGGCAGCAAGAACGTGGTTTGGTACCAAAACAACTCAATACCTAACAAATAACTGACTGGTCCATCCAATGAAACTCAGACATACCCTCTGCCTGCTGGCGATCTGCATCAGCTCGATTTCCTTGGCCCAAGACGCTGACCCGATTTTCGTTTGGCCGGACCTAGCGCCCGGTGAAACCGATCGGGCGACGGGAACCTTGCTACCGACGAGGCCCACTGACAATCCTCCGATCGATCGGGTCGAGAACATTCGCCGCCCGCCAATGACAGTTTATCCTGCGACGAAGAATGCCAACGGTGCAGCCGTCTTGATCCTGCCCGGTGGCGGCTTTGGGCGAGTCGTTCCCAATCTGGAGGGTTCCGAGGCGGCCCAATGGCTCGCAGAGTTGGGCGTGACTTCGTTCGTGCTGAACTATCGCACGCGGCGCAGCGACCTTCCCAATGAGCCTGCCTGGAAACGACCTTTGCAAGACGGACAGCGAGCGATTCGCTGGATCCGAGCCAACGCGTCGAAGTGGAATTTGAAGACCGAACACATTGGACTGCTGGCGTTTTCAGCAGGTGGCCAGGTCGGCTCCATGCTAATCACAGCCGATACCGCAGCCTACGATGCGATGGACACGATCGACGAGCAATCGTTTCAACCGAACTTCGCAATGCTGGTCTATCCATGGCGGATATACGACAAGAAAGCCGAGGGCCTTCTTTCGCGAATCACGGTCAGCAAGAAGACGCCACCAACATTCATCGTCCACACCGATGACGACGCATCAACTTCGCTAGCTGCCGCGATGCTGTATGCCGCTTTGAAGAAGAACGGCGTTTCATCCGAGTCACACATCTACGCGAACGGCCGTCATGGTTATGGAACGCGTGATCGACCGAATTCCAACATTGGCAGTTGGACCGATCGGGGAACTGACTGGTTGGCCCGCAAGTTGCCTCACGAGTAAGATATCCGACACTTTCATCCGTTTGCTCTGAACGAAAGCCACAGCATCATGTCGACTTCGGCCGACCCTTTTTTCGAACCGTATGATCGCGATCAAATCGCCTACGGATCGACTCCATCTGCCGCGATCCACTCGTACCTCGAGCAAGTTTCCGGCAGTGGGCTTGCCCTTGATTTGGGTGCTGGTGCTGGGCGAGATACGATCGCGTTGGCAAATGCTGGCTTCGATGTCACCGCGGTCGACCTGAGCGAACGTGGATTGGAACGTGTCCAGCAGCGTGCGGAGGCAGCGAACGTGGGGGACCGAGTCAGCACGCATGTCGGTGATGTACGCGAGTTCGAGATGACACCGGGGCGATATTCAGCAATCGTCGCCACCACCGTTCTGGATCACATTCCCGCGGACGACGCAATCCATGTCTGGAATCGAATGATTGCAGGACTCACTTCGAATGGCGTTTTGTTTGTCGAAGTGCATTCGACCGAAGATCCCGGCAGCGACCAGCCACCCGGAAATCACAGTGACGCGCCAAAGAGCGAAACCGCGGGCGCGGTGGTCAACTACTTCGCCCCCAACCAACTCATCCGCTGGGCGACCGATCCGCAAGCCAATCTTCGCGTTCTGCGATACGAAGAAAGGCTGGAATGGGACTACACGCACGGTGCAGAACACTTGCACGGCAAGGCAATTCTGCTTGCTGTGCGATCAGAGACGTATCCAAAATGGTTTGGTCAACCGCAAGCCTTTCCGCGACGAAAAGGCTAGGCCTGAGGCTCGGTCATTTTCCAAGGATCGAGTGCTTCAGTCAGCGTATCCTCGGGCAGAATCCCCTTCTCGCGACATAGCTCGCGAATGGTTTGCCCGCTCTTGAAGGCATCCTTGGCCAACTTGGCTGCCTGCTCGTACCCAATCAACGGGTTCAAGCTCGTGCACATCGACAAGCTCTCTTCGACAGCAGCCTCGCAGGACTCTTCATTGGCCTCCATTTCGTCAACGCAGAATTCGACGAATGCATCGGTGCCTTTGGAAAGCAAGTGAATTGACTCCAAGATCGTGTGCGCCATCACTGGCATCATGATGTTCAGTTGAAAGTTCCCGCCGGCGGCACCGCTAACCGTCATGCAAGTGTCATTGCCCATCACACGAGCGGTCAACTGCATCATCGACTCACACATCACAGGATTGACTTTTCCGGGCATGATCGAACTGCCGGGTTGCCGGGTTGGCAACTTAACCTCGTAGTATCCACATCGCGGACCACTGCCCAACCATCGAATGTTGTTGGCAACATTGAACAAAGTCTGAGCGATGCACTTTAAATCGCCATGCGATTCAACCAGACCGTCTCGCTGAGCATTTCCTTCAAAGTGGTTGACCGCTTCGATGAACGAGATCCCGGTTCTTTCGGCAAGCACTTTCGACACGCGTGAGCCAAACTCGGGATGCGTGTTGATGCCGCTACCAACAGCGGTTCCGCCAACAGGCAGTTCCAGCACAGCATCGCGAGCTGCCTCTGCACGCTTGATCGAAAGTTCAATCTGGCGTGCAAACCCGCCAAACTCTTGCCCCAACCGGAGTGGCGTCGCATCCATCAAATGCGTTCGGCCAATTTTGATGATTTTGTCCCAAGCCTCAGCCTTCGCCACAAGCGAAGCGTGCAAACGTTTCAAGGCAGGCAACAGAGTCGACTCGATCTGCACAGCGGTTGCGACATGAATGGCGGTAGGAAAGGTGTCGTTCGTACTCTGGCCCATGTTCACGTGGTCATTGGGATGAACAATTTTCTCTTCGACTTTTCGGTTGCCACCAGCAATCTCGCTCGCCCGATTACTGATCACCTCATTGATGTTCATGTTGCTGCTGGTTCCGCTTCCCGTTTGGAAGACATCCACCGGAAACTGATCTGCCAAGCTTCCCTCGGCAACTTCGTTCGCGGCCTGCAACATCGCATCGACTTGACTGTCAATCAGCGGATTCTTTCCCGATCCAGTCAATTTGCCAAGATCTCGGTTCGCGATTCCACAGGCATACTTGACCATGCCCATCGCAGAAACCATCTCCGGCGAAAGACGCCAACCGCTGATGGGAAAGTTGTCAATTGCTCGCTGCGTCTGAGCCCCGTAGTAAGCATCTTCTGGAACTTCGACGTCACCCATCGAATCGCTTTCGGTCCTGTACTTCGTCATCGTTGAAATTGCTCTTGAAGGGAGATGGCTGTGGAACGATGTCATCATAAAGCCCAAACGGACGGCTCGGGAGGCGGGACTAGGCGATGCCCCTCATAACCGGTTCAACCGGGATTCATCGCCAAACCAGTTCAATTTCCACATGCTACGCCGAGATCAAATGCAGCTCCCTGCCACGACGCATCCTAGACTTCCTCCGCACCCTCTTCCTCGAAAACCCCTTAAACAACGATCGTTTGATGACTACGGGCAACCATCCTAGCAGTGTCACTCCGAGCAGCCCGACCGAGAATCAGGAATTTAAATTTGAGCTCGCGGGATCCAGCCCTCATCACGCACAGGGCACCGAGACTGAAAACGAAGTCGAATTGCTGGCCGAAGCGCTGTCCAGCAAGTTTGAAGAACTGAGTTTGATTCACCAACTGAGTGAACAACTCAAGCTGAGCGAAAACGCAGGATCCATCTGCCAGTCACTGTTGGACGAACTGGCGCCTTGCATTCGGGCTCAAACCATCGCGATCGACCTCTTTGCTGACGAAGAGATGGACTACGACGCAGAGCTCTACTCGGCTGGAAGTGAATTGACGGCTGACGTGATTCGGCAGGTTGGCGATCAAACAGTGTTCCAGGTCGCGCAGGACAAGCCAGAGCCTTGGCTCGAGAATCAAATTGCGATCGCAAATCGACCAACTCCCGCAAACCAACACCAAGTCCGTTGCGTTGTGGTTCCCATTCGTCGTCTGGGGAAATCGCTGGGGCGCATGATCGCAATTCGATCGCTCGAGCAAGAAGAACTGGGAACGGTTGAGGCAGACTTGATGAAGTCGACCTCCATGATGTTGGGCGTGCATCTGATCAATCAGCGTCAGTATCAAGAGATGCAGCAGATGTTTGAGGGCACCATTCAATCGTTGGTGTCAGCGCTAGACGCGAAAGACGCTTACACTTGTGGCCATAGTTCACGAGTGGCGGACCTGGCAGTCGACCTTGCCCAACGGTTGGGATTCGACGAAGAGGGCGTCAACCGAATCCGCATGGCGGGCATCCTTCACGACATTGGCAAGATTGGAATCGATGATTCGGTATTGCGAAAACCAGGCAAGCTAACTGACGAAGAGTTCGAGCAAATCAAGCGACACCCAGTCCTGGGTTATGAAATTCTGCAAGGTATCCGACAGTTCCGGAAAATCTTGCCCGCGGTGCGCCATCACCACGAATCATGGAACGGATCTGGCTACCCCGATGGCTTGGCGGGCAAAGCAATCCCAAGAGATGCCCAAGTCTTGGCCGTCGCTGATGCCTTTGACGCGATGTCCAGTGATCGTCCGTATCGAAGCGGAATGCCGCTAGAAAAGGTCGTCGGCATTTTCAAGGAAGGGCGGGGAATTCAGTGGGCTGCCGATGTCGTCGACGCGTTGTTGTCCTCACCCGATCTGCTCGGCAGCGATGAAGGCAATGCAGCGGCTGCCGTTTGAAGTCGTTCAGCGATCGCCAACCTCACCGACTGAGTTGCCTCAGCATCGCCTCCACTCGTTGCCTCACCCGCTGATACTTTCCTGGCGGGACCTGTGAATAGACCGCAGGGTTTTGCAACAACGAATAGCACCGCGACATGTTCGACGCAGCACCCTGTGGGATGGGAACGCTTGGATCCCGAGCGGATTCTTCCAGGTGTCTGACTGCTTGTTGAATGGTCGCTAGCGCCGCCATTGGTTGATTGGCTCTGGCTGCGGCTCCTGCGCGAAAGAAGGTCACGCCGCTGGGGTTGGCGAACGGCGCAGCGTCATCAATGATCTGAAGCACTTCTAAACAACGTTGCTGTTGTTCATCTGCGGCCGATTCCAAACGCCAGGGAATCCGAACTCGCAGCGCCGTTTCAAACGCGACATCATCAACATCCACCGCCGCTAACTCCGCATCGAATTTGCGTGGCGAAACGATATCTCCGGCATAGATGCTCTCGACTTGCTCAAGCACCATTGCATGAGTTGGAGACAGACTCTCACGAAGACGCAACGATTCTTTCGTAGAAAGCTCCTTGATACGGCCAAGTGCCCTGTAGCTCAGCACGGTGAACGCCAATTCGGAACTGCTGGAAAACTCTTGTGCAGCCTTACGAATCACCTCGGACCACTGACCGAGCTTTCCTTGGTGAAGCAGTAACGATGCTTCTGCCTGCACTCGTTCGACAGGATCTTCAATCAGCGACAGAGCTGCCTGCTGCTGCGATTGGCTATGATCGCCCGACAGCGACTGCTGGAAGAAAACCAACGCGTCAAAACTCGGACATAGTTTTTGAACGGCTTCAATACCGCGAACTGCGGGCGTGTGCTTCAAAAGCGCTTCGCGCAGTTCTTTCGGATCCGGGCCGCGCCGCACCATCATCGGCGCTTTCATCGCCAGCAGGTTTCTTTGATCCGTCACGATCGGCGCCCCCTTGGAGAACTCCCGCAATCCCTGCTCGTCCATCCCAAGAATCGAAAACAGGTGTGTCGGCGTGACGATTCCCATCCGCCGATAGTGGCTTCGATTGGGCAAGTCCATCGGCAGAAACGTCCTGCCAGTTTCTTGCTTGGGAATCCTCTCGGGCTCGATCGGTTGATCCGAAGCCACGAACAGCAGCGTGCCGGCAAACGGTTGATACAACCTGGCGTGGGGGAACACCTCTAGTAAAGTCGCCCCCATCGACCTGACCAACGCTGGGTCGACAAAGTCTGCGCTCATCCACTGCAAAAAGATTCCGCCAGGATTGAGATGCTCTCGAACCAAACGATTGAACTGTTCGGTGTACAGGTGCGAGGCGCCAGCAGTCCAAGGATGGGATGGCTGGGACACGATCGCATCGTACTTTTTGTTCGTTAGCGCAAGTGCATTCCTGGCGTCATTGAGAATCATGGTGACTCGAGGATCCGCCAGCGGATCTTTGTCACGGAGCATCGCGACGCGTCGATTGGCTTCTACGACTGCAGGTTCTAGTTCCAAGACATCGATGGACTTGATTGAAGGCGGCACGTTTTCGGCTGCAACACCTCCGCCCAAGCCGATAATCATCATCGACTGGCAAGTCGGACGAACCACAGGCGGCAAAGAGGAAAGCCAATACCCGTTGTTCAAGAAATTCGATCCGCCTCCTTTCAAGGAAAGCGTCGACTCCGGTAGCCCGTTCGAGTGAAAACGGATCCCGTCATTTTCGTCTGACACCGTCACGGTTGCAGACCGGCCAACATGGTGAAACAGAACGTCGCCGCTGAACTGCAGACCCTGCAGCACCGATGCCCGCAGCACATTGCGCGGTTCACGCGGGAAAAAGCCAACCAGAATGAGCAACGCAACCACTGGAAACACTGCGTTTGCGGCGTGCACCTTCAACACAAAGATCGCTGCTGCCGCCAACAGCAAATTGCAGAGAATTGCGACCGCCGCTGCACCCTGGTACTGCAGCAATGGCATGATGACCGCACCTGTGGCCATCGCCCCGAAGATCCCACCCAAAACGTTCCAAAAGAATACGCGAGCTGCGCCACTGGCCGCCTCGGTTTCATCCTTTGCATAAACCCGAATCGCAAGTGGAAAGGCCACACCTAAGCAAGTCGCTGTCGGCAAGAGCGCCAAGATCGACATGCAGACTTGAACTGCAGTCGCCGAACTACCGCCCCAGGATTGCCATGGCCAGACAACCATCCGATCAATCAAGTGGTACGTCACCAGCGTGCAAATTGCCGCTGCCGCTTGGGCATGAACAAACCCAGCAGTTGCTCGTTTTCTTGAGGTGGCAAATCGCGAGCCGATAGCGCCGCCCAGTGCGATACCCAGCAAGAATCCTGACAACATCGTAGCGAACGCGTAAATGCTTCCACCAAGCATGTGCCCGAGCATTCGCGTGAACAGAATCTCATAGCAGAAGGAAACGGCTCCGCTGCACGCGGCAAACCAAAGGATGTAGCGATAACGCTTCTCTGCATCGTCATCCAACTTGCTCGTCGAAACCGCGTCTCGCTTCCTCTTTCTACCTCGCTCGTTTTTCGTCGCCTCTTCTGCCCTCGGTTGCTGCGGTTTCGTTTGCGGCAGATCGGGAATGTCTCCCCGCCGAACCACTCCGACAACCAGCAAGAACACGATCAGATTGGCTGCAGCGCCCACCCATGTGGTTTGCGACAACCCGAGCGACGGTAGACACACAAAGGCTGCGACCAAGGTTCCGGCGACGGCACCCGCCGTATTGATTGCGTACAGGATTCCAATTCGAGGCCCGACCTGATCGTCCTTCGAGATCACGTGCCTGGCCAAAAGCGGCAACGTCGCTCCCATCAACGACGTGGGAATCAAGATCAGTCCAAGTGCCGTCGCAAAGCAAAAAGCGATCTGCGTGAACGTCCCTGCCTCCGGTGGTTCGGGTTGATTTCCGAACAAGGAAACCTGGACGGAAGCGGCAAGAGAGATTCCAAGCGGCAATAAGATCGCTGACAACGCTATCGCAAACTCGAGGATCCCGTACATCAGCAGGGGGCGTCGAATCGAATCGACAATCCGACTTGCAATCAACGAACCAACAGCCAATCCTCCCATGTAGGAAGCCAGCACCACTGCCAGGGCCTGTTCACTGGTACCAAGCAGAATCGCAAATTGCCGCAGCCACACGGTTTCGTAAAGCAACGCCGCGAACCCAGACACGAAAAAGCAGCCCGCGACGAAAAGTAGCGAATCGTATCGGACACGGGGCTTCAACGATGCATCTCCCGTGTCGCTCGCATGAGTTGTATTCGTTGACATCTCGCACCATCAAAGCAGGACGCCCAGGGACTCGCTTTCTTTCTGGCAGAGTTTATCAGATCCCACCGACCAAGATGGACGCGGGTCTTGAGCCGAGCGGTCGCGTGAATCAAACTCATCGTTAACTCACACGTTCGTCAACTTCTACAGCCTTGGATTCCAAGTGAAACGTTTTGGCCTTCCCCACGCAGTTTGTCTGCTTACATTTAGCTTGCTCGTGACAACCGCTTCGGCTGAGGATCTTGGTTCGCCGGACTCATCCGTCTTTGCTGGAAACGGAGAGCGTTCGAAACGCGATCAGCCTTACGCCTCAGGACAGCCCAGCCAAGATCGAAGTTCGATGAGACTGGGCAACGCGTTCGGAGTGGAGATCAAAGGGGGTGGTGTTTGGATCACCTCGGTAGACGATCACTGCATCTACACCGGTGATAGTAATCAGGGGCCGCTCACCCGAGTCGCCGGCAATGGCGTCCTTGGGTATGAAGGTGACGGTGGGCCTGCAGATCAGGCGAGTTTCAATTGGCCGCACGAGGTTCGTGTCGACGCGGATGGAAACCTGTTCATTGCCGACACAAGGAATCATGCGATCCGTCGCGTTGACGGCAAGACTCAGATCGTGACAACGCTGGCGGGAAATGGAACGGCTGGGTTCGCTGGAGAAGGCGAGGCCGGATCGAATGCTCAGTTCAACCAACCCCACAGCGTTGTGCTCGATGGCAGCGGCGGGTTACTGATCGCAGACACCATCAACCACCGACTGCGACGACTCGATCTGAACACGGGTGTCGTGAGCACGATCAGTGGCACCGGCGAACGCAAGTTGCCCACTGAGGGCGCCGATGCAGCGTCAGCACCTTTATTTGGACCGCGTTCGTTGGCCGTCGATGCAAATTCGATTTGGATCGTTTTACGTGAAGGCAACAGCATTTGGAGAATCGATCGGAAAACGAACCAACTGCATCGCGTAGCCGGAACGGGCAAGAAAGGATACTCCGGCGATGGTGGGCCGCCTTTAGAGGCTACGTTTAGGGGCCCCAAGGGATTGACCATCGATACCCAACAACGTGTGCTCGTTGTGGATACCGAAAATCACGCGATTCGCCGAATCGACTTAAAACAGAATCGGATTGAAACCGTGATGGGCGGAACACGCGCAAAACAGACTTTCCAACTCAAGAGACCTCATGGCATCGCCTACAGCGATGCATTGGGTTTCTTGGTGGGAGATTCGGAAAACCATCGAGTCCTGCAGGGGCGATAGAAAATCGCTGCGATCGATCAAGGCTGCCGAGTGTGTATGGCAACCAACTCGCGGAAGCGTTCCCAGAGGTTTTCACTGGCAAACATCTCGCGTCTCGCGATGGTGAATTGCAACCATCCCTGTCGCTGTAAAACAACCATCTCGTCGGATTGCTGAACCACGCCCAAGTACGCCCACGGAACGGTTGTCTTGGTGAGCCCAAAGTCGCTGACAACAAACGTTTCATCTGCGTAAGCGTTCACATAGTAGATCGGTTTGTCTTGGCCTCGGTTTCTCAAGAAGGCAATGACCCAATAAGCCACATACCCCAACACGAGGTAGCTGACAAAGTTTCGCAGCAGCGAATCGAAGTGGATCCCGATCAAAATCGCGACGCCAATCACGACCGCAGCCATCGACGTAACGAGCGTCGCGATTACAAGTTGCGAGCGAACGGGTTTCTCTCGTCGTCGGACTCGAGTCGGGATTTCGGAAAAGTGGTTGGGGGTCAACTGTCCCACAAACGGAACCGCACCATCGGGCACACTGGCGGGATTAAAATTTCGCTTCGCCCGCAACTTTCGACGATTGCGTTCTCCAGCTCGATCCGCGTTGGCAGATGGCTCACGAAGAGTGCCAACAAACTCAACAATCGCTTCGAGTCGTTCCCAATCGCCTAGCCGAGTCAACATCGAACGCGTCACGAACAATGGCTGTGACGTCTGGGTCGCTGGCAAGAAGGCAACAAAATGACTCGTCACAACGCAACCGCAATACCATTCCCATTGGAAGAACGTTGTGACCGCTGATCTCTCGAGACGAATCCCCTCCTCTGTCAACTCGCCAGAAACAGGCTCGTCCCAATGCAAGTTCGTGCTGCGAAAGACCAGCGACCGATAGGGAACCGTGGAAACGACGAGCACGACCAATAGAAGTCCAAGCCCTCCACACGCGATCAGTGTCGCCGGAATGGTCGACATTGCGATCAACACGTACAGCAGGATGCAACCAATCGTCAGCCCTAGCATGAACAAGAAGCCGTGCCCGACATGCCCGCACTGATAGAGAAAACTGCGAATGTCGCTTGGCTCTGGGCTGCCGGCGAATGGAATTGGTGCTTCCAAACGAAGGGACTGCTCAGCCGCCACAGCGTCAGGATGCTCGGGTTCAGACTGCGGTGGTGCGTACGGATTCAGAGTCATTTGACCAATTTCATGCGAAGACTGCAGCAAATTGTAGGCAAAACAGCAGTAACCTGAGTCTTTGTACCAAGAATGCGGCATGCAGGACTGGCACACACCCATGATATGAATTTGAATGAGAGTCTCATCTCTTCTTTCAATGAGCGATCACATGCATACTTCCCCTCTTCTCAACCGGTGTGTTTTCCTGATCGCATGGATGCTGGCACCGTCCGCGGCGATCCTTCCCGCTATAGCGCAAGAGGCCTCTCCGAATCCAACGGCCACGGAAGTCGTCCAACGGGCTGCCGAAAAGGCGGGTAGCAAAGACGCGTTCTCGAAAATCAAAACGATTGTACTTCGCGGCACGTTCTCGATCCCACAAGCAAAACGAACGGGAACAATCCTGACTCAATACGCCGCCCCTGATCGTGCTCGCGTCACGATCGATCTTGGACAGGTCGGGAAAATTGATCAGGGAATCACTCCCACCGCCGCTTGGGAAATCAGCCCGTCCACGGGTCAACGGATCTTAGGCAAGGATGAGGCAAAACGATTGCTGGAATCGATCAGCATGAGAACCGCCTTTGAGCCAGAAAAAGTCTATGACTGGATGTCGAACCAAGGGCTGCAAACGATTGACGGGCAAGCTTGCTACCACCTGCAAATGAAGCGGTCCACAGAGAAGGATCCGGACAATATTTTTTACAGCGTGGCTTCTGGTCTTCCCGTGAAGACAATCACTTCACGCTCAACACCAAACGGATCAGCAAGGATCGATTCTCAGGTTTCGGATTACAAAGAATTCGATGGGATCAAGATCGCAACGAAGATCACGCAGGTGGTTCAGTCGTTGGGCACGACTTATGAGATCCGGATTCAGTCGATGAAAATCAACTCCGCAATCGCAGACTCGGTATTTGAAGCCCCCAAGTCTGTTCAAGTCCAATCGCGTTAGCCTTTCGCGGGCGTCTGAACATGGTCGAACATGGTCCAGTCGAGTTGCCGTCACAGACGGTACGACTAGCTCATCAGGGACAGTGGTTGCAACTGACCGGGAAAAGAGGCGTGCTGGTTGATTTGCGTTGGTCTAGCCATAGATTGCAAGCAAGAATCGACGATAGCTAAGTTTGAACACCTGACTTTAGGTGTGTCACACGCGCCGCAGCACGCCTTTCGACCTGACGAAACCTCCCCTGATTACCTCATCAGGAGTCGTCTTCGGTTTGATCGGGGCAAAAGCTTCGAGAGGGCTCTTTGGGCCGCTCGGACGTGCTACGACTCAGGTGTGGCCTACCTTCCTAAGAAACCTATCCTCCTTGGAGATATCACGATGCGTCGTGTAATCGTACCTGCTTTGTTGGCAATCGCTCTGGTTGCAACAAGCTCGGTCAACGCAAGTGCGTTTGGCCTTTTTGACAAACTCTGTAAGAGCGACTGTGACAGCGGATGTGCTGTTGAGCCATCTTGCGGTTGCGAAGCTCCAGCTTGCGGATGTGCAGCTGAGCCTACATGTGGCTGCGAAGCCCCAGCTTGCGGTTGTGCAGCACCTGCACCAACTTGCGGTTGCGAAATCGTTGAGCCTTGCGGATGCGACTCAGGCTGCAGCCGTCCAAAGTTCGGTCTGTTGAAGAAGTTGTTCAGCAAGCACAGCTGTGGCGGATGCGACACTGGATGTGCAGTTGAGCCAGCTTGTGGTTGCGAAATGGCACCTACTTGCGGATGCGAAGCACCTGCACCAACTTGCGGCTGCGAAGTTGTTGATCCTTGCGGCTGCGACACACCACAGTGTGGCGGCAAAGTTCGCGGTCTGCTGAGCAAGTTATTCAGCAAGCATAGCTGTGGCGGATGCGACAGCGGATGCGCTGTTGAGCCAACTTGCGGTTGCGAAGCACCTTGCGGATGTGCAGCTGAGCCAACTTGCGGTTGCGAGCCAACCTGCGGTTGCAACTAAGCTTGAACTGAAAGACGTTCAGATCTCACGCTGAACGAATGGAAGACACGAATCCCCGACAGTTTACTGTCGGGGATTTTTTTTGGTTCCCACTTGCTCGTCACGCTGCAGCAACGGCTTCACTTCGGACAACTCCATCGCGATGGCTTGGTAGGTTCGATTGAAATGAGCGATAAAATCGTCGGCACGATGCTCTGGCAGTCGCAGCGGACCAAGAGTCTTTCCCTGAAGCATGACGACTGCATCACAAACTCGAGGAACGCGGTTACTACTACTGCGGTTCGAAGGCTGATTCGGCGTCGGCATGTCTTCACTCACGCTACACCGTCGCTTTTCTGATCGGGTCGCCATACAGCCGATGGATGAGGGAACCCAAGTTTCTTATCGACCTGATTGAAGAGGGGTTGGCCCGACAAGAATCGCTTGAGATTCAGGCAGACCAGATCCACTGTGTCGTCGACCCTTCGCGCGCTCTGGGCACCGACGTGAGGGGTGATCATCACCTTGGGGTCGTCCCACAACAGACTCTCTGCAGCGAGCGGTTCGACCTCTGTCACATCCAAACCGGCTCCAGCCAAATGCCCTGACGCGAGCGCGTCAACCAAGGCTGATTCGACCACGACTGAACCACGAGCGACATTGACGAGGTAGCTGCCGGGCCGCATTTTCGAGAACCGCTTCGCGTCAAACAGCCCCAGTGTCTCGGCAAACAAAGGCAGCGCCAAAATCACAACATCGCTGAGCGCAAGCAGGTCATCCAGCTTATCTGCCGACCAAAGCTGTTCGACTTCTTTCGGTTGATCAACCGGGTAATAGTCCGTCGCTAAAATCCTGACGTCCCAAGGAGCCAGCACGCGAGCAATCATTCGCCCGTTGCCGCCGAGTCCCACAATGCCCACCGTTTTGCCACGCAGGTCATCCGTTGGCAGACGAATGAACTCACGTTTCGCCTCTGCGCGAAAGAACAGTGGCTGGCTACGGATCAAACCGAACAACAGCGAAAAGGTCTGCTCGGCGACCTGTGGCGCGAACAATCCAGATGCACTACTGACAGGAATGTCAGACTCGATCACGCCTGGGACAAGACAATGATCCAATCCGGCCGCCGACGATTGAATCCAACGCAGCTTCTTTGCTTCCAACACACGATCCCAATTGACAGGAACTTTAGCGTGGCCGATGAAAACATCTGCTGTTGGCAACAGTTCATCAATCCGCTCCTGCCCTGCGTTGACGATCTCGGCTTCTGGCACGGCGGCCTGAATCTGAGCGATGTGTCGGTCAAGAACCGGAAAACAAAGGACAATACGCATCGAAGGAGGTTTGGGCTAGAATGCAATTGATAGAACGGCAAATCCAACAGCCAATGTAGCGGGCCAGAACGTGATCGCGAAGTCGTTGAATTTTCTGATCGGCAATCGCTACCCAACGATTCTGGTGTTGTTTTGCTTGGCTCCAATCGCAGCCATTGCGGACACGGCGACTGCCCCTGCGATCAAGATCGCGGTCGCATCCATCGTGAAAGCGTTTTCCCAAGCCAGTGATGGTTTCAGCAGCGACGAACTTTTGATTCGCGATGACCTGCGTGAAAACTTTCTCAACCTCCTTTCGAGCGAACACAGTGTCGATCGAACACCAGATTTCGAGCGTGCTGCTCTGTTACGGTTACTGCAGTTACGTAAGGCGGGCAAGCTAACACGCCGAGCCACGCGGCGCGGTGAAACAACTGACGTTGGACTTCAACCGATTGCTGAGATTGCCGCGCGCGTGGTGACCGACCGACATCGTGTGACTTCAGACACGATGCTTGCGGATCCGCAGCTACGAAAAGAGCTACAGCAGGAAGCTGAATTGATCCTGCCAAAAGTCGACGCCTACGCGATTCGCAAATCCGTGCTCGCGCTTCGTAAGAAACGATCCCTCAAGCCTGAACTTGTACTTCAAGTGGCGGATTGGGATCGAACGATCACAACGGTGTCGCTCGATGAGCTGAAGGCCCGGATCACCGCAAACTTGGTGCCTCATCAACCAGGGATTTATCTGTTCCGCAACACGCGCGGCTACCTGTACATCGGCGAGGCGGCGGACCTGGCCGTCCGATTGCGCGAGCACACCTCAGGAAGCGATCGTCAGTCGCTGGCCGACTATCTTTCCAGCGACGATGCTGAGCAAGTCACGATCGAGCTGCACATTTTTTCATCGGACTCACCAGCCGCGAAAGTCACGATGCGGCGAGCCTATGAGAGCGAGTTGATTCGCAGTCGCCACCCGAAGTTCAACGTTCGTCCCTAAGAAATGGCGTTGAAGCTTGGCTTTCACTGGCTGGTTCAGGGGAAACATCGACCGAAGGTCATCGATTGGCAAAATTTTGGTAGGCTTCTTCCTGTATCCTTTGCCAACACATCACATTCGCCCGCCGCAGTAGCCTTCCGCGATGATCGTCGAGAAAAGCATCTCCTTCCGTCGACTGCTGCAAGTGATTTGGCAGGAATTGCTTTGCATTCTTGTCGTTTCAGCTTTGCCGGTCATTTGTCTGATTTACTTTGATCTGGGCGAGTATTCGATCAACGCGTCGATCCCGCTGGTGATCGGTACAGCAATCGCGATCTTCCTGGGCTTTCGCACCAACAGCGCTTACGAACGATGGTGGGAAGGTCGCAAACTTTGGGGGGCGATCATCGTCGACTCGCGTAGTTTGATTCGCTTGGGCAATCAGTACATCGGACACAGCAACCGCGTCGAGCAACGCCGACTCTGCTTCCGCCAGATCGCTTATACGAAGATTCTGGATCACGAACTGAAGAGCCTGCCGTTCCCGGAGGAAACCAAACAATTCTTGGATGACGAAGAATACCAGCGGGTCTCTTCAGCGAGAAACCCGATGCTTCAACTGATTGCCTTGCAAAGCGATACTGTCGGCGACGCGCTGCGTCGAGGCGAGATGGACTCTCGGCAGGCCGTGCTGATGGAAGAGACCCTTAGCCGACTGACCAATCATTATGGCGGATGCCAGCGGATCAAGAACACCGTTTTCCCCGTTCATTACACGTTCTTCACACGAGTTTTCATCTGGATCTTCATTGTTCTGCTGGCGTTCAGCTTGCCCGCTCACGAGAACGCGAATTACTCGCTGATCCCTGCGATCTTTTTGATCGGATGGGTGTTCTTCATGGTCGAGGGGATCGGCAGCTACATGCAAGATCCGTTTGAAAACAATCGCAACGTGATACCGATGAGCTCGATCTCGCGAACGGTCGAGATCGAATTGAAAGAAGCAATCGGAGAAACCGAGCTACCGGAACCAGCAAAGCCGATCGACGGTGCGTTGTTCTAAAGCCCCACGCGACCTGGCTTGCAGCAATTGAAAGCCACGCTGCAACTAGACAGGCTGTGGCTTCGCTTCGGCGTGATTCACCGAGCCAGCTTTCGCGCGACTGAGATAGTCTGGCCACACTTCCTCGGCCAACTTGGTTTCGCCAAGGGTGATTGTCTCATTGACATTCAAGTTGCCTTCCAAAATGTGAGCCGAGTTCAAAGCGTAGAAGCCAGGAACACTCGTCACGATCGGAGGAAGTTTGGTGCTGTAATCCAACGTTGCCAGTGCGGCAACGTATTTTGCCCGGGCCACTTTAAAGTCCAGCACGTTGTCACGCGAGAAATGATCATACATCTTCTCGAGCGTCGACAAACACTTCTCTTTGTAATCTTCGTCCGACTCGTTCAAACCCTCGTGATCATCCGGCAAGTACTTGGGAAGATAGACCAAGTGGTTGCCACCCAGTTGCGTCTCTGGATTCACAATCGTCGACATCTCGATCACCGCCGTCAGCGGCACCCAAGTGTCGGTGATGTTGGTCACGTAGTAGGGACTGATGGGTTCTTTCAGTAGCATCGATGCACAGACGACACCTAGATACCGAATCTTCTCAAGCTTGCTCTTCTCTTGATCTTGCAGTTCGTCACAGGATCGAGAAATCAGCGGCGATGCGATCGTCGAGACCACGTTGTCAAACGTTTCCACGCGACCCTCACCAAAATCAACATCCAATGCGGTCTGCCCATCTGCCGTCTTGGTGCTGCGAATGCTTTGAACGGGATGCCCTGGCAACAGGCGAACACCACGGTCACTCAGCACTTCAACCAACCGTCCCAGAATTCGTGCGTAGCCACCGGGGACGTAGCCGAACATTTCCTTCTTGGCACCACTACGACGAGCCTTGTACATGCGAGCCGTGTGTGCCCAAATGAACGCAGCGGAAGTTTGTTTGTAGGCTTCGCCAAGCTTTGCATTCAGCAGCGGCAACCAGACTTTCTCGAAAGCGCCGTTGCCGGACCAGCGACGAAGCCACTTCTCAACGCTCAGTTTCTCTAAACGTCGCCAGTTCTTGATTTTGGAGGCATAAAAGATCGTTCCGCCCAGCCGTAGACGCTCGATCATCGACAGTGGCGGAAACTTCAGGAATTCCACGGTGTTGCTCATCGAGAGCAGTTCTCCACCGGCGTAGAAACCCGTTTTGGTTTCAATCCATTCCATCTCTTTTTCAAGACCGATCTCATCCAACAATTCACGAAGCTTTGAGTCGCTCAGCAACGTGACGTGATAGAAACGATCCCAGACGACATCGCCTAAGTTCCACGCGCTTGTCAGTCCGCCAAAGGTCGGAGCCGCTTCTGCGATGGTGACTTGTTGTCCCTTGGCAGCCAGATCGCGAGCGATCTTTAGCCCCATGACTCCGCCACCAACGACGAGCCATGAGCTAGATGGTTTCTGCTGATTCAAATCGGCCACTACTTGGCTCCGACGCGATGACGACCAAGCAACTTAAGAGTCAACCAGATGGTCTTGAAGACTTGCATCTTGCTTGCGCCACCTTTTTGGTCGTAACGCAATCGCAAAGGTGCTTCGCCAAACAAGACGCCTTGCTTGCGAAGTTTCAACAACACGTCCGCCATGCATGAGAATCCAGTCTCGCCAACGAAGTCGTCACCGTGCTCGGCAAACGCTTGCCGAATCACCGACGCACGGTAGGCGCGATAGCCAGAGGTGTAATCGCGAACACCCTTGGTGGGGAACAGCGTGGTGAACAAAGCGCGAGCCGCGATACTCAGGAAGTGCCGATTCAAGGGCACGCCAACCACGCGGGCACCTGGTTGGAATCGCGATGCAATCACGACGTCGCAACCTTCATGAACCATCTTGACCATACGGTCGATCAGCCCTGGTGGGTGAGTGTTATCAGCATCCATGGTGACAATGATGTCACGCTCGCCGGCACGGTCCACTGCTTCACGAAGACCGTCACGAAGAGTCGTTCCGAGCCCTTGATTGACTTCATGCTTGACCAAATGAATGGGCATTTGAAACGACATTTGCGAAGCGATCTTTGCGGTGTCGTCCTGGCTGCCATCGTCGACAATCACGACTTCATAGGGCAAACCACTATCTGCAACAGCTTCTCCGATGCGTTCGAGGAGCTCCGGTAAAGCCTCTTCTTCGTTGTAGGCAGGCAAGGCCATCAGCACTTTTGCTGGGCGAAAACGAAGCGAATCGCGTCCCTGATTCT
>JBGCGI010000016.1:0-9035 GCA_045110715.1 Rubripirellula sp.
TGTGACGCACATGAGCGCGAGCCCAGCAAGGCATGCGACCACCAGTTTCTTGGACGGCACGATTTTCATCAAGCATCTGGTTGAGGGCTTTCGACTCTGTTGATCGCGTCGCTCGAGCCCAATGGATCGCGTTCAACTCCATCGTTAGCGTCGAGGTTGTCGTCGTCTATCAGGATCCCCCATTCTCGTGTCTTGATCCCCGATCGAATGACTCTGGCTGGATTGCCTGCACAAAGCGAGTTGGGAGGTACGTCTTTCGTGACGACTGCACCAGATCCAACGATACAGTTGTCGCCGACGACAACCCCCGGCAGGACGATTGCGTGCGCGCCAACGAAACAGTTTCTCCCTATGTACGTGTCGCAATGTACAAGCCGTGACATGTCATGCGAAAGAACTACCGAACCGAAGGCAAGATAGGTCCCTTCGCCTACGTGCACACCACGTGGATTGGTGAAGTCCAGTTGTGCCTTCAAGGAAAAGCGACAGCCAGGATGAAGATCCATATTGAGAATGCGAATCAGAAACCACTTCTTTGTGTCCACTAGCCCATTGCGAATGGTAAGCGCTGCCTTGCGCAGGAGACTTTTCTTGTGGGGCTTGTGGCTGCGACTGGCTGGCTTTGGCATTGGAAATGTGAACCTGGCGTTGCATTGAGAGGTCTCCACGGCGCCAGCAATCGATGGAGCTCAAGTGGCGACAACGTCATGAAACAAGTGCGGTCGACTTGGTTGTGGTATTGGTATGATGATCAGGAAGGGTATTTTAATTTGGGTGTCGAACGAACAGGTCGTTTCCGTCGGTCGAAGTCGGCTCGCAAGTGAAATGAACTGCGAGCTGGCCTACTCCCAATTGCTTGACTGCTCGCTGGTGCAAGCGTTGGAGTATTGGTCCATGAACTACGTGGTTGGTGTCATGAAGGGGCTGCCAATCGCTGTTCAACTGCTTTGTAGTATTTCAGCTCCATTGGATGCAGGTCCGCAGCGCGCAAACCGTTTCCTTTGGCTAACAAAAATAGCCTGGATGCCAGCTCACCATCGCCTTTCTGGTGGGCAACCCAAGACCTGTGGAATTGGATCACGGGGTGGGCGAAAAGGTCAAAAGCAGCGTCAAAATCGGACTCGGCACCGTCAAGATCACCAGCCATCAACCTGCTGACGCCACGCGTGTCCAGTAGGACAAAGGTCGTGCCATGGTGTTCCATGGCCTTGTCGCACAATCGGATTCCTTCTGTTGGATCGGTTTCCGAAAGCGCGAGAACGGTTGCCAAGTTGTTGAGCGCAACCATGTCGGAGGGATGGCTTTGGAGGATGCGCCGATAAATCAATGCCGCCCCATCGGTATCGCCGCGCATTTCCTTGATGCGCGCTTGCACCACTTCCAACACATTATCATCGGTCTCTTCAATTGTCAGTTCCGCGAACGCGCGTTCGATTCTTCCCAAGACGGCGGGGTCGCAACCAGGCGACCGCACAACCGCATCTGCGAACGCAACGAGTTCATCCGTGGTTGCATTCGGGGAAGCATTCTCGAATGCCTGCAAAGCTCGCTCGAAGTCACCGCGAAGCAAAATCTGTTGCGCAAAGAGCATTCCCGGAAACGCATCTGACTTCACAAGTTGTTGGCCGATATCTGTTTCGGCCGTCTCGTAAATGCCATAGGTCGATGAATCGTTCTCCAATTCCCGCGCACGAGTAGCGAACTCGGACAGCAACTTGAAACGCTCCATGCTGCTGGCAGTTTGAACAACCCAGGCTATCTCGGAGTCATCGTTTGGTGCCACGTCCTTGGGGGATGCTGTCAGGGCCTGAACAAGCGACCGATGTTCGCCGAGCCTGAACATGACCTCAGCAACCAGTCGTACCGTCTTCAAGGATGAATCCCCGCTATCCACTAGTCGATTAATCCATAGCCGAGCTTCCGCAGCGTCGCCCCGATCGATGAGTAGCGACGCGTAAGTTTGAACATGGATCGAATCGCTCTGTTCCGTGCGACCCAGTAACGGGAGCATGAGTCGGCGTCCGCGAGACCAGTCGCCAGTGATTGCGAATAACTGCCCTATCAAAAACTGGTCAGGGATATTCGCGGACCACCCGTCGTCGATTAGTTGTTGGAAAATACCAAGTGGGCGTTCTGCTCCTGCGTTCCCACCCGTGACGGCGAGTACTACGGCAAACGCCCGACGGTCGAGGTACGTGTTTGGATCGGTCGATGAAAACTTGAATGAAGTGTTCTCGATGTCCGCGTTACGGAAAAACCGGCTGAGGTTGCGTACGATTAGCGACCGGGCTTTTGGCACATCTAGCTCTTGATGCGGCAGGCTTGCGAGCCGCAGTGCCAGGACGCGACGAGCCCAGTATCCCACGTCGTCGTTTCGTTCGACCAAAGAGGACGCGAGCGTTTGCGCAGCGTCCGTGTCGCCAAGATTCAACATTAGCTCGTAGGACGTCTGGAATTGTTCAACACTTTCAAGTTGATCGAAACGGATTTGTTTCAACTGGGTCTGAGCTGCTTCGCTGTCACCGATTCGCCACAGCCCCTCTGCGATGACTAGTTGGCCGAGTTGATCCGATGGTGCGACCTGTTTTGAGTAGTTGACTAGCGCTTTTTTCGCCTCGCCCAGTCGAGACTGACGATTTAGAAAGCCGATATAGGCCAGTTGCACTGTCGGTGATTTCGGTGCAGTGCCGAGTGCGATCTTGTAGGCTGCTTCCGCATCTGCTGGCTGATCATTGAGTTCGCGGAGGTTAGCCAGCCATAGCCAATCGTTGACGGTCCCCGACTTTTCCGCCGCTTCCGATGCGAGCCTCGTGGCCTGCTGCAAGTCGGCTAACTGGGCGCTTATCTCAGACGCTATTCTTGCCATCTCAGGGCTAAAGGGCCGGTTTCCGTCACGTAGTCTGCGTATCAAAGAATCTGCCTCGCCAAATCGCTCGCGTTCGGTGAGCAAGTTGATGAGTCTCCTTAGTAGAGCTGGTTGTCGAAACCCCAGATCAACGGCTTGAAGATAGCGAAGGATTGCCGATTCTTCGTCCTCAGCCAGGTAGTGCAGATTCCCCGCGAGGGCGGGGACATAGCTCCACTCGGGACGCAGCACGGCCGCTTCAGCCAGATGGTCCTGTGCCTCGCGGTTCATGTCATCGGAGAGCCGCTGATTTTGTGTCGGTTGGTCAGAGCCTGGCATGACAGGCGTCGCCGAACGTGGATTTGAAGTGCCCTTGGTATGCTCGCCTTGCAGGAGCAAAGCGTGGCCGTAATGCCAAACAGCCGAACGTCCAGAAAGAGATTCCAGTCGATCGAGCGTATCACGCATCGCGTCGAGATCGCCTCGTTGAGAGGTCACTTGCAGTTTTTGTAATCGGGCCGCCACATCATTGGGGTTGTCTCCCAATATCTCCTCGATCAGCGTGAGCGATATGTCAAAGGCTTTTGTCGACAACATGAGCGGGACCATCTGCCGTCGGAACGCGAGTGTTTCGGCCGGAGTCCAATAATTGCTGGGTTGCGATAACTCTTGGAGCTGGCTGGGTGATACCGTTTGGTCACTGGACAGGATCGACATTGCCTGGGCATACCGAAGACCCGGTGTATCGCCCAGCAATTCTGTTGCCTCATCGACCAAATTGGAGGCGCGAGCCCCATCGCCTGCGGATACCTCAAGTAGAATCCTGGCGGCCCAAGCATTCTGAGCGTCCTTGGCGTCAAGCGAATCTGTTGCTTCGCGAAGCGTTTCCCTCGCCTGCGATAGCATGTTCCGTCCCGCGTACATCTCGGCGCGCAAAACAGCCACGTCGCTTCGAAGTGACTCTTCGCGGTCCAATTGATTAAGGATTTTGACGACCGCGGTCCAGTCTTGGTTAGCCTGCACGCGATTCAGGTTCTGCAGAATCAGAAGCCGTGCAAAGTTGAGTGGAGCCGTGATTGGAAGACCAGGCCTCGCTGCGAAATTCTTATACTCCTCCACCGCTTCGTCGACGCGACCCGCTTGAAGAAGCGCAATTGCAAGTCGTTCGCGTCCAGGCAGCCAACTACCGTCTGAATTCACAACTCGGCGCAAAACCGCGATTTGACGATCGATATCTCCGATGTCTCGATACAGGTCGGCCAGCGAAAGATCGACCAGCCGAACGACGGTTGGAACTTCAACAACATCAGCTCGGACGAGTTCAAGTTGCCTGGCTGCATCCAGGTTATGTCCTTCGACAGACAGACGCTTCGCGTCGAGGTAGCGAACAAGCGCGGGAGTGAACCGAAGCTGCTTGAGTCGAGCGATCAAGGGCGGAATGGGCTCGGCGTTCCCGTTGGTAAGGTATTGATTTGCCAACGCCCAGACCAGGGAAGCCTCCTGCGGGAGTTTCCGCATGCCAGCTTGGAGGATCCGTTGGCTCTCAAGCAGTAGGTTGGATTTTTCCTGTTCATCGGTCGTTTGCTCGGCGCGGGCCATGAGGGAGTTGGCCGCGTAGACGTAAAACGTTCTTTCTTCTGGGAATCGTGTTCGCCCTTGCGCTGCCCATTCTTCCGCTTGCGGATAGTCACTCTGTGCAATCGCAACCCGTGTCGCTAGCGCAAGTGCTTGCAGAGAATCTTGATCAAGATCGAGTGCTTGCCTCGCATCGGCGGCGGCCCGGGCCAGTCCTTCTGAGGATGACGTTGCCGTTCTGGGAACTGCCGCGGAGTCGATAGCGGTCCCCTGAAAGTGACGAGACTCGCTATTTTCCAAGTACCACGTACCACGAGCGATCCAAGCATCTGGGTTACTCTCAAATCGTTCGATCATCGTGTCGAGTGTTTGCTTTGCCGAATCGGTTGACTGCCGCTGACCACTCTGCAGATTGGCAAGTCGGTTGTACGCCTCAGGCGTCGCCACGGCGAGTTCGGCAGCTTTTCGATACGCCTCTTCGGCGGACTGGCTATCGAGGTTTCCTGAATATGCCTCGCCTAGCAGCAGCAGGTTGCGATAAATCTTGACCTCGTCGGTTTCATCCTTGAGCAGGGTCTGAAGATGTTCACTCGCATCCGTATATCGCTTCATGGAAAGCGAGAGTCGTGCTAAGCGAAAAATGTCGTCTTGTGCGAATTCCTCCGCACTCACAACCCGCAAGGCGGTGAGATACGCCCCACGTAGATTGCCAACTTCTTCCAAACATTCCGAGAGACCACGTAGTGCGGCTGTTCGGCGTGGTTCCGTCTCTAGGGCTTTGCGGTAGCTGGTCGCAGCTTCTGCGAAACTGCCTGTCAGCCTCGCTTCCTCCCCCTGGTCGAAGTAGAAGTCGGACTGTCGGCTTACTTGAAACCGATGGATTCCAAAAACGCTTGCAGACAAGACTGCCAAAACGATCAGGGTGATCGCAAATACTCGTCGATTAAGCCGCCGCATTTTTCGTCAGGCCTTGTTCACGTTCCAAATGAAACCAATTTAAGAATCCGCCGAGCAGTTCATCGACCACGGGTTCGGCATCGTCAATGGTTTGAGCATCGACTTGGATGAGGTACTTCGTGACCGGGGGCCACTGGTGACTTCCCCACAATTTCGCTTGGGCGAGACGGGCTGCCGAGTCCGTTGCAAAACTCTCTTTGCCCATCGTGTAGGTATACGCGATGACGATTTTTTGGTCGTTGCGTTCCATGACGGATATCTCGACAGGAACGAGCCCCATCTGTTCGACGTCAAGTTGGATGAGCTTCGTTTCTGCCGGAAACCAGCCGTTTCCGGCGTAACAAACACCTGGGTGATGAGGGCAGGTTTCAGCAACTTCATCTGGGTCAGCCCACGTGGCGACATGCATGAACGCCCGGCGCCCGAGCGGGTCCGTCAAGCGAAGGCTGGCTACATCACTGGCATTTAGGACGCCAAACTCAGCGTCGGTGAGCTCTGCTTCGGTTGCGATCCAATCACCCATGCGCCGGGGGGCATCGGCAAGTTGAACAATCGGATCGGCGACAACAAACGCGGACACGCGTTCCACGAAGATCATCACACATGATACGACAAGTATTGAAACTAGGGATATCGCCAAACGCGGGAGTGGCTTGATCTTCATGTGGTACTCGGCTTCGAAAAGACTGTCGAACTCATGGCGCTGGTTACGATTCTTAGGAAGAGTCTGCTGGCGATCAAGAATGGCCCTACCCAACCGTCTCGCCAACGGGTAGCCAAATCGCCATTGGCAACAAAGTCAGCCGAGCTTACCGCGCGAGCTGCTTTGCAAGGACGGTTGAGCTGTCCGTCGCTACCGATGACGGATCGCATCAGTAGTAGTAGCCGTAGTCTTTAGTGCGAGGTTTGCATCCCGAGACAACAACTCCCATCAGTGGAGTACCATGCGCGAGAAGGGTTTCTCTTGCCGCAACCATCTGCGGAAGTCGGCTTCGATCCTTCATGACTGACAGAACTGCAGCATCCACGTGTTCACCAATGACCCTCGTGTCAACGACGGGAAGGATGGGGGCGGTATCGACGATCACGAAGTCATAGTTGGCTCGCGCCTCTCGGAAAAGACTGGGAAGAACGCCGTGAGCGGCTGCTGCAAGATTCAGATGCTTGCCATTGCCCGCCGTGATGTAGAAGCAATTATCACCGCGTTCCCGAACAACTTCGTCCCAATTGGCCTCTCCACGTATCACGTCGCCAAGTCCCATTCCAAGTTCCGTTCCGAGGCTACCATGAATGGAAGGCCGCCGGAGGTCAAAGTCCAAGAGCAACGTGCGGTAGTTCGCCTCAGCCAACCCCTGCCATAGGCTTTGTGCGAGCGTTGACTTGCCCTCGCCTGCAACCGCGCTGGTTACCATCAAAACGTTGCTGCCTTCGAACCTCGATTGGTTGACCAGCATTGCAACAATTGAGTTGACCGAATTCCCGAAAGCACCTTCGGTGAGGGTCTCGTTGGAGAGTTGTCGGCCGATGTGACGCTCTCGGGGCACTGACCCAAGCACAGTGATTCCGGTTCCTGACGCGATGCTCTCCACGTTGTTGATCAACTGCTTCCGGGCATCGAAACCGACAAAGCCGACAAATGGAAGCACGAACCCTAAGAGCCCAAGGCCCACACTCGCGCCAAGACGCTTCTTAAGGCCAGCGTTCTCAAGCTTCGTGGCATCGGAAATGACAGAAACTCGCGACCCGGCCTTGAGTTCGATTTTGGTCCTCTCAATCTCGCCGGACAAGCGAGCAAGGACCTCATCCAACGAGGCAATCTCTGCACGCATCATCTCGACGTCAACGGACGATCGCCCGAGTTTCTGTGAATCACTCTCGAGTCGCGTCAAGTCTTCTTCAATACGTGTTTTTTGCTGCTTGAGTATGCCAATTCGAATCTCGCGTTCCGCAATTGCCTCTTCTCTTGCTTCGGCTTTCTCCTTCTTCGCCAACTGTGCTCGATACGCTTCCAGTTCCGACGAGGACATGCCTTTCGTTGTGATCGGACGACTGCCGCTGAGCGAACGCTGCCGCTTTTCTTCGAGGGTCAGCGTAGTGAGCCGGCGGCTTCTTTCATCGATTTCGGATTCCAATCGATCAAGTTTTGCCAACTCGGGCCGGATCATCCCCTCGCCATATTGCGTGCGATAAACCGCGATCTTGTCCTGGACGGTACGCTTCTCAGCAAGCAGTTGTTGAAACGCTCGATCCTGCGAAAGGATTTGCTCAATTTCGAAGTCGGTTAGAGAAATCTCCGCAGGGGACGGTTCGGATACTGAATCGATGTCTTCAGTCTCGGTATCGTCGCTTTCAGCCACCGGGGCAACGGCTTGTTCACTCAGTTTTGCCGCGATTTGCTTGTAAGCGGCTAGTTCACCCTCGGCTCTCATCAGTTCGAAACTGATGCGTCCCAATTCGGACTGCACCTGCCCGTAGCGTTCGATGGACATTTGCTGGGCGACAGAAAGCGATTCCGAATCGCTCGTTCCAAGGGCCGTCGTGAGCTTTCGAATTTCGGCTCGGCTTTGGCGAACTTTGCCTTCCGTGTCGGAATAGACTCTTTGCAGGTTGTCCAGCCGCTTGAGTCGTTCGTTGCGCTCATCGAGAACAGACTCGTCCATGTAGGCGTTCACAACGGCGTTGACAAGTGAGGCCGACGCATTGGCATCGGATGTCTCCAATTTGATCAGCATGACTTCGCCCTCGTTGGGGAAGCCAATCTCCAGTGATTCTGATAGCCACTCGTAAGCGTTGGGTTGAGACTTCACGATCGAAAGACTCTTGACGTCTTCGTTCGCCAACGCCTTGTTTAGAACAAAGGGCGTTCTGAGAAGCTCCGCTTGTGTGTTCTTGTAAAGGTCAAACGACCCACGTCCCAGACCCTCACGGTCGGCAGTTTGAAAGATAAGTGGCGCGTTGTTCGAGTCGATTTGAAGGTATGCCACCGCTGCATACGTTGGCTGAAGCAAATACCAGGCACCGGCCGCAAGTGGCGGGCCCAGCATTAGCCCTAGGATCAAGGCGAGGGGCCATCGCCGCCGCAACGAGTGCAGTAGCGCTGCGGGGTCCAAGCCTTCTTGCGAGCTCGGACGTTTTGATCGGTTCGGCCGTTGGCCGTTGACAACAGATCGAGAGACGATTGTTCCACGCTTTGACTCAAGTGTCGCGGGGACGCTGTTTGGTCGTGATTCAGTCGTTTCCATGAAATTAACTAAGTGCTGTTGGTCGTTGAATCATGCCGTCGAACCCATCTCAAAAATCTGTGGGTTCTTCGTGACGGGGGACGGATCGAGTGATCGTTGGGAAGTCCCCTTTAGCCTAAGTGGGTGATGTGTCAGCGTGCTTTGTATTTGACTTAGAATTTTGACGTAGGTCAGCGTTGGGATCACTAAACAATGCATCCAAAAATTTCAGTACAGCCCACAATATTGCCATAGCCAGCAGCATCATTATCAGGCCAGCCGCATCATGGACTGTGTCGGCGTGTTGCGGGGCATACTGAGTCGCTAGCGACACTGTCACAACTCGCCAAGCGTTCACGATCAAAGCAATCGGCACGATCGAAAGGGCTAAAACGGTATTGTCGATCCACGATCGTTTCAAAAACATCATCGCTGCG
>JBGCGI010000017.1:0-5925 GCA_045110715.1 Rubripirellula sp.
GTCAACGCCTCGGATACGAGTAACTTGTTCTTGACCGATACGCTTTCGATCAACAGCGCCGGTTTTGGAGAAATGGATGTGGTGGGGGCCGATCGAGCTTACCTGGCTGTTGGTGATGGCGGTTTGGTCGTGGTCGATATCCCTGATCCCACGAACTTGCTGGAGTTGGGACGGTTCAATACACCAGGATCTGCGGTCGATGTGGATACCGATGGGACGATTGCCTACGTCGCCGACGCGACAGGCGGACTGCGGATTCTGGACATCAGTGATCCAGCCAATATCGTCGAACTGGGAAGCACGAACTTGGTCACCCCAGAGGCCGTGCTTGTCGAAGGCACGATTGCTTATGTTGCCGGTGGTGGCGCGTTAACGTTGTTGGATGTCAGTGATCCAGCAAACATTCGCGTGATCGATTCGGAAACGATCCCCGCTGCGGACGCTTCGCAACTTTCACTTGAAGCGGAAGGAAGTCGGATCTATTTGGCGACAACGGGTGGCCTGAGGATCTACGACGGCAACGGATTGAGTGTCGGTACGATTGTCAACGATGACACGATCGCTGCGACGTTGACGGTCAGTGATCCTTCGGTCAGTGAGATTTCGTCAGCAGATCAATCGGTCACCGTCACGTTGGACAACGCAGTGCCAGGTGGTTTTACCGTCGACTTTGCCGCCATGGATGGAACCGCTGGCGCCCCCGGTGATTACGTACTAAACCCTGGTACGTTGACCTTTGCGGGCACGGCGGGCGAAACCCAGACGATTCCGTTTACCGTGGGAGTCGACAATCAAACCGAACCCAATGAACAGTTCACCATTGGCTTGTCGAATTTGCAAACCACGGGAGGCACACCGGCGACGGCGATCAACGCGACCGACATTGGCACCGTGACGATCATCGATGGACGGACGAGTGCGGACTTAGTGACGACAATCACCAGCAATGTTGGGTCAGTGTCGGTAGGTGGGAACGTGACTTACGCGGTCAACGTTCTCAACAACGGAGGCGGTTTGGCAACGCTGGTGGATTCGACCACGCTAATCCCTGCCGGTTTGACGATTGTGAATGCGGTCGCAGGAACCGGCGCCAACGCAGTGATCAACGGCAACCAAGTGATTGCGGGAGCCTCGACTCTCGCGGTCGGGGCCTCGTTCACGGTCACCATCAACGCGATGGCTGGCACGATTCCTGGCAGCGTCACCGTGGCGACCAGCGTGACCACAACGGCCGACGATCCTGTTCCCGCCAACAACGCTGATTCGATCAATACCCTGATTGAAACGCCACTGTCTTCCAGCATCTCCGGTCGGGTCTACAACGATGCGAACAACAACGGATTGGTCGATGCCGGTGAAATGGGAATCCCCAATGTGTTGGTGACATTGGGCGGAACAGCCACAGCGACTGCATTGACCGATGCCAACGGAGACTATTCGTTCTTGAACCTACAGGCAGGCACCTACACCGTCACCGAAACTCAACCCATCGGATTCGATGACGGAATCGATACGCTGGGGTTGGGCGCGACAGCCACGCTCGCACCCGACGCGTTTACGGATCTGGTCTTGCTTGCGGGAGCGAACGCCACTGGATTCAACTTCGGTGAACGCGTGCCGGTTGTTGCCATGCTGAGTGGCGAGGTGTTTTGCGATGACAACAACAGCAACACACACGATCGCCCAGAGGAGTCGGTCGTTGGCACGCTTGTGTTCATTGACGCGAACAACAATGGGCGATTCGATTCGGGAGAACGAAGCACGCTGACGGATGCCAGTGGCGGTTACTCGTTCGACAGTGTGACGGGATCGATCAACGTCTCTGTTGTGGTGCCAGTCAGTTGCAATACGATCACTGAGGAGCCCGGTATTCGGCGGACCATCGTTCCGGTCGGCAACTTGGCTCGATCGATCGCTGCGGTCAACATCAATCCAAGTGTTGACAGTGACATTGATTTGGTCGCGGTCGGAGATCTCAGTGGCACCCTGACGGTGGTCGAGAATACGCCAAGTGGGTTTGTTGCCGGTGCTACACACCTGGTTGGCCAACGGCCTCAGTCGGTCTTCGTGCATCAAGAGAGTCCGCTGAGTGCTCCCACGATTGCAGTTGCCAGCATCGGCACGCCCGCCAATGGTGGGGCCGTGTTCACGACCAATGGCATCAGCTCGCCAGTCCAGCATGGAGCGTCTTCGGGACCGATCGACGTAGTTGTGGATCATTTCGATGGCGACCAGACATTGGATGTGTTGTCGGCATCGTTCCGAGACTCGTTGCTGCAACTCCGGCTGGGAGCGAGCGGCGAAACGGTCACGATTGATTCTGAAGTGGAACAGATCTTGAGCATCGCCAGTGGCAATTTGACCGGTACCGAGATGTCTCGCGAAGTCGTCGTCTCAGGATTCGGTTACGGAAGTGGCCAAAACAAGTTGGAAGTCTACGAGATGGACAGCTCGGGAGAGCCCGTTGTTGCCGACACGATTGATGTGGCGAATTCGACCGTGGAGGTCGCTGCTCACGATGTGATTCGAAACTCACTGGACTTCTTTGACGAGATCATCACGCTGCAGTCGACAGGTTCGATCGTTGTCTACCCGATGTTGTCCAATGGCACGATCGGAACCGGAATCGTCACCCAGGTCAGCGAAGGTGCGACGGCCTTCGACTTCGGCGACTTCAACAAAGATGGAGTCGCGGACGTTGCGGTTGCCAACTTGGGCAATCAGTTGATCGAGCTGTATAGCGGGACAGGCGATGGACGTTTCGCTCTAATCACAACCATCCGAAACGTTTCCGCGCCCTCGGACATCGTGGTTGCAGATGTCAACGATGACGGGTTCGATGACATCGCAGTCTCCAACTTCTATACCGACGTGAACATCAGCGATCCGTTGTTGCCGCCGCAATACAGGTTGGAAAGTACAGTCACGATTCTGCAGCTCGAAATTGCCTCGCGTGATGTTATTGTGACGGCCAATGCGATCGAAGATTTCCGCTTCCCAACAGCCGACGCGGAAATTCTGTTGGATACTTCTGGCGACAATCAAGTCACCGCGGTCGACGCCCTGCGCGTGATCAACGTGTTGAATCGCCAATCGTTGGCTGAAGGCGAGCAGATTCAGACCCGAGCCGCAACGGACGTCAATGGCGACGGTGTCACCTCGGCGGTTGACGCAGTGATGATCATCAATTACCTCAGCCGCGACTCAGTTGCAGAAGGTAGTGAAGTCAGCATCGACGACTTGATTCCCAATGACGATGATCGTGACGATCAAATCGCATCGGTCGATGAAGTGCTGACGGCAGGCTTGTTTTAGGTGAAACGGAAACTTTGGTCACCGAAGCCTACGGTTCGTCCGTCTTTTTCAGAGTTGAAGCAATCTGGGGCACCACGCCCGTCTCATGGGTGCGGATACTCCACAGCGTGCCTCCCGCGGTGACATACAAGGTTCTCAGGTCGTCGCCCGCAAAGGAACAATTCGTGACTTCGTCTTTGGGAATTGGTGCGAAATCAAGCAGTTGTCCGCTTGGTGAGATGACGTAGACGCCGGCTTTGAATCCGTCGGCGGTTTCGTGTGGAAGATGCGGTTGGTTCAATCCGCCGGCGACATACAGCCGTCCCTGTTGATCAATGGCCATCCCATCGGGACCGCGTCCGGTTTTCCAATCCATGATCAGTTTCTTGCTGGCTGGGGCCACACTGCCGTCGGGTTGCAAATCGAAACGCCAAAGTTTGCGCGCGGCACCGACAGTGTTGTTGTGATTGTCGGCGACATACAAGTACTTGTCGTCCGGGGTGACCAGGACGCCATTGGGTCGGTCGACTTCGTGCGTGATCACTCGGACGACCGTTCCATCGGTGTCGATTCGATAGACACCTTCGACCAGCTTTCCATCCTTGTCTTTGATCTCCATCGTGTCGCGCGAACCGTAGCGTGGATCAGAGAAATAGACTCGCCCTTTCGAGTCGATGCTGACATCGTTCGGTGTGTTGAATTTTGATCCATCGTATCGATCGGCCAAGATGGTGAGTTGCTTGCTGCCCAAGTCCATTCGGCTGACTCGGTTCAGTTTCTGTTGGCAAATCAGCAAACGCCCCTGTTGGTCGATCAGCAAACCGTTGGACCCCGAGTTCGGAAAGAACAAGGTTGCTTTCTGGTCTTTGCCAAGCAGCGTGATGCCATCGTGCCCACTGAAAAAGGTTCCGTAGTCGGGATGATAGGCAGGCCCTTCGCCCGCCCCCTGCTCCAACACCAACGATGGTTTACCGACAAAGATCCCAGCGTCGGGATTCTGTGCCAATGCGATGTTGGCAAACGAAACGATCAAGCAAAAACTGACGACGAGGATTTTCATGGTGGGTCAAGCTTGTGGATTGAAAACTGCAAACGATGCATTGTACCGGCAAGTTGGCCAAGCGAGCCACTTCTGATTTTGACTTGCTCTGGCAAGTTGTCACCAGCCGAAACATTCACCGTTGCTGTGCATGCAGTAACAGGACTCGCTGCTGCAGGTCGGCCGGCGGTTCGCTGACTGCAAAAACTTTGAGCCGACTTGTTTGTCCTCTGACGAGTTCGATCTGCGAACTTTTCAACCCGAGTGCCTTCACAAGCATCTTTTCGATCGCTTGATTAGCTTTCCCCTTGTCTGCCGGCGCGGTGACTGCCACCCGCAACGCTCCGTCGTGGCATCCACCGACATGATTACGCTTTGCATTTGGACTGGCATGAACGGCAATGCGCATCTCAGTCCCGATCCAGGATGCCTTGAAACAGACGAGAGCCGATCCGAACGAGTGTCGCCCCGGCGGCGATCGCGGCGGGGAAATCACCGCTCATGCCCATGGACAGTTCAGGCAACGCGATTCCAAAACGTGTTTCCAGTTGATCACGCAGTTCGCGAGTCTGCTCGAAGTGATTCCGCGCCGACTCGACATCGGTTCCCCAGCCAGCCATCGCCATCAAGCCTCGGACTCGCACGCCGGTGTCGAGGTGATTCTCGATCAGTTGAAGGATCTGTTCCTTGGTCATGCCTGTCTTGTCTGAATCACCGCTGATGTTGACTTCCAACAAGACGTCGGTGACGAACTGTTGCGCGGCGGACTCCTTGGAGATCGCTTCGAGTAGACGCTCGCTATCGATCGAATGGATGATGGGTTTGCACTGCAACGTGCGACGGATTTTGTTTCGCTGTAGGTGTCCGATCATGTGCCACTGGACATCCTCGGTCGCCCCTTGCTCGGCGAAATGCTGATGCTTCTGCCACAGCAGTTGCGGGCGATTTTCACCCAAGGCCGTGCAACCTGCGCGGGCGAGGCACAGGGTCGTGTGGGCGTCCACGTATTTCGTGACGCCAACGATCTTGACCGAATCGGGATCTCGCCTCGCCTGGACGCAGGCTTGGTGGACCTCTTCTTGGACGCGAAGCCAGTTTTCTCGCAACAAACGCTCTTCCAGTTCAGTCACCTCTATCACTTCCCTTCATTTCAGTATCTGGCCCCCCGGATTCTCTTCCTTTTCGCGCTGCTTCGACAGGGTCGCGAACTTCGAAACTCAATTCTTGTGACTATCATTGGAAACTCGACCCGGAAAAGAACGCAATTTGGCTGGAAAAATGATTGTATTGGAGCCTTTCGTATGCAGACCCCGCTAATCCAAACAGCGAGGTTATGTGCCGAGAAAGTCCGGTCTTCCAGTCCTCCGTTGCCTCCCTTCGAGCGGAATTCTCCGGTCCTGGTGATGTTGGCGGCGGGCAAGGGGACGCGGTTTGGAAAATCGCCAAAGTGTATCCAGCCAGTGTTGGGCACCCCGTTGGCGCGGCACACCTTGAACGCCTTTGGTCGTGTTAGCGACTCGCCCAGCATTTGCTTGGTGGGTTACGAGGCCGAGCAGGTCTCCGCCGCGTTGGGAGACGGCAACCATTTTGTG
>JBGCGI010000018.1:0-4936 GCA_045110715.1 Rubripirellula sp.
ATCTAGTTCTTCAGGAAAAGTATGTCTACTTTTTTAGACTGGAAATATACATCTGTCTGATACTGACTCATCGGTCTCTGACAAATATTTTCGATGTTACTTGATCATTCAACGAGTTATAGTTAGATCTGGTGTTTGACAAAAAGATGAGGTGACTCGCCTGACTGATGCGGCCACCCCAAAATATCAAGCTGCTTTTTCAGTCGCCTATGGTGCAGGTTTAAGGATCAGTGAAATTGTTTCATTAAAAATCAGTGATATTGACGTTGCGGAAATCAATGAAGCATTCGCCGCTCAGGTAATTGCCTGTGAACGAGCGTTTGCTTCCAAGAGCTTTGCTGAAACCGAATTGGGGATGTCCAGTCCGATCGGCGAGATCGATCGTTCCATCTTGAACACTCATGGTGGTGCGATTGCTTTGGGCCATCCCGTTGGTACCACCGGAACACGTTTGGTGCTGACTCTGCTGCGGGCCTTGAAGGCAGCTGGGAAACAACGGGGATTGGCAACGTTATGTGTGGGTGGCGGACAAGGTGTCGCCATGGTCGTAGAAACCAATATGGAGCAAATGTAATGAACGGTCCCTATAAAAACTTTGACGTGACAACCGATGATCGGGGTGTTGCAACGGTTTCGCTGGATGTGCCCAACCGTCCGCTGAATGTGCTCGGCCATGACGTGATGCTCGAGCTCGACCAGATTGTTCGCGGTTTGGAGACCAGCGAAGGCATCAAGTTGGTTGTGTTCCAAAGTACGAAGGAGAGCGGGTTTCTTGCCGGCGCGGATGTCTCTGCGATCTCTGGAATTGACTCTGCCAAGCACGCGATTGAACTCATTGAAGCCGGCCAGAACCTGTTTCAAAGAATCGAGTGGCTGCCGATGCCAACCGTTGCTGTTTTGCACGGACCCTGTTTAGGCGGCGGCTTGGAGCTCTCGCTCGCCTGCGACTATCGAGTCGCGCGTGACAACAGCTCGACCAAGATTGGTTTGCCCGAAATCAAGCTGGGTTTGATCCCTGGTTGGGGAGGAACGCAGCGGCTTCCTCGCGTGGTTGGATTGACCAACGCGCTGCAAATGATTTTGACCGGCAAGCACTTGAACGCGTCCGAGGCGTTTGACATCGGTCTGATTGACCTGGCCATCTTGCCGGATCGCTGGGTGGCCAGCATCGCCGTGTTCATTGAAGATTTGTTGACCGGGGATGCGATCGAGCCATCAACACGAAGACGTTCCTTGATGCAGCGAATGTCCGAAGCAACCGGTATCGGTCGAGCACTGATCTTCCGAATGACCGAGAAATCGATTCGCTCCAAAGTCGACGCCTTCCCCGCTTTGGCCGCAGCCGTGCGAGCGGTGCGGTTGGGGTACGAGGGCAGCATGGCAGGTTTTCTGTGCGAGCGAGATGAATTCGTAGATCTGTTGGCAACACCCACCTGTCGCCATTTGTTGGGACTGTTCTTTGCTCGTGAACGGGCAAGGAGTCTGAAGACTTGGACGTCCAAATTGAGCCCCGCGATTCACGCGACTCCGATTCGAAAGATCGGCGTCGTTGGGGCCGGAGCGATGGGGGCAGGCATTGGTCAGCTGGCAGCCGTCCGCGGCTACGAAGTCGTGATGAAAGAGATCAGCGAGGAAGCTGTCGAGGCGGGGCGAGCAAGGATTGAAAAGTTGGTTGGCGATTTGGCCCTTCGAAAGGGCTGGCAGATCGAACGACGTACGGAGCTGTTGAGTCAGATCGGCTACACGACCAACGACGTTGACTTGAAGGACTGTGACTTGGTCGTCGAAGCAGTGGTCGAGCGAGATGATGTGAAGGCGAAGGTGTTTGGATCGCTCGACCGAAACGTCAAGCCATCGGCGATCTTGGCCAGCAATACGTCGTCGCTGTCGGTGACCAAGATGGCGGCGGCGACCAATCGTGCGACTCAAGTGGCCGGTTTGCACTTCTTCAACCCCGTCCATCGGATGGAGTTGGTTGAGGTGGTCAAGGCAGCAGAGACGGATGAGGCCACGATTGCCCGCCTGGTTGGCTTTGTCAAAGCGCTCGGGAAAACACCGATCGTGACCAGTGATTCACCAGGCTTTCTGGTCAACCGCGTGCTTTTCCCATACTTGGGGGAGGCCGTTGCGATGGTCGCCGAAGGACATGACGTTAAAACGATTGACAAGCAAGTGCGTCGTTTCGGGATGCCAATGGGACCGTTGGAACTGTTGGACCAAGTCGGCTTGGATGTCGCACTCCACGTTGCGACTTCCCTCGACGGCGTGCTGTCAGGTGTTGAGCCTGTCGTGAAGCATCTTTCGATGATGGTTGATCGCGGGCAAATCGGAAAGAAGGTTGGACGAGGATTCTATTCCTACAAGAAGGGAAAACGTGGCGACGTGATGCCGCGTTCGGAACCTGTGGAACTGAAACCTCAAGATTTGGAACGCGACTTCCTTGATGATGGGATGACGGGGCTGCAGAGACGATTGGTCTATCCGATGCTGTGCGAAGCGGTCCGCTGTCTGGAGGAAGGCGTTGTGACCGAGCCGTGGGCAATCGACTTAGCGATGGTGCTGGGGACTGGATTTGCCCCCCATCGCGGAGGCCCTTTGCACGTGATCGACGCGATCGGTCTGGCGACCGTCTCAGGAAATCTCGCCCGCTTGCGGACAAGACTAGGCGAGCGCTTCGCGCCGCCCAAACGACTGTTCGAGATGCTTGATCATGGAGATCTGTTCTTCGGATCCGATCCAAATTCGCAACAGCAAGTCGTTCACGCGAGCTAACCCACCTTTCACCGTTCTATCTCTCCAGGAGAGCTAATCATGAGTCTTGATTTCAATACCAACCACCATCCAGTCGACGAGAATACTCCTGTGTCGCCTTCGGTGCCCAACGATGCCCAGAAGGATCCAGAGTCCTTTGCCGAAGTCGCATTGCGGCTTGGCGGCGCGTCCGCTGATGAAGCGCGGCGGACGGGCGTCGTCGATACCGCAGATGATCAGGTCGAAGGCCTGTTTGCGCCCGAATACCAAACCGTCAACAGTCCCGCCCACCGTGCGATCTGGGACGGTGACATTCCCACCGAACTGTTCGAGTGCCACAAAGAAATCCCGTCCGAAGACGTCGGGCACGTCGTTCAGAAATCACTGAACATCGTTCGCTTGCACCGCGACCGCGGAACGCTGGTCAACGAAGCTGGCAAGATCACTGACGAAGTACTCGCCGATTTGGGAGAAGCGGGCTACTGGGGATTGCTGGTTGATTCAGGACATGGCGGAACCGGTGCGTCGATGCGCCAGTTCGCCGAAATGATCACCAAGATGGCAACGATCGATCCTACCGTGGCAGGATTGGCTTCCGTGCATGGCTGCATCGGTGCGGTCGACCCTGTCCGCGCTTTTGGATCGGCAGATCAAAAGCGTCGCTTCTTGCCCAAGCTGGCCGACGGCACGCGTCTGTCCGCGTTCGCGCTGACCGAACCCGGTGCTGGTAGCGACCTAACTGCTTTGAAGACAACGGCAGTCCTTGATGGCGACCACTACGTCGTCAATGGTGAGAAGCTATTCATCACCAATGCGATTCCGGGCCGAACGATTGGACTGGTGTGCAAGATTGATGATGTTCCAAGCGTTCTGATCGTAGACTTGCCAGACGTTGAAGATGAAACGTTCTACTTGAAACGTTACGGTATCTACGCGCTTCGCCGCGCTCATAACAACGGCTTGGTTTTCAAAAACTTCCGCGTGCCTGCCGAAAACCTGCTTCGACCCGTCAAAGGCGATGGGCTGACGATCGCCTATCATGGTCTGAACCTCGGCCGCGTTTCACTGTGTGCCAACGCATCTGGTGCGATGCGTTGGATGTTGGCCGAAATGTTGCCGTGGGCAGAATACAGAACGACCTACGGTCAAGCGATTGAGAAGCGAGAGCTCGTTCGACGCAGGATCGGTCGGATGGCTGGACTGATCGTGGCTTGCGATGCCTTGTCACAGTGGTGCGCCGGTTTGCTGGATCAAGGTTATCGCGGAGAAATGGAGTGCATCGTCGCCAAGATTTTTGGAAGCGAAGCTCAGAAAGAAGCCGCAATCGAACTGTTCATGAAGACCCACGGCGGCCGTTCCTTTTTGGAAGGGCATCTGTTCGGAGACAACGTGCACGAATTCTTGGCTCCTTGTATCTACGAGGGCGAAGGCGAAATGCTGGGCATGGCGTTCTTCAAATCGCTCGTCAAGGATCACGGCAAGAAGTACTTCGAGCCGATTGGGCGAACCCTGCATGCTCAGGGGATCTCTGATCCCAACATGATGAATCCCGCTCATCTGTGGGCGCTGCGAAAACCGTTGATGGACTACACCGGTTGGTTCGTTTCACGTCACTTGGCCGGCTCCAGTTGGTCTGATTTGCCAGCAATGTCATCCGAGCTTCGCAAGGAAGCTTGGTTTGCACAGAAGTTGCTATCGCGGTCCGGTTTTGACATCAGTTCAACGATGCGCACGCATCAGCTGAAGCTAGCAGATCGTCAGTGTCGTATGTCGCAGATCTCCAGCAAGCTGCAGAACGCGATCGTGATGCTGGTCACGAGTTTGTACGCAGCGGATTCGGGTGATCCGATCACCGAAGCCGCGGGACTGACCGTGTGCCGCGAGTTGCGTCGCAAAATCACCGGCGAGCACGAAACGGACCGTGATTTTCGCCAGGTGACGGAGCTGGGGGCTTTGATTGCAGAGGGCGATTGGAGCGAGCTTCGGGATGTCACATCAGGAGAAATCCTGATGCCCTACAAACAGAATTGACGATTAGGAATTTAGTCTCATTCACCACCTGATCCAGTCACGGGAAAGGGGAGCATCGTATGAATCTGTTGAATCTCTTTTTGCCGGGGCGATCCGAGGCCAATCCTCTTCCCCACGAAGACCGCGGATCGCTGGACGTGCAGCACCGTGAATA
>JBGCGI010000019.1:0-10341 GCA_045110715.1 Rubripirellula sp.
GCAATGGACCGAGTTCGCCGCCGCGTCGAACCACGACGTTGGTTGGCATGGAAAATGACCGCTCAAGACCTGGCCCCAGGACGCGAGGTGGCCGATTCATTGCAGATGCCGATCGCGACCGTCTACGCAGCACGTTACCAAGTGCAAAAGCTGATCACCGAAGAAATTCGATCGCTGGAAAACGGGCAACAGGGTAAGGGCATGTGATGCTGGTCTGTCCCAATCCCGAGACACTCGAAGCACTTATCGACGGAAGTCTGCAGGAGGATGAATCGGGACAGCCGGACGATTCGAAGCTCCTTTTGGGGCATATCGAACAATGCGAGCAGTGTCAGCAAGCGATCGAAGCGATGCTCGGTCAATCGGAACAGTCAACTCTGGGCGTTGACTTGCAGTCGACGCCTTCGCTGCATTGGGACGACGAACAATGCCAGCGCATCGCAAATCATGTTCGCGATGCAGTTGATCTTGATGGCACCAACGATCTGACACTGCCATGCCAACTGGGTGACTACGAACTTCTAGAAAAAATTGGCTCGGGAGGCATGGGGCTCGTCTATCGGGCAAGACAATCGAGCCTAAATCGGATCGTCGCATTGAAGGTCATTGGCCGCGGTCGCTTTGCTGGCTCCAAGCTCGTTGATCGGTTTCTGCACGAGGCCGAATCGGCCGCGATGTTGGATCATCCTGGGATTGTGCCGGTCCACGATGTCGGCGAAGCGCTTGGCCGTGTGTTTTACGTGATGAGTTACGTTTCCGGAGAAACACTTTTTGAAGCGATGGCCGATGGTCCGCTGAAATCCAAGGCCGCAGCGGAATGCGTTCGAACGATCGCCGACGCGATCAAGTATGCCCACGGGCAGGGCATCATTCACCGTGACCTCAAGCCGTCCAACATCCTGTTGGATGAGGCAGGACACCCAAAGGTTGCCGACTTTGGACTCGCAAAGCAAATCGAATCAGAGGCAAACTTAACCGTCACAGGACAGGTGATTGGGACGCCAAGTTACATGCCGCCTGAGCAGGCCCGTACCGACACAGCGGAGATTACCGTCCAAAGCGATGTCTATTCGCTTGGTGCGATTTTGTTTCATTTGCTAACCGGACGGCCGCCTTATGTTGCCGTCGAACCGGTCCATGTGCTTCACCAATTGCTGCACGATGACCCGATCAGCCCACGCCAGTTGAATCCAACGATACCGCGTGACTTGGAAACGATCACACTGAAATGTTTGGCAAAACAGCCGAACGGGCGTTACGCATCGGCGGCGGATCTGGGCGATGAACTGGAGCGGTACTTGCAGGGGCGGCCCATCCTGGCACGACCGATGGGGTTGACCGGTCGGATGTGGCGTTGGTGCCGACGCAATCGTATGGTTGCCGCCATGTCGGCCATGCTGGTTCTTTTGATGATCACCAGCACGATTGTCTCAGGCTACCTGGGACTACTCGCAAAGAGTCGAGCCGATGATCTTGTTGTGTCCAATGAGGCTCTGACCACGGCAGAAGCGTCGGCAACCAAATCAGCGGCTGAAGCTCGCCAACAAGCCGACCTGGCAACCGAACAAGCCGGCAGCGCACTTCGTCTGTTGGAATCGATGTTGTTCGATTTGCAGGCACCCTACAAACTCGACGCAGCGGCCCAAGAAGAACGTCGAAGTTTGCTGACGTCCGTGTTGCAAGAATTGGAAAACTTGCCATCAGGCAGGCTCAATGAGAATCGCATCATGCGTTGTCGTGCACACGCATTGTTGGGCCTCGCTGATACCACTTCACAGGTCGGCGACGAAAATGGCGTCTCTGCAGCAACCGTCTCGGGGGAACTCTATCAGCAAGCGATCGATTTGCTGGACGAACTCTGGCGGCGCGAACCCGACCAGCCACGCCATCTCGCCGAACTCGGTTTGGCTTACGTGCAATGCGGAATCACCTACGCCGACGATCATCAATGGGCCGCGGCAAAGGAAATGTACTTCAGCGCACTGCCGCTGTGCCAGGAAGCCGCGGAGCGATCGGCATACGATCTCGAGTCAACATTGGTATTGGCGAAAGCCGAAACGGGATGTGGCGAAGCACTGGATTTCACCGGCGATCGTCAGGCCGGACTTGCGTACCACCAAAAGTCGCACAAGCGTTTGTTCGAACTGGCCAAGAAGCATCCGGTCCATCGAGGCATTTCCGATACTCGTTGTTGGGTGTGCCAGAACCTAACCGACTCGCATGTCAGGATGGGGAATATCGATCGTGCTCAGTTGTATTCCGATGAATTCATCGAAGTGGCGGCCGATTTGGCCCGCCAATATCCATTCGACTACCAAGCCCAAATGATTCACTCGACTGCCTATGAGCGCGCCGGCGATGTTAGTCTCCATCAAGGCAACAAGGAGGAGTCACTCAAGCATCATCAGGAGGCGCTCAGATTGTGCATTGATCTGGGCCTTGCCGCGCCGGACAACAATGCCATCCAATTTGACGTGAGCTACTCTTACGAAAAACTTGCCGGCATTCATATACAAATCGGCAATTGGGATGAGGCGATCGAGGCCGGCACGAAGTGTGCTGAAATGCGTCGTAAACTCGTTCAATCTTCACCAACGGTTCCTTTTCTTCGCTCCAAACTCAACCAAGCACTCAAAGCGACTGCCAAGGCGTATCTAAGAAAGGGGCAATTCCAGCTAGCGCGAGAGTGTTATCAAGAAGCGATCCAAGTTTGCGAACGGCACCACGAGATCACCGGAACCAAGCGATTTGCAAAAGAGATCAAGGCATTGGAAACCACATGGTCAGCCATGCCTTTACAACCACCAAGAGTCGACGGCAATTGACTCAATTGAGCCACATCGGCGATGGAGGACTTTTCATCCACGCTCTCAAAGGCGTAGCAAGGCAGAAACAAACGCTTCGTAACGCACAAGTACGAACCCTGCGATCGAACAGAGCGACGATGTTCACACGGGTTTCCCCAACAATCAGTGCGTGCCGAAGCGTTTAGGTTGGTGTCGAAAATGTTCCTGGGTATTTGCTCATCTGCTTGGCAAACGGCCACCAAAGCCGTTCACTTGTGTTCGATCTCCCGGGTTAGGCACATCGCGTGATCATTAGCGTCAACTAACGCACTGAAGAGACACAATGAAGACCTGGTACAGAATGCGGCATCGGCTTGATTCACGCCAGAGAGATGTACGCGCATGGACTTCCTTGGACCATTCGGTTGCATCGTCCGCATGTACGAAGTCGGGCGGACAGATAGTGGCGGTCAACAGCACCGATTCTGGCTGAGCTCGAGTCTGCCTTGTTGACGAGAACTGATGGCACTAAGGCACATCCTGGAAGTCTACGTTGATCGACCGTAACGCATACTCATCAACCCTATGGTTGAGGTGTTCAGTATCTGGTTACGCCCACACCGAGGCGAGTTTGCGCGAATCCGAACTCTCCGAAGTTGCATCGGCCGAGGAGCCTTGCACCTCCCACTTTCTTGCATCGGTTGCGACGGTTGCGACGGTCTCGGCACACCGAAGTCGGCCACGAATGGCACGTAGTTATTTCCTAAGTCCTACCAGCATTTGACGTTTCGCTTCGTGCCGATGCACGTGCAAGAAGTCATGGTGCTTTCGAGAGGGTTGTTTTATCTTCCGCGGTTCAATCCGGTTTGGCCTGTCTCCGACTCGATGCACTGCAACCGATTCGATCAATTGATCATATATCTGCTGCCGGAAGTCGGACGAACAACATCCGATATTAGCAAGAACCGGTTGGAACGCCTTCAACGTCTGCAGTGTGGTTTTGAAACTGATCGTACGTGGTTTCACACCATAGTCATCCGCTGCTCTTGCCATGATCGTGTGAATCAAATTGTATGCGAGCACTCCCCGTTTCGTGCATGACCAGGAGAATGATTGCGACCAGTGCGGAGCAGGCAAAAAGAAAGCCCGCGAATTGCGGGCTTTGGAAAAGTGGGCGATATAGAATTCGAATCTACGACCTCCACGATGTCAACGTGGCGCTCTAACCAACTGAGCTAATCGCCCTTGAAAGGGTCCGGAAGTGATTCCGGAATACTTGCTTAGTACTCCGATCGACCGGTTTTTACTGGGAGTTGAGACGGTTGGCTCAAATTCCAGGTTCGGTAGTTTGTGCAGGTTGCAACGAGTCGTCAAGTATGAGTCAGACGCCAATTCTGCGGGCCTGCTGGCCGCTTTCCTGCTCTCCCCAATCACGGAATCGCTAAATCTACTGTTTTCCGCAAATTCGCTGTTGACGGTGTAGGCTCACACGTCGGATACTTTGGTGTGGGGATGACGGAATTTTTCGGACAAGTTGGTGATTTCGCCAACAGCCTCCCACTTTTTCGCTCACCCAGTTTCCCCGTCGGTGTCTTGCTCTTGCTGCTTGCGTCACTCGCAAACCAGTGATGGTGCGCCATCGATCTACATTCATGACACATTGTGCCGGAACGCCCACCGGCCGGAGAAGATGATATTTAGTGGCTTTGGCACGTAGCAGAAACGCTGAACCAGAAAATCGCGACCAGACACGCATCAACAACAATATTCGCATCACCCCGATTCGGGTTGTTAGCGAAGAAGGCGAGCAGTTGGGAATCATTCCCACCGAGCAAGCCCTGGAACGGGCCCGCGATGCGGGGCTCGATCTTGTCGAAGTGGCGCCTGGCGAAAGGCCCCCGGTCTGCCGAATCATGGATTACGGCAAGTACAAATACGACAAGAACAAAAAGAAGAACACCGGTCAGTCGCACACCAAGACCAAAGAGATTCGACTGCGTCCGAAAACGGGCCAGGAGGATATTCGAACCAAGATTCGGCAAGCCGAGAAATTCTTGGAGCACAAGGACAAGGTGCAAATCAGCGTCTTGTTCCGTGGCCGTGAAATGGCTCACGTCGAAGAAGGTCGCAAGGTGATGGAGATGGTGATTGAAATTCTCAGTGAGCATGGCAAGGTGGAAACTTCACCTCAGCAACATGGTCGCCGAATCATCTGCATGATCGCTCCGAAATGATCTGACTCCTGTTGATGACCGCTTTCTTGTAATCGCGTTAGCCATGGTACCTCTCGATGCGATCTGCGGCACTCTTGCCCAGATTGCTCCGCTTCGACTAGCGGAATCCTGGGACAATGTTGGCCTGCTTGTCGGCGATCGGCGACAGTCCGTCACGAAGGTGATGACTTGTCTGACGGTGACGCCCTGCGTTGTCGATGAAGCCATTGGCGAACAGGCCGATCTGATCGTCGTTCATCATCCGCTGCCCTTTCAGCCGCTGAAGAAGATCACGAGCGATTCGGTTTCCGGCGCGATGCTGCTGAAGTTGATCGCGGGCAACGTCGCAGTCTACAGCGCTCACACCGCATTCGACTCTGCCGTTGAAGGCATCAATCAAATGTGGGCCGAGCGATTGGGGCTTCAGAAGATCGAACCACTTGTTCCCGTCGATTCGGAACAGGGTGATGTCGCTGTTGGAGCTGGCCGAATCGGGCGACTCGAGCAGCCCACAACGCTTGCCCAGTTGATTCACGAAGCCGCCGCTTCGGTTGGGGCGACGTTGGTGCGAAAAGTGGGAGAGCGGGATCAGGCCGTGACCAAGGTTGCATTGGCTTGTGGTAGCGGCGGCAGTTTCTTGGCGGCCGCCAAGCGGCGTGGCTGCGATGCGATGATCACTGGTGAAGCCACCTTTCATGCTTGCTTGGAAGCTGAGTCCAATGGGATTGGATTGGGGCTGCTCGGGCACTACTGGAGTGAACGTTTCGCGATGGAGCGATTGGCCGATCGATTGTCTGGTGAGTTCCCTCCACTGACAATTTGGCCGAGTCGTGATGAGCACGACCCGATTTCGCCGCTCGATCGCTGAACCAGCCAACCGCCGCCTCAGAAAATCTGCTCTACGAGTTGGAGCAGTCGAATGAAGCCGAGCCACAGCGGGTGAGTTGTATTCGCTACCTCAGATGCTGGTGATCAATGGGTTTTCGCCGGGAATTGAGTTGTCTTTTGTGCTGTTCTCTCGGTACCCGCGGCATTGGATGGAATTCGCCGAGTGCACAAATCCAAGCGCTGGCTGTCTGGAACGGCCCCGTGGCGGTCCATTGGAAACATTGACCATCATCTAAATGTCTCTAGAATGAGCCGAGTCGGTACCGCAGTTGCTTCGGATTGATGTTTTGGATGGATCCATTGCTTCACGCGTACACTCTTTTCGCGCGACTTCGTTTGTAGCCGGCTCGCTGGCGAGGCAGAGACTGCGGTGGCTGAACCTTGTGTCGAACGCTCGATCCTGTGGGGATAGAAAGATGAATTCGAAGAGTCAATCCGAAGCCAACGGCCAACGTTGGTTGGCCGCTTTGCCGGTTTACAACGAGGCGGCGTATGTCGATGAGATCTTGGATCAAGTCGTGCAGTACGCGGATCATGTGTTGGTGGTAAATGATGGTTCCACTGACGGCACGAAAGAAGTCCTGGCCGGTCGCGGGGATGTAGAGGTCATTCACCACGAGCAGAATCGTGGATACGGGGCTGCGTTGATCACGGCTTTCGAGCACACGCTTGCGGAAGGCTTTGATGGCTTGGTCACTCTTGACTGCGATGGTCAGCATCAGCCAAAGCGAATTCCCGAGTTCGTTGCTGCTGCTGCAAAAGCGGACATCGTTTCAGGGAGTCGATACTTGCAGACTTATGAGGGGGATGACGCACCTCCCGAAGAGCGTTTGTTGATCAACCGTACGATCACTCAGGAGTTGAACGAACGACTTGGGTTTGATTTGACGGACGCGTTTTGCGGGTTCAAGGCTTATCGAAGTACGGCGCTTGAGCAATTGCGAATCACCGATCAGGGCTATGCGATGCCGCTTCAACTTTGGGTGCAAGCGGCGGCGAAAGGTTTGGACGTGTCCGAGGTCGCTGTGCCGCTGATCTATTTGGATTTGGAACGCTCGTTTGGTGGATCGTTGGATCACGCTCAGACTCGACTTCGGTATTATCATCAAGTGTTGGACGAGGCGATTGCGGCTGCATCGGTGGCCGGTCATGCTTTCCCACCACGCCCGGCAGCTTTGTGTCGCTAACCTGATTGGAAAAAAGAGAGAGAACCGAAGAAGTGTCCGCTGACGATCTGCTAAACGAAAGCCGCCAAATGAAACCCGGGCCTGTCCGTGCGGTGTCGGTTGCGCCGGAGAGCTTTCGTCAGTATCGGGCTCCCCGTTCCCATGGCGATCAATTCGTGGAGCCGGCTTTTGTGGACGTGCCGGAAGTACTGGCAGCGAACCGAAAGTTGCTGGCCGGTTACGGCGCACCCTTTGCGTCGCTTCGACAGCGAGCCCGCCGTGAGATGATCGACAGCGCGCTCCGTTACACGTCGGCTTACCGCGATGTCAGCTGGGTGGATGGGGATTGGGAGGCGAAGGGCACCAGCATCATCATGGCTGGTCACCAGCCCGCCCTGTTTCATCCCGGTGTCTGGTTCAAGAACTTTGCGCTCAGTCATTTGGCCGAGCAAACGGATTCGATTGCGGTGAACTTGGTCGTCGACAACGACGTTGCTGCGGGCAGCAGTGTGCGGATCCCCACGATCGATTCGGCCACAGGACTGATCAGAGGCGAAGCAGTCGCTTATGACGATGCTGGTGGTGGCGTTCCCTACGAACAAACCACCATCCGCAATCGCGAGACCTTCGATCACTTTGACCAAGAAGTGCTGCGCGTGGTCCGGTCTTTGGTTCCCGATCCGTGTGTGACTCGGGTGTGGGAGCATGCACGAGCGGCGATCGCACGCTGTGGCGTGGCGGGCTGTGCTCTGGCGCAGGCCCGGCATGGGCTGGAAGGTGAGATCGGATTGAAGACTTTGGAACTGCCCTTGGGAGTCGCTTGCCGGTCCAACGCTTTTGCCGAGTTTGCTTTGTCGATATTGATGGAGTTGCCTCGCTTCGTGCAGTGTTACAACGATGCGGCCGACAGCTATCGAAAGGCTCACGGCATTCGCAGCACGGCGCATCCGGTCCCGAACTTGTCGATCGAGGACGAGTGGTTCGAGGCGCCAATGTGGATTTACGGAAACGACTCGCCACAACGCCAGCCGGCTTGGGTCAAGTTGTCCGGCGATCAATTGATCATCAGCGATCGAAAAGATCGAGAGTTGAAAGTGGATACTCGCTTTCCCAAATTGGCGGCCGAGCAACTTGCCAATCTGGTCTCGCCCAACTTCAAGTTGCGGCCACGCGCTCTGTTGACGACCATGTACTCACGGCTGGTCCTGAGCGATCTGTTTTTGCATGGCATTGGCGGCGGAAAGTACGATCAGCTCGGAGACATGATCATTGGATCCTTTTTCGCTGTCGAGCCACCGACCTTCATGGTGATCTCGGCAACCGTGCAGCTTCCAGAAAGCGGTCAGCAGGATGCAAAGTTGGAAACGCGGCGGTTGAAGCGAGAGATTCGAGACTCGATTTATCAGCCTGAGAGATTCGCTGATCAGGTTGCCCTTTCGCCAGACCTGTTGAAACAGAAGCAAGAATTGATCTCGAACGTTCCCGTTCGAGGCCAGCGGAGAGTCTGGCACGAGCAGCTGACGAAGGTCAACGGCAGCTTGTCCGCAGAGCTCACTGAGATGCGGGAGGCACTTCAGCAGCAGTTGAATGCGGCCTCGCAGAAGATTGCATCGCAGGCACTCTTGGCCAGCCGAGAGCATCCTTTCTGTGTGTTTCCGCTGGACTATTTGACGTCCACTTATCAACAGTTGCTCACTGCAGAATGATCGTTCACGCTGCCGTGGCGCAAGCATTTTGCTTGCCAATCCGCGTTCATCGCAACGCTCACGCCTCTTTTGCCTGCGCCGCGATAGGGTGTGGCGAAACGACCATGGCTCGGAGTCTTTGGCAGCCCTAACGCAGCGGCGCTGCAGAGGGTGAGGCGATTCGAAGATCGGTGTTGGTCGCGGGATCAGCCGCCATGAGCGCTTGAAGTTTCATTTCAACGGTGCGTTCGCCGGGCGGTTCTTGGCCCGGTGGAAAACCCCAGAACATCGTCGCGCCGCTCTTCATGGTCAGCTCAAGCATTGTGATTTCGCTTTGGCGGAGATCACCGTGGGTACCGATGCTGTGGATCTGAGCTTGCTCGCGAAAGGGAGCCAGGATTTCTGCGAGGCGCGCGGCTGCTTCGACGCGCGTGTCACCGAAAGGAGTGCCGATGAATCGGTTCGAGGCGTAGACGCCGGGCACTTCGATGTGAATGAAGTTTCGGGTTTCGGAGCGAGCAAATTCGGTGCAGGGCAACAACACTCCTTCGCCATCGATGGGCAGGAAGTAGCTTTGTTGATCAACCGGATTGGGTTTGGAAACGAGCACCATGGCGACAGGTTCTCTGTACTCCAACTGCACGTCCAGCTTTCCACCAGGGAGTTTTCGTACGCCGATCACTTGGCGAACCCAAGGGTGCATCGAGAAGGCGGAGGCGACTTTCGCAGTTGCCTCTTGGTCCAGCAATGACAGCCCGTCCATCGCCGTGTCACGATAGACCGTTTTGACGACGTTGGAGCGGACGTGTTCCGGCGGAGGTGTGACCTGAATTTGCGTGACGTCAACGCCTTGGTAGCGAGGCGTCAGATGTTGGGCTCCCCAGCGGTGCCAGGACACGTAACCGCAGACGATCATCAACACAGGCCAGAAAAAGGCGAGTGCGGCGGGAGCTTTGATCAACCGACGCAAAAGATCGCGGATCGGTCGAGGGTGCTCGGGGTCAGACGATCGCATCGCCACAGGTGCCGACCTTGTTGGTGACAGAGTTGGAAATCCCGTCGCGAATGAAAACGCGACAGCCGAGCTCAAGCTCGGCAGCTTTGAATTACCAAATCTGCAGATTCAGTTGCAAGTCGATCCCGGTCTGAAGATTGACTTGCTCACGAACTCGTTCTAGCAACCGCAGGCATTGGTCGCTGGTGGCACCCGAGTGAGCGACCAGGAAATGCGGGTGATTCGAATCCAAGGAAACGTCGCCTTCGCGAAGCCCGCCCAAGCCAACCGACTGAATCAAATCCTTTGCAGGCATTCCATCGGGATCGACGAACGGGCAGGCGATTCGCGGCTCTTCGCTGGGGCGAGACGCGTTTCTGCCGATCCACAGCTTCTGCATGCGTTTGGTCAGGCTGGGGACATCACGCTCCTCGAGTTGGAAGGTGACGCTGAGCACGGTTCGGCCAGCCAAGGAGGACTTGCGATGAGAGAAACCAGCCTCCTGTTGGGTCAGCTCTGCCGCGGTGCCATCTTTTTGCAGGACAGTGATTGCCTGAACGACCGAACCAATGTCTCGTCCGTCGCTGGAGGCATTGCCGACGATGGCAC
>JBGCGI010000020.1:0-32811 GCA_045110715.1 Rubripirellula sp.
CACGGTTTGCCGAAGCAACGTGGTCGAGACACCACGGCCCGGCGAATGCGAGCGGCTGGACGAGCATTGGCGAGACATCGCTGAAGACTATGAGCGGATCTATTCGCTCAGCGGTGGCTACGACACAGACTGTGGTGACCTCAAGGAAGTATTTGAGGAACGGCTTCGGCGTCCCATGCCACAGCGTGGCGAGCAGGGGCAAACCGTTGCAGATCCCGCCTTGCTTCGGCAGGCCAAGTTGCCTTTCGAGGTCGATGCCGAATTGATCATCTTTGGGAAAACGACTTCCACTGCATCGGTCTTGGTTGCCGGTCGTCCTGTCAAACTACAGGCGGATGGTTCCTTCACCGTTCGCATGGAGCTTCCCGACAAACGCCAAGTCCTGCCTGTGACCGCCGAAAGCCGAGACGGTTTGCGTCAGCGGACGACGGTTGTCGCGGTCGAGCGAAATACCAAAGTGATGGAGCCTGTCGAGCTCGACGAACGACTCTAGGTCGCAGCAATCATCACAACCATTTTTGCGTTCGAGCCAGCAACTGGCTCGAACGCATTTTTTTTAATCTGACTTTCAACCACCAATGAATACGCTGCGGGAATAGCCATGCTCCACCGACCTGCCACTTTGCTGATCGCCACTTTACTATTCGTCACATGCGGTTTGTCAGCCGATCGAAACACTCGGGCTGACGACTCCGTCAATATCTTGTTGATCACAAGTGGGTGTTGTCATGATTACGACTTTCAAACCAAATCCATGCAATTGGCATTCGAGAAGCGTGGTGTGAAAGCCGTTTGGACCGTTGTGAACGATGGAGGCAAGGGAACATCCGCAGAGATCGATTTCTACCAGAACCCTAAGTGGGCAGACGGATTCGATGTCGTGATCCATAACGAGTGTTTTGCTAAGACAACCAATCCTGATTACATCCGTAAAATCACGGCGCCACATCACGCTGGTGTCAACGGTGTCGTCATCCACTGCGCGATGCACACTTATCGAGACAGTGAGGTTGACGATTGGCGAGAGTTCTTGGGCGTCACCAGTCGGCGGCATGAACACAAGAGCAACTACAAAGTCGATGTGGTCGCCAAAGATCATCCCATCATGACTAACTATCCCGATGGGCATGTCACCGCCAACGATGAGTTGTATGTGATCGAAAAGGTTTGGCCCAATACCACCGTTTTGGCGACATCGACAAGTGAGAAGACAGAGAAAGAACATCCCGTGTTGTGGACCAACAAATACGGCAAAGCACGGGTTTTCGGCACGACTTATGGGCACTCCAATGAGACCTTTGAAGATCAGGTATTCTTGGAGTCATTGGTCAACGGAACGTTGTGGGCCGCAGGAAAGCTTGCCGTAGCCACCAAGTAGGTTCGCATCGCTGTGAGCGATTTTGCATCGAACGACTTTCCTGAGATTCGATTTCAAGGAAAGTTGCGGCCAAGCCAAACGGATGTCGTGGCAATCGCTCGAGAGCAGTTGGCTGCCGGGCAGCGTCGGCTCCATGTCGTTGCTCCGCCCGGGTCAGGCAAGACCGTTCTGGGGTTGTATCTTTGGGCGGAGTTGGTGCAGAAGCCAGCCCTGGTGCTGTCTCCCAATTCTGCGATTCAAGGGCAATGGGCAGCGCGTACCAGCCTGTTTGCGCGAGCCGATAGTCGTGCTCTCTCGGCTTCGGTCAGCATGGAAACCGACCTGCCTGGTCTGCTGACTTCGCTGACGTATCAATCCATCACGATGCCGGCCCGTGCGACTGAGCACCTTGATCGGCGCGCACAGGACCTTTGGGTTCAAACGTTGTTGGAAGAGGCTCAGGCAGAGAGTTCAACCGAAGCCGAAGTTTGGATTGGCGATCTTGAACGTCACAATCCAGATCACTTCAATGATCGCTTAGCCCACTATCGCAAACGCATTCGTGAAGATGACGCACTGGGCGGACGCGCCATGGGGCTTTTGCATGAGTCCTGTTTGGACACGCTTGTACGTTTGCGTGAGTCAGGAGTTGGACTACTGATTCTCGATGAATGCCACCACTTGTTGGGGCATTGGGGGCGAGTGCTGTCGGAGGTCGGTGAGTACTTTGGTGATCCAGTGATCGTTGGTCTGACGGCAACACCACCGGATCGCGGTGGCCGTAAACCACAGGACCTTGAACGGTACGACAAGTTCTTTGGCGAAATCGACTTCGAAGTTCCGGTACCGGCGGTCGTCAAAGACGGCTTTCTCGCCCCGTTCCAAGATCTTGCTTTCTTCGTTCGGCCAACCACCGAGGAACTCGCGTTCATCGCCAAAGTGGATGAGCAATTCGAAGACTTGATGAAAGAACTCTGCCAGCCGCGAAAAGCCGATGTCAAGGCAAGTGCAGACCCTGAAAAGCGGCAGCGAGAATCTTTATTGCAATGGTTGCAACGCGTGCTGCGTGACAAGCAACTCCCGGCCAGCCGCGCCGCCAATTGGACTCGGTTTCATGCGCGGGATCCAGAGTTCGCAGAGTCAGCGGTTTGGTTTCTAAAGACTCGGGGAATTGATCTCCCCGCCGACATTCCGCTCGTGCCCAATGCGATTGGTGTCGAGGATCAGCACCTCGTCACGTTGATCGATCGCTACACCAGGCATTGCCTCCGACGTTCTGCGCACGCCGAGGACCATCAGTTGGCCGAACGGGCTGTTGAACGATTGCGAATGTTGGGAATTCAGATCACAGATGCTGGTGCGCGACCCTGCGCGTCACCGGTGTCTCGTGTGATTGCCTACACTCGGAATAAGACACAGGCGATTGTGCCGATCCTTTGTCGGGAGATGGGTGTGTTGGGCCCGTCGATTCGGGCAGTGGTGATCGCCGACTACGAAAAGACGTCGGCGATCTCTGCTGAAGTTGCTCACTTGCTTGACGAGGAAGCAGGCGGCGCGGTGGCGGCGTTCCGTGCGCTGCTTGCCGATGCGAAGACCAATGGCCTGGATCCCGTCTTGTTGACCGGATCGACAGTCTTGGTGGATGCTGATTTGGTGGATCGACTATTGAGCGAAGCTCGGCAGTGGCTTTCGGATCGATCAAAGACAGTCGAGCTGTCGCAGAGCAACGAAGGTTCGTTCAGTATCGTGACTGGTCGCGGAGGCGATTGGTGCCCTCGCGTCTATGTGGAAATGATCACGGATTTGTTTCAACGCGGCGTGACGCGTTGTCTGGTTGGCACACGCGGGCTGCTTGGGGAAGGCTGGGACGCCAACACGATCAATGTGTTGATTGATTTGTCGACCGTCACAACATCGATGACCGTCAACCAACTCAAGGGGCGTTCGATTCGTTTGGACCCCAACGATCCTGATAAGTTAGCCAACAATTGGGATGTGGTTTGCATCGCTCCCGAGTTTGCCAAAGGGCTGGATGATTACGGCAGGTTCATTCGCAAGCACAAGACGCTGTTTGGGATTTGCGACGACGGTGCCATCGAAAAGGGAGTGGGCCATGTGCATGCCGCTTTTACCGAGCTGAAGCCAGAACTCTTGGAGGGCAGTGTCTCGGCATTGAATGCCGATATGCTGGCGCGTGCCAGTCGCCGTGCTGAGGTGTACAAGCAGTGGCGAATCGGCCAGCCTTACTCACCCGATCCGATCCGGGCGATCGAGGTTGGCGGTCGGGCTGCTTCGGCGCGTTCTGGATTTCCTCCGTTCAAGGGAGCAAAGAATCCTTGGAGCGAAAATTCGCTTGCACGTGCAGTGGGCGAAGTGATTCTTGCTGCTCTGCAGGAAACCGGGCAACTGAAGCGTCGGGCTCCTTTAAAGGTGCTGGACCGAGAGGGCGGCTACATCCGTGTTTTCCTCGAGAACGCTGATGAAGAAGATGCCAATCGATTTGCGACTGCATTGCGTGAAGCATTGGGGCGTCTGGAATCGCCGCGATACGTGATTCCGCGGTTCGTCGATGTGCCGAAGGATTCCTTCATCAATCGCTTGCTTCCAGGCGTGCTTCGTCGGTTCTTCGAGCGCCGCGGGCGACAAATGGTCATGTTGCACGCGGTGCCGAGTGATCTGGCGTCGAAACGCGACATTGTGGATGTCTACCAAAAGCACTGGAACGCTCTCGTCAGTCCCGGGGACGCCGTTTTTGCGAAGAACGAAAAGGGTCAACAAGTGATCAGTGAAGCTGTGAAGGCCCGTCAACTGCCTGAAGTTTTCGTGCATGACAAAGAAGTGTTCTTGTAGATTGGGGGGACTCGCCATCTTCGTTATCCGTTCAACCAGAAAGCTACTCATGTTAAAGCTCAATCTGCTGGTCTTGGTGTGCTTGATAAGTCTGCCTACGCAAGCTCAAGACAAGCCGAAGACGAATCTTGAGCAGCAGCGTATGGACTTGATGCGGAGTCGTGCCCAAGCGATCCGATTTCAATGTGAGATGAAAGGTCTGCCCGATCGCATGCAGGCGGAACCCCTGTTTCGATACGACGATGTCCCGCGAGGTTATGTCGACGGCGCCGTTTGGCGTTGGGGAAAGTCTGGCCGGCCAATGGCAATCGTGACGACCGAGCTTCACCCTGATTACCTGGGTGGAGGCCCAAGAGTTGTCTATGACTTCTTGTCCCTCGCCGACTTTTCGTTCTCTGCGATCTCAAATGACTCGCAATGGGCTCCATCAACGTCGGCGGTCGTGATGCAACCACTGCCGCCTGCGATGCAAGAGGAATTCAAGGTAGGGCAATCCCCCTCGGTTCGCATGTTTCAAATGAAGCGAATCATGCAGCACTTCTCCGCTCACCAGATCGTTAGCGAAGAGAATCCAGAAGAGACCAAGTTGAGTTTGCGATTGCTTCCGCGGCCGATCGATCGCTATCAGCCCTCGAAGTCAAAAATGGCCGATGGCGCGACGTTCTTGTTCGTGGCCGGGCGCATGCCGGGAGTCATCGTTTTTCTTGACACTGATGGAAACCAATGGCAGTTCGGTATCGGGCGGCTTTCCGCTCCCAGCACTTTGTCGGTGCGCGTGGCTGAGAACGAGGTCTATCGAGTGCCGCCGAATTTCGGCACTTGGGGAGGTTCGTACAACGCGAGTAATTCGACGGCCAAAATTCCACAGTAGTGAGTGCAACACGCCGGGAGCCATTTGCAGGAGGCTAGCGAAGGTGCTTTTCGAGGAACTCGTATGTCCCCTTGCCGTTGATGGTATGTGGGCCATTGAAAAACTCAATCTGTGCGCGTTCGCCGATGCCAAGCTTGTTGTAGTGGCGACGGATTTTCGCGAACTCCCAGGCGACCCATTCGTCGATCCCGACGCCGTCGTCGTGCCCACGCTCTACCATGAAAGGACGTGGCGTCATCAGCATCGCCAATTCGGCGTAGTTAGCAACGTGTCCCATGTTCCATTCGAAAATCTCGTACTCCGGTGCCCACATGTAGCTGAACTTTGCATCGGTTGAGGCGTTCTTCGCGACCCAATCATTAAAGTCAGCACTGCAGATGGATAGACAGTAGCCGGGCTCGTTCTCGGTTGGCGGCAGCAACGGGGGAACTCGCATTGCCGTTTTTCCGCCATAAGATAAGCCGTAGAAGGCGATTCGATCTTGGTCGACACCCGGCAGTTTTGCCAGCCAGCGCAAAGTGACGAGGTGTTGCGGGATGATGTAGCTGAACAGAGATCGTCCCAACGGATTTGATTTTCGTTGGAGAGTGCGAAATGCATCCTTGCCGCGATACGGGTTCTGCGGCGCGTAAACGATGTAGCCTTGCTTGACCAGTTCCACACTGAACGATTTGTAGGCTCGGAATCCTTTCGTCTCGGGGCCACCAATGGTGTCCATCGGCGTGCCCTCGAGGCCGTGCTGGCAGACCACGACCGGACGCCGTTCGTTTGGCCCCAGGTCACTGGGCAGCAACAAAATGCCAGCCGCCATCACATCCGGATACACGTCCAGAACGACCTCGAACCCGGTGTAGGCTTCTTCCTTGAGGATCAGCCGTGATCGCGGATTGGGGGCCATCGTTGGTACCTCAAGTTTACCGATCAACTCCTGGTGTACACGTTCACGCATCGTCTTGGATGACTGCTGAAAAGCTTGCAGCGAAGAACGATCGAGCACTGCAAACTTGGCCTCTCGAGACCGATCGCAGTTTCGCAACAACCGCTGTGTGTAGTCCACAAGTTCGCCGACCTGACGTTGTTGGCGACCTGTTGGCGAAAAGTCTCTGCGCAGATCCTTTCCCGCTGTTACTGGATCGAAGTCGATCGCTTGCCCGGTGATTTGCTCCAAGGTGTTGTGGATCACGCTTCGCGAAAGCGGTGGGTTTCCGGCTTGTTTGGCGTTGGCATGATCCAATTTCTTGACCTGCCCAGCAGGCCATTCCGCCATTCTTTCCCAATGGATCTTGGCTCGCTGAATTTCTTTCACCACGGAATCAACATTCGGGCTTCGAATGGCTCCTGGTGCGGCAATGTTCCTAGACGCGGCGGGCGGACCAAGCACTTCTGGAATCTTGGGCGACGGCTCAATGAATAAGTAGCGAGGGGCGATCATGCCAGCGATTTCGGCATCGCCAAACTCGCTGAGTTGTCTCCAGACGTTGCGATAGATGGGTTCCCGCCAAACGAAGTCTCGTTGATCGAAATATCCGCTTACGACTGCAGCATCAATGCGCTCATCGAGTGCCGCACTGTGCATCGCGAGTAGACCGCCTTCGCTGACTCCGTAGACGGCGATCGGAAGTTGCAATGACTGATTTCGCAATTGAAACTGATCGACTGCTGCTAATACCTTTTGGACTTCGTATCCAATCACATGCCGACCCAATTCAAATGCCTGCCGATAAATGAATTCGCGATGCGTCAGGTTTGTTTTTCGGCCGATCGTCTCGTTGCCACTGAACTTGTGGTCGCGGTCGATCAAAGTTGGGATCAGAACTTCGCAGCCCGCAGCAGCCAGTTCGCCGGCGAACTGTGTATCGCAGTCAACCAACCCAGCGATCATTTCGGGCGTCCAGTCCGCATCCGGAATCGCAATCACGCGAGCGATTGGTTGTGATTTGGGCTGCAGAAACAAGCCTTCTGCTGTAACCCCATCCAGCACAGGCCAGCGGACCGCGTCAACGGTGAACGCTGCGTTGTCGGAAACAAGCGAGGGTTGTGACGTTGAAGCAACGAACTCGATGCCGCTGGCTGCCTGGCGCGGATCGATCGCTCCGATCAATTGAGCAAACCGACGACGGTGGTCGGTCAAGCTTGTTTGGTAGGCTTCTGGCCCACTGTAGTTCGGAGACCATTTGGCTTTTCTGTCCGCTCGGGCTCGCTTGATTTCGCGTCGTGCAAATCGGTCAATGCCTTCGACCATCGCCACATCAAGAGGCTTTTCAATGGTCAGCAGCTGAGTGTTGGCGAGCGGTTGGTCAGCGCCGAGCACCCGGCAAGTCGCAAGCAGAAGAACTGCGATGCCGAGTCTTGTGAGGTTAGGGCGTCCAGCGGCAGTTCCGCCTGGCAATTCGCTGCGGCTGGAAGCCACAGCCACGTTAAAGCTGAGAACTTGCACTGCATTAATACGTTTTGAAGCGGCTAGGATCGCGAGACAGTCCCCAGCGTAGCGGACTGCGCTGCAGATTGCTGGATCAGCGACCCACTCGGCGTTGCACTTTCTTCTTCCGGTACTTATTCGGATTGTCGGCTTTGCCTGTGATTTCGTAGAGAAACCGACTTGGAGTTGTTGGTCGAGGCTTGCCCCACTTTCGTCGCGTGAGGGCCAGAGACATCGTCAGTTCTTCTTGAGCGCGAGTGATTCCCACGTAGCAAAGTCGTCGCTCCTCGGCGATGTCTTCTTCCTCGCCGCTCTTCACACTGCGGCTGTGAGGCAGGATCCCGTCTTCCAATCCGACCATGAACACGACCGGAAACTCCAAGCCTTTTGCGGCATGCAATGTCAGTAGCCAGACCGCATTCTGGCGGGCCAGCTTCTCTTTCTCGTCACCCATTTCACGTCCTGAAAGAGCGATGTCAGAAAGGAATCCTGTCAGGTCCGGTTTCTTCGCGTTGTCCTCGTACGCACCCAATGCGTTGGTGAGTTCTCCCAGCGATGACATTCGCGATTCGCGTTCCAAGGGGTCATCGTAAACACGAGTGATTTCATCGGCGTAGGCCGTTCGCTCGAGCAACGTTCGCATGGCGTCGGTCAGCTTCTCGTTCTTGGCTCGTTGTTGCACGTCCTCTGCAATCGCAGCCAGTTGTTCGATGCCCTTTCTTGCTGCAGGCGTTAGATCCGTTGTTGCGGAACGGTCTTGCATCACTTCCCAGACGGGAACGCCTCGTTCGACCGCTCGACCGATCAGCAGCTTCATCGATTTCGCACCCAAGCCTCGCGATGGCGTGTTGACGATCCGCAGTAGCGACACCTCGTCGTTGGGCTGCTCAATCCATTTTAAGTAGGCGACTAAGTCACGAATCTCGCGGCGATCAAAAAACGACTGGCTTCCCAGCATCACGTAAGGGACGTTCGCTTTGCGGAGTTCCGTTTCGAATAGACGTGGCTGCTCGTTGGTTCGAAACAGGATCGCGATGTCGCGTGGTTGGATATGGTCGCGCTCGATCTTCTTGGTGATTGCGTTGACCACCGTTTTGGCTTCTGCCGTTTCATCTTTGAACTGCTCGATCCGGGGGCGTGGGCCCTGCGGACGGCTTGCGATTAGCTTCTTGTCGTGCCGTGTTGTGTTGAAACCGATCAAGCGGTTCGCCAGCGAGATGATTTCACCGGTGCTGCGATAGTTGTCTTCCAAGCAAACCACTTTCGCGCCCGGCCAGTCATCAGCAAAGCTCAGAATGTGTGTCACATCGGCACCGCGCCAAGCGTAAATGGATTGATCATCGTCGCCCACCACGCACAAATTTTGGTGACGCAGAGCGAGGTGTTTTGTGATTCGGTACTGGCTGCCGTTGGTGTCTTGGTACTCATCGACGAGAACGTGATCGTATCGGTTTGCCTCCTCATCGCGGATGTCAGCGTGTTCGTCGAAAAGCGTTTCGGTATTCAACAGCAAGTCGTCAAAGTCCATCGCTCCTCGCGAAACCAAGGCGTCCTGGTAGCGACGATAGCCGGCTGCTGCAAAGTGCTCTCGATCGGTCCCCGCAACCGAAACCGCTTGATCAGGTTTGACCGACATGTTCTTCCAGCCGCCGATGATCGAAAGCATGTCCCCCGGCTTCAGTGCAGTTCCGGGGAGTCGCAGTTCACGCAGGACACCACGGGCAATCGACTCTTGATCGCTGCGATCGTAGATCGAGAACTTTTTTGGATAGCCGAGCGCCTTTGCATGGCGTCGCAAAATCTGTACGCATTGCGAGTGAAAGGTACTGATGACCGGTTTGGGGCGTTGTTTCTCGCCTTTCTTCGGCTTCCGCTTGAAGCGAGAGTTTTCTGCAGGCACGCCTGTCAATTCGGCGACGCGTTCCTGCATCTCGCCAGCAGCTTTGTTGGTAAAGGTGACCGCTAGGATTCTGTCGGGAGCGATCCCGTTGCGAATCAGGTTGGCAATTCGAAAGGTGACCACACGCGTCTTGCCCGTTCCCGCTCCAGCCAGAACCAGCATTGGACCCGAGAGCGTTGCGACAGCTTCGGCTTGGGCCGGATTCAGTCCGTGGTTGCTGGCCGCTTGTTGGGCTGGCGCGGATGGGGGCGGTTGCTTTCGAGCTTCGGTTGGATGACCAGCCTCAATCCGTTGGGAAGGATTCGATGAAGCTGTGCTAGGTCCGTCTGGCATGTGTCGTTACGTGAGGGCAAACAGAGAACAACGCCAGAAGTGATCTGGCAAAATGAAACAAGGCCAGGACAAACGCCTGGCCTTGAACAGAATTGAAATGGAGATTAGCGGAGGCTGTCGCGGTCAACGACGGGATTGGCCGAGCCGGTGGTGAGCAGAACCAGCATGCCTTTTTGTTGACGTCCAGCATTGACTGCGGAGCGATCAAATGGAATTCCGTACGCAGCCCAGTTTCCCGTTGCCGTATCCATGACGTACACAACGCAAGCACCAGCGGGACGATTGCTGGCTCGTGGGAAGTCGGCGCGACCCGCCAGCATGATGTAGGAGCCACCCTTGCCGCCGGCGCCGAGCGCTTCGGCAACGTTGGCTGAGAACTGGGCTAGAAAGCGACCAATGCGAGGGTAGATCACTGTGCACTGCAACACGCCCGAGTTGTGGTCCAGCGCGAAGAGTCCCTCGGCGTCCTCGCCGACCATTCCGGTCGCGATCGAGTATTTTTCGCTGCTAACCGCCGCAGCTGCGTGAATCATCGGTAGCTCGACGGATGCGGTTGGCCTGCTCTGACGGCCAGCAAGGTAGGCTGCCACGCAGATAGCGGCGACTGCAATCAGTGCGATTGCTGGGGTCACCATTCGTGACAGCGAGCAACACGCTGGGCGGGATTGCATTTCCGACGAAACCGGATCCGTGATCGGTAACTCGTCGTTGGTGGGTGAGAGTGACATCGGCTGGCTCCTTGAATTGACGCTTCTTGAAAAAGGCGTGACGAGGTGGATGAGCAGGCAAATTGTAAGTTTTGCGGCGGCCCCGAGTGGCTGGATGTTCCGAGGAGAGCAACTTTACCTGCCTTTTTAAGACAAAATCATCGTTCCCGGGAACAACTTGACTGTCCGGTAATTGTACGCGTTTGGATTGAACTTTACGATTGGCTTCTTCAAAAGAGTGGGTTTACTTTGCCCATCATCGACAACACTCCCTTCATCCTGTGCCGCAATCGGAAGTGATTTCATTCCCGTAAATCCTTCAATTATTGTCCATCTTTGTGAAACTGACAGCGTCTCGCGAGCACTCCCAAACTAAGAACTTCGAGGTCAAGAAAATATGGGCATCAATGCACCACTGAATCGTAAACTTCGCATGGCTCTCGTCGGCGGGGGGTCGGGCTCGTTTATCGGTCGTGTTCATTCTATCGCAGCTTGCCTTGACAATCGGGCCGTGGTGACGGCCGGCGCATTGTCGAGCAACCCGGAAAGAGCAAAAGCCTCCGCACCTGACTACGACATCGATGACTCACGCGCCTACGGAAGCTACGAGGCGATGCTGGACGCGGAGAGCAAATTGCCTGACAGTGAGCGAATCGATTTTGTCAGCATCGCAACGCCCAACCACACGCACTATGAAGTCGCTCGGGCGGCGGTCGAAGCCGGATTCAATGTCGTTTGCGACAAGCCAATGACTTTCGATTTGGCTCAAGCCGAATCGTTGCTGGAAACGGTTCAAAATAGCGATGTCGTCTTTGCCGTTTCGCACAACTACACCGGCTACCCGTTGGTTCGGCAAGCTCGCGAGATGATTCTTGGTGGAGAGCTTGGTGAGATCAACGCCATCCGGGCTCAGTACATTCAAGGTTGGCTGCGCACACCGCTCGAGGAAGAAGAGCAGAAGCAAGCTGCCTGGCGCACCGATCCCACCAAGAGCGGAGCAGCGGGAGCCTTCGGCGATATCGCGACGCATGCGTACAACTTAGGACGCTACATGACTGGCGCGATGCCCGATTCGGTCAGTTGTCACTTGAAGACGTTTGTCGAAGGTCGCCGCTTGGACGACTACGGCACGGCAGTCATTCGATACGAAAACGGTGCATTGGGAACCGTCACGGCGTCTCAAATTAGCCATGGGCGCGAGAACGATGTCGAAATTGAAATCGATGGCACCAAGGGGTCGCTCAAATGGCGGCAGGAAAATCCCAACGAGATGATTGTGCGACAGAACGGAAAGCCGCATCAAATCTACACGCGGGATCCGAACGCTCCGTTCATGAATGAATCGGGAGCGGCTGCGTGTCGCCTTCCATCGGGACACCCCGAAGCCTTCTTTGAAGCATTCTCAAACGTGTACGCTTCAGCCTTTGACGACATGGCCAAGCGAGCTGCTGGTGATTCGATCGAACGTCGAGATACGGTTTATCCCAATATCTATGACGGTGTCGAAGGCATGTACTTCATTCAACAGTGCGTTGAGAGCAGCGAGAAAGATGCAGCCTGGTTGCCGTTGAAGCACGCAGCTGCCCGCGTCTAACGCGACTTTCCGTTGATTCGAACGAAAGAAGCTCCGTCATTGTTTGATGACGGAGCTTTTTTTTTCGGGCTTCGTGTGCGATCGACTACGGAGCGGGCCGCGAGTGGCTCAAAAAGTCGGTCACGGTCGCGTCATCTTGCGGCTCATCGCCGCGCGGATTGAAGAGCGAATGAAAGAATCCAGGTTTGGATTCTTGTTGGGGCTGTGCAGCCGGCGTTCGCGCCGAAGCGGTCAAGAAGTTGACCGGATTCAACTTCTTTGGATTGAAGACCTCTTTGGTCTTAGTCCAGCTATTCGAAGCGGTCTTGCCGACTTCGCTGAACAGACCATCTTTCTTCTTCGTGATTCTTGCTTGCTCGTCCTGGCCAGGCATGAGAGCCTTGAAGGATGGCATTTTCCAGCTTGGCATTTTCCAATTCGCGGGATTCAATCCGCTAGCCATTTTTCCGATTGCTGACGGTTGGCTTTCCTGTGCATCAGCGACTGAGACATCGCTGGCGAGCAGAATTAACGCGGCTGCAATGCAGAGCATGATTTGTTTTGTGTTTTGATACATCGATCAAGGCTCCTCGTATCGACTTGGCTCACAACAGTTTGATTCTGTGGCCGAAGTTTGTCGTGAGATTCGAATCCATTCTGCTGAGGTCTATCGCATTTCCGCACGTTACCTCACAAGATCACTTTCACTCTTATCTGCCGATTCGGGGGGGAAGCTTTTGTGAAACAGTGATTCCGCGCAGAGCTTTTGCCAAGTTTTCACAACTGCTTCCTTGTGCCAACGCAAACGAAATGGACTAGATAAACTGGCGAAAGAAACAGCCGTGTGAAACTGGCTAGGGATATTTTTTGCCGAAGTCCTATGCCAACACATTCTTGATGACTTTGCCATGAACATCCGTTAGCCGACGCTGGATTCCATTGTGGTAATAGGAAAGCCGTTCGTGATCGAATCCTAGCAAGTGAAGGATCGTGGCATGGAAGTCATGGACCGTGGTCACGTCCTCCTCGGCTCGGAATCCGAACTCATCGGTCGCCCCATGGCTGAAGCCCTTCTTGACTCCTGCCCCAGCCAGCCAGCACGTAAAACCAAGTGGGTTGTGATCTCGACCATAGGTGCCGGCTTGGAACATTGGCATGCGTCCAAACTCCGTTGCGAACACCAGGAGTGTTGATTCAAGCAGGCCGCGCTGTTTGAGGTCCGCAATCAACCCTGCAACGGGCTGGTCCAATATCTCGCCGTGAACGTCGTATTGCTCTTTTAGCTTGCTGTGCCCGTCCCAGTTGATACGTCCGCCTGACGCGTAGGCGCCGTTGAAGACTTGCACGAAACGCACACCGTTCTCGATCAGCCGGCGGGCAAGGATGCAGTTGTTTGCGAACTGGGCCTTGGTTTTGTTGGGGCTGTCAGCACCGTACAGTCGCTGGATGTGCGAGGGCTCTTGCGAGACGTCGACCACATCGGGGACATGCAACTGCATCCGTGCAGCAAGTTCGTAGCTGGCGATTCGACCCGCGAGTTCTTGGTCCCCAGGAAAGCGTTGTTGATTGGTTGTCTCCAGAAAGCTCAACGCTTGGCGGGCTTCTGCATCAGTTGCTGCCGTGATGCCTTGGGGGCGATCCAAGTAGCGAATGGGTTTGGTTGTGCTGAAAGGGGTCCCCTGAAAAGCGGCTGGCAGAAAACCGCTTGCCCAATTGTTCGGTCCAGACTGAGGCATTCCTCGGGGGTCCTCGATGGCCACAAAGGCGGGCAGATTCTGGTTCTCGCTACCCAAGCCGAAGTTGATCCAGGAACCCATGCTGGGGAATCCATCGAACTGGAAACCTGTGTTCATCACATTCTCTGCAGGCCCATGCGTGTTGGACTTGTTCGTCAGGCTGTGGAAGAAACAGAGTTCATCGGCGTGGTTTCCTATCTTTCCAACGAGGTCCGAAACCATCTTTCCTGACTCGCCTCGTGGTCGAAACTTCCAAAGCGGGCGAGTGAGGTTTCCGTTGGGGCCTTGGAAGGAAACAAGTTTGTCCTTCCCCGGTAGTGGTTGGCCATCTCGCTTGATCAGTTCCGGCTTGTAGTCGAACGTGTCCACATGGCTCAACGCTCCTGAACAGAACACGACAATCACATTCTTCGCTTTGGCTGCAAAGTGCGGTGGGCGCGGGAGATTCGGATTGGTCGGGTCGATCGAACGCTTTGCCTCTTGGGCAGCCAGCGATCGCAATGCGATCGAAGCTAGGCCGCCTGCAGCGCCCGAAAGCAGTCGTCGACGTGATGGATTCGGAGGGGTCATTGGATATAGATAAACTCGCTCGTGTTCATCAGGACGCGGCAGAATTGCGGAAGGCCTTGCTTCTGTACGAACGCTAACATTTGTTGTTGCTCGGGCTGGCTGGGCGAGCGTGAATATGCGATTCGGAATGCGAGAGCAATCTGCTCTGGTTGGGAAGCTTCCTGTTGCTGCAGTCGCTCTGCAAAGAGTTTGGCCTGGCGAATCAGGAACGGACTATTGAATAAGCTCAGAGACTGTGCAGGAGTGATCGAGCGCGTTCGTTTCGGTTTCATTTGTCCTGCGTCAGGGCAATCGAAGGCGCCGAAAATGTCGACCGACTGCATTCGAATCTTGTGAGCGTAAATCATGCGACGCCAACCTTCTGACTCGAACTGCTCGAGCGGCTTGTAGTCTGACAAACCGCCACGTTGTTTGAACAGGTTGAAGCCCGGCCCGCCCATCTTCAGATTCAGTTTTCCACTGGCAGATAAGACCGTGTCGCGAATGGCCTCTGCCTCCAACCGTCGAGGCGGGAATCGCCATAGCATCCGTGAATCAGCATCGACGGCGATCGAGGCAGCCACGGGGCGACTGGATTGCCGAAACGTCTCACTCATGACGATCTTTCGATGCAGTTCCTTGAGTGACCAACCGTCAGCCAGGAAGCCGGCGGCAAGTGCGTCAAGCAGTTCAGGATGCGTCGGTTCGGATCCCATCGCGCCAAAGTCGGACGGTGTGTCGACCAAGCCGAGGCCGAAATGATGTTGCCAGATTCGGTTGACGATCACGCGAGCGGTGAGGGGGTGATTCTGTGCTGTTAAGTGTTTCGCCAACGCCAATCGCCGTTCGATTTCCGTTTCGTTTTTTGCTAATTTCAAGTCCCCAAACACAGCTGGAATGGCTGGCGCGACTTGCTGGGCCGGTTGCATTGGATCGCCGCGACGTAGCAACCAGGTTGGTTTGGGGCTGTCGGTAAAACTGGCCGCGTACACTTTGGGGCCTGCCGACAGACGACTCAGTTCTCTTTGCGCCGCTCGAACTTTTGAATTGGTAGTGACGAGTGTTTTTATTTCAGCGGCGGTCAGGTCGTTGAGTTTGACCTGCTCGGCCCTGCGAACGTCGTCTTCGCGGATCATTCTGTCCAAGCTGTCGGCAATCGCCACCCATTTCCCAGTGGGAAGCCGAGCTTTCAATGTAAAGTCCGCAGGGAAACTGTTTCCGCGTTCCCAGCTTACCCGTTGGATCTTTGTCGGATTCGCAAAGTCGATCTGGGCCCAAGCCTCGCCGCCGGTGCTGGAAACCCATGGGAAAGCCTGTCGACGGTCCACGGAGCCGTCTACCAAATTGTCAAAGTGCCGAGTTTGATTTGCCAGCGCGAAGCTGGACGCCGAAGGTGTTCCACCGTTGCTGGCAAGCGCGGCATTGATGGATGCTTGCGCCGCGGTCGGACTGGTCCAAGCCTCTAGTTCGTAAAGCGAGGCGGGTGCATTGTTCACGGTGTTTCGAATCACAAGTCGAATTGCGTCGGCTTCAACCGCGTCGAATTCTTCTGTATGGGTGCCTTCGACAGGTGGTCGCAATTCATGGAGCGATTGCAACTCGGCGAGCTCCTGCCGAAGTTCTTGCAGTCGCAGGCCAGCGGCAGGAACTTGCTGTGTCCATTGGTCGTTGGTTTCTCCTCGCCAACGTCGCTCGCCGTAAGAAAGTCCGGCAAAGACAGCTTGCATCGAGTAGTAGTCGCGTTGCAAAATCGGATCGAACTTGTGGTTGTGGCAACGAGCACATCCGATCGTCAGGCCAAACAGTCCTTGGCTGACGGTGCGGATGACTTCATCAAGTTCGTCTTGACGAGCTTGCCTCATGGCTTCTTCGTCGCGTCCAACTTGGCCCGGCAGATTGGCGGGACCCGCGACAAGGAATCCAAGTGCGGCGTCGGTTCCCGTGGTGTCGCCGGCAAGCTGTTCAAAGACGAATTCGTTGTAGGGTTTGTCGGCATTGAGGGCATCGATCACCCAGTCACGATAGGGCCATGCATTCCGCCGTTCTGCGTTCGTTTCGAATCCGACGGTTTCCGCCCAGCGAATGATGTCCAGCCAGTGTTGAGCCCAGCGTTCACCGTAGCGGGGCGAGCTCAGGAGGCGATCGACGGCTTCCCCGTAGGCGTGGTCGGCCGAAGCGGCCGATGTGAACTGCTCGACTTCGGCAAGCGACGGTGGCAGTCCCGTCAAAACAAAAGACACTCGGCGTAGCAAAGTGATGTCTTCAGCACGCGGCGACATCTTCAGGCCTTGCTCGGCGAGCTTTTTTTGAACTCGCTCGTCGATGCCCTGGGAGTTCAGGGGCTGAGGAGCCGGGATGGGGCGGAATGACCAATGTTGCGAACGCTGTGTCGATTCGTCGGATTCGGTTCCCATCTGTCCGGGCCAAGCTGCGCCCTGCTCGATCCAACCTCGCAGCTTGCCGATTTGCTTCGCGGTCAGCGACTCGCCTTCCGGTGGCATTTTGATGTCTTCTGCATGGCTGCTGACGGCAAGCAAGAGGAAACTGTCGTCGGGTTGCCCTGGTACAATCGCCGGCCCGCCAGCGTTTCCGCCGCGCAAGAGCGAGGATCGCTGGTCGACTCTTAAGTCGCCGTTTTGTTCCTCCGGTCCATGGCACTCAGCACAGTGCTGCTGGAAAATGGGGCGGATATCGCGATCGAATTGCACTGGCTCATCAGCAAACGCGGATGAAAGCGTAGGTGAGAGAATGCAAAGGAGGGTGAGCGGCGAAATGAACTTCGGCCAATGCCAGCGGAGCATCAAAGACCTGACTCTTGTGGGAAGCGATGCTACAAGGAACGCTCACATCATACTTGGTCGAAGCTCGCAATGGCAGCGTGTGTTGTCGCTACTTCGATTCGCGATCACGTACTTTGGCGTTAGCCAGACGGTGGGCGCGGACAACCGCCTTGAATCCCGGCAGATCATGCAGGGATTTTAGATCGGGATCATCCTCGATTTTCGCGGCCGTTGTCTCGTGACCGGATCGAAGCGATTTGGCCAACAGTTGAACTGCGTAAGGATGTTCGATCTTGTTCGGCATCAACGCGTGTACGCAGGCGGCTTGGTAATAGGAGAGGCTTTTGTTGGGGGGGACCATTGCGGTTTCCATGTCGCGTTTGGCTTCTCCAAAGCGTCCCTGGTACGCTAACAGGACGGCTCGGTCGATCAGTGCAGCTTCGTCTTTGGGGTAGGACTTCAGGACTTTATTGAGCAGTTCGATAGCTTCCTCATTGCGACCGAGATACATCGAAAGTGTCTTTGCAATTCGGATCGGAATGACACGACTTCCAGAGGTTATTGCATACGCCTTCTTCATGTCGGCGACATATCCTTCGTAGTCGCCCCGAACTTTTCTCGCTTTGGCGCGAGAGATGTAGGAGTTGTGATCCAAATCGATTGCGTTGATTGCGCGGTCGTAGTCGCGGTTCGATTCTTCTATTCGGTCGGCTAGCAGATAGGCGCGGCTTCGCACCAGCATGGTGGTGGCGTTGTTTGGGAACAGCCGCAGGGCTTCGGTCAGATCGGCAATCGCATCGGCGACTTTTCCCTGGCTCAGATTGGCGACCCCGCGTGCATGCCAGGCGCCGGGGAAATCACTCTCCAGCTCGATGCAGCGAGTGAAATCCTTGACCGCTCTTGCCGGTGAGTTGAGGAAGACATAAATCCGTCCCCGAGTGAACCACAATCGTGATGAATCGGGGACGCGTTCGATGGATTTCGTGATCGAGAGTTTGGCATCTTCATACTGGCGAGCGTTAAATTGTGACCGACCCAGCATGGTCCAGTGAAGGCTGGAGGGGATGTCACTGTATTCTGCCAGTTTGCTTAGCATGTCAAGCGATTCGGTCCAACGACTGATAGACATCAGGCGGACCGCTTCGAGATAGGTTTCGGAATCACTGTTCAATGGCATCGCCATGGCAGTCTGGAACTGCGTTTCGGATTCCTCTGGCCGGCCAGCGTAGGAGTTTCGTTTGGACTTCAGAAACAGCAGAGATCTTGAGACGTGGTCTTCGCAAACCCGGTCGGCGCTCGCGATCAGCTGATCCAACGTATCGAGTTGCTCGGCGGTGAGTGGTTTGCCTTGAGCGTTGCGTGTCAGTCGGCTTGCTTCGACAAAACCCACCTGAACGACATGGCGAAGGATGGTGTCTCGCTGGTCAACGCGATCTGCATCGCTCATGTTTGGCCAGCGGAATTGTTTCAGACCGCTTTGGTCGAGGAGTTCGTACTTTTGCAGAGGCTCGATTGCGGCGGAGACCGTATCTTCTATACGGCGATTAGGATCGAGCATGGTCATCGATAGAGTGTCAGTCGACTCGATGGCGAATGTGCTGAATCTCTTCGAGGCAGCTAAGCGACGGTTCTCGTTTTTCCAAGAGACCGCTGTCACGACCGCGGGGGCCAGCAGCAAGCCGGCAAGGCAAATCGCTACAAAACGAGACCATCGCTTGTTTTGGCTGGCCCATTTTCTTGCATAGATCAGTCGCGGTTCGGACGCGTGAAGCAACGGCAAGTTTTCGTGCTCGCACTCGATGTCGTCTTGCAGATCGTCGGCAGACTGATAGCGGTCCTTCGGGTCGAATGCTAGGCAACGCATGATGATCGATTGGAGGCTTGGGGAGACCGAGTCACCGGGTTCCCATTGGGGATGCATGTTCTCTCGGGCGCGTAAGGCGGACTCCAGATCCGTTGGGGCTTCGGATGGTGGCGATGGAAACGGCAAGCGGCCGGTCACGAACTCAAACATCATCACGCCAAGACTGTAAATGTCCGACGTTCGATTGGGGATGGATTCCTTTCGCATCATGTCGCGGTAGGACTCGGGTGACATGTAGGGCAGCGTGCCGCCCACATAGGTTCGGCGGTTGGAAACGAGTGACCGAGACAGGTTGAAGTCCAAGAGCGCTGGTTCACCGTCGTTCTGAATCAATACATTTGCCGGCTTCAGGTCGCCATGAAGTACGTTTCTTGCGTGGGAATGAGCGAGCGCCGACGCAAGTCGACTGAAAATCCAAGTCGCCAATTGGTTGCGGTTGAACTCTTCGATCAGAGCCAATGGCTTGAGGGCTACGTTCTCGGCTGCAGCAGGGACAGGCGTCGCTCGATGCGAATCGGACTCTTGCTTGGCTCCCAGGATCCACGTGTCCGTGTTTTCGATTTGCTCTCGAACTGTATCGATCAGGCTCTTACCACCATGATGGCTGATACTCGACTCTCGTCCGTACTGTTCGCGATTCGAACGAAGGTAATCGGCCAGTGTGACGCTGCCGGCATACGGCATGCAGATGACACTGCGGGAAAGGATTCGATGGAAAGAGTGTATTTGGACAATGTTCGTGTGCTGTAGCATTGCCATGTGTTGCGGTTCCGACATCTCGCGATCAACAACCTTGAGCACAACGTATCGGAAGGCGAGCCGGGGTTGCTGAGCAAGGTAGACCCGGCTGAGGCTGCCTTGGCCGATCTGATGAAGCAGATGAAATCCCGCCTTGGAAAGTGCCGCAACAAACTGGGGTTCGGCGTCCAACACTCCGCTTTCGGTCGGAACCGGCGGTGTCGACGAGTCCCACAGTAGCTGCTGAAACCAAACTTCATTCTTGATTCCCGGCACGGATTCCCAGCGAGAGGGTGCAACGTCCAATCCGGCGTGGGATCGCGCGCGATAGTCTTCGAACGCAATCAGGGAGACGGCTTGTGGGTCCGAATTCACTTCATGGTGAACCTCGAGGTAATCCGATAGGCACACTGGATGCCCATGCTCGTATCGCAATTCGATGTCGATCCGGATCAGTTCGGTCAGCGCGTTCAGGTTTCCTTGCAACTTAAATTCGTGAAGCAGTGCATGGACTGAGCTGTGCGATTGAACGGTCCAAGACGACTCATATCGCTTGATCAAAGGTTCCAGTTGATCTTGATGCATGCGGTCGGCCATGATGGTTGGATTCCCCACCTAATGATTCTCCTTTTCTCGCCAGCAGCTTGGGCGTTGAGGTTCGAAGCGAACGCTTGGCCAGCGAACGAACACAGCACCTTGCCCATCAAGAGGAGGCATTTTTCTCGCCACTTTCCGCCAACAAAACCAGCCCATGGGCAACTTTTCTGTTCGATTCAATTGGGTCATTCCAAAAGCTCGTCAGTGAATCGCTCGCGAGTCTTTTGGAGACGTCGTTCAACCGAACGACGTGTGATTCCCGTCTTGCCGGCGATCTCTGCAATGCTGTGCCCTTCGATGCGAAGTGACACAATGTCGAGATCCTCTGCCGCCAACTCTTCGAGTGTTTCTCGAAACAACATCTCGAATCGTTCCAGCGAAGGGCTGTCGGTTAGGTCTGCCGCGCTGGCGGAATCCAGCTGCACGGCTCGATCCAAGTCGCGGCACTGCGCTGAATGATAATTCGCTTGTCGGTTGAGCTTGTTGACTGAGATGACAGCCAGCAAATTCCAGAGTGTCTCACCTGGAGGCGCCTGGTAGTTGCCCGACTGCACGCCCCGAAACATGCTCTTGAAAACCGATTGGACGACATCTTCCGGCTCTGTTGCGCGACTGAGACGCGCCCCCAGTTTCTTCTTAACCAATCCCAGTACGCGACGCGCGTAGCGATCGTACAGAGTGCTGGCTGCCATTTCGTCGCCATCACGCACGAGCTCTATTAGAGAGCGGTCGGAGGGTTGAATGATGCTCTTGGAGGACGGAACGTTGGACACGAAGTGTAGAAGAGGTTTGAGAGGAGACAATAAGTGTGATCGATTTGACGCCGGCAAAAAATTGTCGGTCGATTGACACTCACTCTCAACTTAGACCCCCGGCCCTTCGTTGGCCATAAGAATGATCTCAGGGTCGGAAAAACGTGAGCGGGATTGTGCTGCCCTACTTCGAAACGAAGTAAGGATGCCCCACCACAATCCCGCTCACAGTGATCGTTCTGGCAAAACAGCAGGAACGACCTCCAAAAGAGAGGAGGCCGAATTGCCGGGATTCCCGCCAACAATTCAGAAAGATTCCTGATTTTTCGCCGGGGACGATCGAAAATCCCGCTTCGCAGCGGTTTTTCCTTGGCGTCGTGGGGCGCTTGTTTGACGCGCCCATGCGGTGAGCGAGGTCGCGAGAGGATACAATCGGCACAGTTTGTCGGACGATTTCACCTTCCCGCTCGCGATGACGAAAACAGCTGTGACCAAACCCACTCCGTCGCGTCTCAATCGACGCCAGTTCAACAAGTCTGCAGGTTCCGCAATCGGTGCTCTGGCCGGTTTTCATTTCTTCCCCGCTCTGGCTGACAAGAAGCTGGAGAAGCCGACCCTGGGGGCGATTGGTGCCGGTGGCAAAGGCGTCGCCGATATCATGGGAGCCAAGAAGGCGGGATTCGAAGTGGTCGCTTTGGTGGATGTTTTCGATGCCACCAAACTCACCAAGTTGGAAGGGAAGTTGAAGAAACTTGGTCAGGTACGAGACACGTTTCCCGATGCACAATTCTTCTCCGACTATCGCGAGATGCTTTCGTCGATGGGAGACAAAGTGGATGCGGTCACGGTGTCGACACCCGACCACCATCACTATCACGCTTCGTCGCTTGCGATGAAGGCAGGGAAGCACGTCTACTGCCAGAAACCGTTGACGCACAGCATTTGGGAAGCTCGCAGTTTGGCCCAAATTGGGCAACAGACGGGTGTGAAAACCCAAATGGGAAATCAGGCGCACGCCAATGATCACATGCGACGCTGTGTCGAGTTGATACGTGCCGGCGTGATCGGCAAGGTCAAAGAAATTCACGCTTGGACAAACCGTCCGATTTGGCCGCAGGGCTTCGCGTCTCCTCCTCCTCAGGAATCCGTTCCGGCGGGAGTGGATTGGAATCAATGGATCGGGCCGGCTCCGTGGGTCGACTACAGTTCACGGATCGCTCCCTTTGCTTGGCGCGGATGGTGGGATTTCGGGACAGGCGCCTTGGGCGACATGGCCTGCCACATCATGGACCTTGGATATTGGGCGATGCAGCCCGAAACCGGCGCAAAGTTGTCTCCCTCGTCGGTGGTTGCCAAGCAGGAGGGTGCCAGCAAGTATTCGCCGCCGATCAACTCCGTGATCACCTGGGATTTTGATTCCAGTCCCTACGCGGCAAAGGATGGATTCAAGTTCCATTGGTATGACGGTTATGTCGACGCAACCTTTGATCGAGACAAATGGCAGTTGATCAAGAACGGTGACGAGTACAACCATCCCAGCGAGGAAGTGTTGGACGGCATGGACTTTTCCAAGTTTGGCAGCGTGATCATTGGCGAGCAGGGGAAGTTGTTCTTCCATCGGGGGAAAAACAACTGGGTCTTGAAAACATCCAACCAAGTGGACGGATTCGACTGGCCCGAGCCCACGCTGCCTCGTGCGACCGAACAAGACAACTACAAGGAATGGTTCGATGCGGTGGAAGGCAGGATCGATCAAGGCGAGTCGAACTTCTCATTGGCTGGGCCGATGACAGAAATGATTCTGCTAGGTGTGATCGCCCAGCGAGAGCCCGGGACGTCGCTTCGGTGGGACGCCAAACAAATGAAGATCGAGAACCATCCTGAACTGCAGCAGTACATTCAGCGAGAGTATCGCGAGGGATGGAATCAGAAGGTTTGAAATCACGCATTTCGGCGACTCAAATGTCGCTGATCGACTAGAGTAAGAAGCTCATGTTTGGGGCTTCGATTTCTCTGATCTCATTGCTTTCGCCGCTATGCTGCACGCCAGAACTGAAGTCGAACGAGTTGTCTGTCGCCAGATGGTTGTCTCACCATGAGCACGGAGTACGAGTCCCTCCCCGAATCGCTGCGCTCGGAATTTGCGGAAGTTTCGTGGAATGCGACACTCAGCGGTGAACTGACATGGATCGGGCCGGCAGCGAAGAATCTGTTCGGTCAGACGGCTGAGGCGATGATGATGGATCCCTCACTGCGGATCCGATCGATTCATCCGGAAGATCGTTCCCGGGTTGAGCAGAACTTGCAAAGGATGGCGTCGCTGAAAAAAACGACGCATCGCTATCGAGTCATCGACCAGCACAAGACGGTTCAGTGGGTCCATGAAACGGTCTGCTATCACGAGGCGGCGCCCAATCCGCCCAGCTTGTGGGCCGTGACACGATTGATCACTGATCGGCATCACATCGAAACCGCGCTTCGCGATGCCGAAGCCGTTTACATGTCGCTGATGGAGAGCTTGCCACTGAGTGTGTTGCGAAAGGACTCACGTGGGCGGATCCAATACGCCAATGCATTGGCATGCGAGAAAATCGGCAAGCCGATCGAGGAGTTGATTGGCAAGTCTGACTTCGATCTGTTCCCAGCAGAGCTCGCCAAGAAGTACATGGCCGACGATCGCGAAGTGATGCATTCCGGGAAATTGTGTCACGACGTCGAACGGCATCAGGCGGCTGATGGAACGCAGACTCATGTGGAAGTATGGAAGGCACCAGTCCACAGCGCCGTCGGAGACGTTGTCGGCATACAGGTCATGTTTTGGGATGTGAGTCGGCAGAAAGATGCGGAGCAACAGATTGAGTTTGAAAAGTTTCTGCTGTCGACTCTGTTGGAAGCAGTGCCCGATTCTATCTATTTCAAGGATGCCGATAGCCGCTTCATTCGCATGAGCCAAAGCTGCGCGAAGAAGTTCGGTTTGGAGGAGCCCTCGCAAGCGATTGGGAAGTCGGACGCAGATTTCTTCTCGATCGAGCATGCCAAGAAAGCCCTGCAGGATGAGCGCGCGATCATGAAGACGGGCGAGTCTGTTTTGGCTCAGATCGAGCAAGAGACCTACGATGACGGAGCCGTCACTTGGTGCAGCACGACGAAGGTCCCGTTGAAAGACAAATCCGGTCGGGTGATGGGAACCTTCGGTATCTCACGCGACGTTACGCAACAGAAGCAAGCGGAAGTTGAACTCGCCCAAGAACGCGATTTGTTGAAGACGATCATCGACAACGTTCCCGATTTGATTTACGTCAAGGATCGCGCTGGACGATTTGTGACCGCAAATGCGGCGCTGCTGGACCTGCTGCAGTTGAGCAATGCAGATGGGTTGGTTGGAAAAACGGACTACGATTTTTCGCCGCCCGACCTGGCTTGCAACTACGTTGCCGATGACCAAATCGTGATGCGCAGTCGCGAGCCATTGATGGATCGCGAAGAATCGCATCTGACCGAGGATGGTCAGCAAATTTGGCTGCTGACGACAAAAGTTCCCCTCTACAGCAATGAAGACGAGGTGATTGGCGTCGTTGGAATCGGACACGATATCACTGCACGAAAGAAGGCCGACGAAGAGATCATTGCTGCGAAGGAAGTTGCTGATCGTGCGAACCAGGCGAAGAGCGACTTCTTGGCGAACATGAGTCACGAAATTCGTACGCCGCTGAATGCGGTGATCGGCATGACGGACTTGGTGTTGGATACCAGTCTCGATTCGAGTCAACGCAATTTCTTGACGATGGTGCAAGACGCGGGTGAGTCGTTGCTGTCTGTGATCAATGACGTCTTGGACTTCTCCAAAATCGAAGCTGGCAAACTGGATATCGACAGCCGCCGTTTCGATATTCATAAAATTCTTGGCGACACGATGAAGACGCTAGGGGTAAAGGCCCATGCCAAGGGATTGGAACTTGCCCTGCGCATTGCACCCGACGTGCCCAAGTTTGCTGTCGGCGATCTTGGGCGGATTCGCCAAGTGGTTGTGAATTTGGTCGGCAACGCGGTTAAGTTCACCGAGCACGGTGAGGTCATTGTCGAAGTCGTCAGAGTGCCAAGTGCGCAGAGCTTGGTGGTGATCGAAATCGGAGTCCGCGATACCGGGATCGGCATTCCACCAGAAAAATGCACGTCGATCTTCAACGAGTTCGAGCAGGCAGACACCTCCACCACCAGGGAATTTGGTGGCACAGGACTTGGCTTGGCGATCGCGACAAGGTTGGTGCGGTTGATGGGCGGCGACATCAGCGTGACCAGTGAAGTCGGAGCGGGCAGCGAGTTCCGCTTCCACGTCCAATTGGGGTGGGCCGAAGAAGAGAACGAGAATCGCGAGTCCGGAGTCGTGGTCGTGGGGGGCACTCGCGTACTGGTCGTTGATGACAACGAAACGAACTGCCTGATCCTGGAGGAATTGCTGACCAACTGGGGGATGTATCCGACTGTCTCGTTATCAGGCGCAACTGCACTGACCCAGATTCAGCGTGCTGAGGAAAGGGGCGAGCCGTTTGATTTGATTGTGACGGACGTGAACATGCCTCAGATGAGCGGCTACGAGTTCGTCGAAAAAGTGCGAGCGAGATTGGACGTCGTCGAAATTCCTGTCGTTGTGTTGACCAGTGGCGGGCGAGACGGTGATCTTCAGACTCGAGATAAGCTCAACGTTGTTCGCCAGTTGATGAAGCCGGTGAAACAGTCAGAACTATTTGATGCGGTCGTCGAATCACTCGGGGGAAAGTCTTCTGGCGATGCAACCCGTCCGCCCGAAGGTGACGCTTACGCGGTGAATCCGCTGCGAATTCTGTTGGCCGAGGACAATACCGTCAATCAGCGGCTTGCCATTGGCGTGCTGAAGAAGGATGGGCACGAGGTCACCGTTGCCAACAATGGTGAAGAAGCGGTTGAAACGCTGAGACGCCAAGCATTCGATTTGGTGCTGATGGATGTTCAGATGCCAGTGATGGATGGGCTGGAAGCAACGCGTGAGATTCGCCAGCTGGAATCCGAACGGGGTGGCCACGTTCCGATCGTGGCGATGACTGCCCACGCGATGAAGGGCGACCGAGCAAAGTGCTTGGATGCTGGCATGGATGAGTACATTGCCAAGCCAATTCGAGTTGCCGTGCTGAGAGAGAAACTGGCCAATGTGTTCCAGGATCAACCAGTCGAGCGGGAGTCCGTCAAGCAGATGGATCACGCGACCTTACCAGCTTCGCGAGCCTACGAAGATGACTGTGCAATCGATTGGGAGCACGCTCATTGCACCGTTGGGGGAGATTCGGGTTTGCTGTCTGAACTATTGGGCGTCTACTTGGGCGAATCCAGTCAGTTGATGCGCCAGTTGGAGTTGGCGGGAAAGAAGGGGGACCTGCAGACTCTGAAAAGAGCGGCGCACACGCTCAAGGGAGCATCGCTTTCGGTTGGTGCGGTACAAACCAGTGAATTGGCGTCAGCGCTAGAATCGCTCGAGGCCGACGAAGACTGCGACTATCGCCCAATCCTAGATGCTCTGAGAGACTCGGTTGACCGCGTTGCATCGGCCGCGAAGGACTTTATCGCGGACAAGGTTTGACGGGCAGAGCCTTCACGATGAAACCGGGTGACGGAAGTTAGCCCGCGTTGAAGAATCGTGTGGACGTGCCACCGCTTCCGATTGGCACCGAAATTCTTGCCCGGCATTTTGGACAATTGCCCACGTAAGCCGCCTTTGCTGGATCCCGATAGATCCGGCCGTAGGTGCGACAGCATTTGAAGCGAATCCCCAAGAACGGGCGAGACTCGCGCCCAGCGGAGTTGGAATCGTTCGAGTTTCCTGGCTCGTTGCTGGCGTCAAACGCTGGTTGGTCCATCACCAAATCGTTCCGTCATGGAGGTGGAATGCTTGCGGTCAATTTTGGGAAACTGCGATATACCAATTTTTGTCGGGGGTAAGGCAAGCCGAATTCCAGTCCCTCCGGTCGTCAAACGATTGCTTTCGGGTCGATTTGGCAGGGCCAAAAGGGGCGATCCCGAAAAGTTGGAAAACCTGTTGGTCTGGTTCCTGGATTCCCACCACGATCTCGTGATCGACGTTCCAATGAAAGGAATCTTGGCAGGTTCCGCTAAACGAATGCTGCAACCTTGGCTTTCCAGATGGTTTGGAGGCATCTTCAAGCTCGAGTGTAAAAATCACGAGGTCTGTCGTGATGTCGGTTCTTGCCAAAATGGCCAAATGGTCACTCGACGGATTCCAAACGATGTCTTCGCCCAGGTCGCGATATCGATGATCCTCTCTCGACACAAGCTGCGATTGCTTTCCAGTGGCAAGCTCGTGCAGCCAAAGGCCGTTGTTCAGCTGGTAAGCAATCCACTTGCCGTCGGGGGACCACTTCGGCGTTCTGCCCTCGGCGATTGGCTTCCCACTCAGACCATCGGATTCCATGATCCAAACGCTGCGATCTTGCTTTTTTGAACAGGCAAACTGAAGACTGTTCGCCGACCAGGAGGGATGTTGTCCATCGCACAAGTCACGAACGTTGCCACCTTCGGCGTCCATCACGACGATGCGTCCGTCGGCCTTTTCTGTCTGCGTGTCGTTGGGAAGCAGGCGATCAAACAAAATTTGCGTGCCATCAGGGGAAACCGACACGGATCCGCAGGTGGGATGTTCGATATCCCGATAGATTTGCCGTGAGAGTTTCCCATCAGCAGCGCAGCGGTGGATCGCGAACGGCATGCGAGCTGCAAACTCGAACTCGCTGGGGGCCAGTTCACCGTTTTGATCCGCATCCAAGCGATGGAAATAGTAGCTGCGTTGAAGTTGAAAGAGGTCAAATTGGTGAAACGTGAATTCCGAATAGCTCAGTTTGCCATCGCGATTCTTATCCAGTGGTTTGGCGTCCCAGGTGTAGTTGTGATTGCCTAACATCGAGAGGCGGTACTCTTGAAGCGATATCCGGTCGTCATTGTCCCCGTCAAATGCTCGCATCGTCGACGCCGCCAAGTGTTGGCGTTCAGGGCTCGCTGCTGCACCGATTTCCTGCTCATCAAGTTTGGCATCCAAGTCCGTGTCGGCACGCCGAAACCACTCGATCGGATCAAAGAAGTTAGGAGACGAGTGGTGCGCGTATTCCGCGTAGCTGACAAGTTCGTTCTGATCACGATCCATGAAACCGAAGTCACGCCTCGCGGTTTCCGGAGACCACCAACGCGGTTGGAATTCGCGCCAGCTCAGTTGCATGTCCTGATCAATGTCGACGCTGATGAATCGATCGAATCGGAGCACACGTCCGGAATCCTCTCTGAGTGGTGGACCGGTATACAAACGAAGTCCCAGTTGCTGGCACAAGAAATTCTCCGCCTCTGCCCGACTCATCTTGCCATCGGAATTGCCGTCTGCCTGACGGATGATGCGACCGGTCACGTAACGTTTGCCACCATAGGAAATCGATCCAATGAAGTTGGCAACGAAAGTATGTGCGTTGACCATCTCGCCGGGTCGCTGGTTCCAGTGGTCGTAAGACTGGTCCAAAGCAACCACCGCTTCTCGCACCAATCTCTCAAACGGATCGGGCAAGCGTTCTCGCATCGCTGGGGCGACCAAGCCCCAGACCGAGCCGAACTCCTGTCGAGTCAAAGTCCCACTGGAGTCCAAGTCGAACAAATGAAAATCGCGCCGCAACAACTCGCGTTCGCCCTCGCGAGCAAGAAACTCATTCAGCTCAAGCCGAGCATCCTGATTGACGTCCAACTGCCGGAATTGCTTGTTCAAGGACTCGGAGGCGTCGCTAGCTGCATGGACTGGTACCGCGTTGCCACTGACGCAGGAGATGACGATTGCGAAAAAAAAGATCAGCCGAATTGGTGGAGCGATCCCACGATCATTGGTTCGTCGAACTGAGTGGGAAAGCAATGCTGGCATAGCATTCCGCTGGGGCGTGCAGGGAATCAGGGGGAATTTCGCAACGAACAGAAAGATAGTTGCGGTTTGCTTCAGAAACAATCCACCAATGCTAGCAAGCACTGAATCTTGGATTGCTCTTTTCCAGAACTGCTGTCTCTCTAAGATCGATGATTCCGATACAAGGAGAGGATGCGGCTTTCTGGCAAGCTGGATCAATGGTTTAACACACGAACGGATTTACGATGCGAAACCTATTCATCATTGGCATGTTATTGGTCGGCGCTTCAATGGCTGGATGGTTCCAAATCCAGCGGGAAGGCGATCAGACAACCATCAAGATCAATCGGACCGAGATCCGAGAGGACGCCCGAAAGGCGATCAACAAGAGCCGCGAGTTTCTTGACAAACGCGAGCAGATCGCCAGTCAGCAGCAAATCGATCAGCAGACCCAACAGACCTGGCCTCAAGAACAAGTCGCTGCCCAGCCGCAGCAGTACCAAAACTACGGGACCCAGGGGCAGTATCAGAACCAGCAATATCAGTCGCAGCAGCAGACTTATCCAGCGCAGCAGCAGACTTACCAGAACCAGCAGCCAACTTATCAGAATCAGCCGGAGGCGACGTACTACCCGCCCCGCTACCAGCAGCAGCCTCAGCGTTAGATCCCAAGCGGCTTGGATTCCGTTTGGCGTACGACTTCGTCGCCAAGCATCGTGTGCAACGTATTGGCGACGCGCTGAGCAATCGCGTTGCTTCTTTGTGGATTGATCGAGCCCAAGCCTTGGCTCACTCGATCGATTCGATTCTTGCGCTACTCGCCGGGCGAATGGCCAACACCATGGTTGCGAACGTCGCAGCGTACAGCCAGTGCGATCCTAGCAAAGCGACGAAGAGACACCATGAGACCAAGATGACTTGACCCACACGGTTCCCACGCTCGGTCCACGACAGCACCAGACCAACGGGAATGGCGAGCAGTAGAAAATGCGTCAATGTCTCGTGAACGATTGTGTTGATGAGAATTGAGTTGGTCCAATCGATCGTGCGATCTTCGACTGGCGCCGCTAGCGCGAAGGAACCCAGGCCGTTGAACCAGACGCGGCCTCCCAGCATTGTGACGAGCGTTGCTAAACCGATCACAGTGACTTGGACGGCGACCAATCGCTCCGAAAAATTTGCAGTCCAGTCGGTTGGGTTCGAAGAACGTGGTTTCGAGGGAGCGATTGCCGAGGCGAACAGACCGAGGCTCAGGAGTGACTCGGTCAGTCCACTTGCGAACATGGCTCGATTGGCCCAGCCGACAAACAGCAACCAAAGTGCCCACGAAGCGATCCGGCCTCCACGTCCGATCGCTACGCAGCAAGCGACCAAGACTCCTGCAATGAGATAGATCCGGTAAATCAGTGGTGAGCTGGTGAGGAACAGGGGCGACACGATCCAGCTTGCTGCATCCTCGACGTCTGCCGTATTCACAAATCTGGCCACTCGGCTTGCCGCGAGTGGACCGTCAGCGGTGTACCAAAATTCGAGGTCGGACCAACTGCTGACGAAGTATCCGATCGCGATCACGCAGAGCAGCATTCGAACGAACGAAATGCGTTGGCAATCAGTTTCGCTAAACCAAAACGAATTCCAGACTCCCTTTTGCTCGGTCGTTTCGTTGAGATCTTTGTTGCTCATTGCTCGCGGCCCCGCGAATCATCTAGTCGTGGAAGGACTTGAGCGTTCAGCCGCGTTGGTTGCAGCTGGACGAGGGACACGCGATCTTGGTCGCGGGCGACGTGAGCGATGTAGACCGTCTCTTGTTCGGCATTAAAATCGCTCAGGTCTGTCGGTAGCCGGACGATGCGAATCGCGGTCAAAGTTGGGTCCGCTTGGACGATCGGCAGCAACAGTTCTGCGACCAGGCTGGACTGTTGGTTCTCTGCCAGCACAGCGGCGGTCGAGAGCCAGCGATGCAGCCGATCAGAAACCGCCATTCCGCCGACCGCTTCTGGGCCAGCCGGCTGCCAATCCAGAGCCTCCCGAGAACCGAAGCCGCTCATCGCCGAGGTAGCCACTTCCAGCCGGTGGGGCTGCTCCTGAGGATCTCCATAGGCCAGGTAGACCGGACGATCATCGGCACCAAAATGCGTGATTTGAAGGTAGCCGCGCAGTGATTGAGCGAGTTGACCATGCAGTGACGAGGGTTCGACGACGCTGGTAAAAGAAATCCAGATCGCCAGCAGGTGAAAGCAGACCCCTACGGTCAGGCATCGCTGAATCAGCGTCCGGGTAGCTGGCTTGGGGCCCTGATTCGGCAGAGAACCGTCGGCCTCCGCCACGCTATCGCCGTGCTTTCGCTTGTTTCGCTTCCGATTCATTGGGTCTCGCCACGAGGGATGATCCCAGCAGAATAATCAGCAGGACCGGAGAAGGGGCCGAGTGAACCAGAAAGATTGTGGGGTGTCTGGTTTCCCAGCCGTTGACCGAAATGAAGGCGAGCGATAAATTTTTCATTCGTCGCCCTCCATCGAAGGGGCTGACGAAACGCGGTGGCTGTAGCTCAGTTGGTTAGAGCATCGGATTGTGATTCCGAGGGTCGGGGGTTCAAATCCCCTCAGCCACCCTAAAAAACCGGCGTTCCAACTACGCCGCAGTGAGTTGGTCACAAAGAATCTGCTCGGATTCTTCGCCATCGAGCGACTTCCATGCTTCAAGCAGGGCGATGCGGCAGAGTCTGCATCGGAGCCAACTAGAATTTGACAGCGTGCTTTGCCCGCCGTCACGCGTGAGACTACTGGAACACCACGATGTCGTTTGGTGGCCGGGCTACGTTTGGTGGCCGAGCTACTTCACCGCGAGCATTCGCTCCAGGGCGATCAGGCTCCAGTGCGTTGTGTCTTCGTCGACTTCGATCTTGTTGACAACTGCTCCGTCACGCAAATTCTCGAGCGTCCAGCAAAGATGGGGCAGGTCGATTCGATACATCGTGGCACACATGCAAACGACGGGGCTCAAAAAGTGAATCTCTTGCTCAGGGTGTTCCGCTTTCAAGCGATTGACCAAGTGCAGTTCGGTACCGATCGCCCACTTGGTTCCTGCTGGGCTGTTCTTGACCGTTTCGATGATCTTGCCGGTGCTGCCTGAAACGTCCGCCAAGTCGTTGACTTCACGCGGGCATTCGGGGTGCACCAAAATCTTGATGTCGGGATGTTGTTTGCGGAAACCGTCGACGTGCTCGGCACGAAACATCTGGTGAACGCTGCAATGTCCTTTCCAAAGGATCACGCGACTGGCTTGGATTGCAGCTTCGCTGTTGTCGCCCAGTTCCATTGCGTAGGGATCCCAGATCGGCATCTGTGCTTCCTCGATTCCCATCCCCAACGCCGTGTTGCGTCCGAGGTGTTGGTCAGGGAAGAAGAACACGCGCTCGCCGCGCTCGAACGACCATTCCAGAACAGCTTTGGCATTGCTGCTGGTGCAAACGATGCCACCGTGTCGTCCACAGAATGCTTTCAGGCTCGCGGCGCTGTTGATGTAGGTGACCGGGATGACCTTCTCTGTATCGATGACCTCGGACATGTCCTCCCAAGCTGCTTCGACTTGAGCGATCGCAGCCATGTCGGCCATCGAGCAACCTGCAGCCATGTCGGGCAGAATGACCTCGACGCGCCGGCCGTCACGTGTCTGCAGTTTCTCGGGGCGGTTGGCCAAGATATCAGCCGTTTCGGCCATGAAGTGAACACCGCAAAACACAATCGTCTCGCACGCTTTGCTTGCAGCAGCCATCTCGCTGAGCTTGTAACTGTCGCCGCGAAGGTCCGAGTGAGCGATGACCTCGTCTTGTTGATAATGGCGTTCCAAGATCAGTAGACGATCACC
>JBGCGI010000021.1:0-5610 GCA_045110715.1 Rubripirellula sp.
GAAGCCGCCGCCGCCGCCAAGTCCACCGAATCCGCCACCACCACCGCCGCCGTTGGATGAACTAGCCGCGCTGAAGCTAGCTCCCGTCGAACCAGTCGCACCAATCGTGTCGCCACGCTCAACATTCGAGAACGCTGCGTCAGCGTCCAGTGCCGCACCAGGTAGAGCACCAGCAGCATCTGCGTTACCCGTGTCAGCTTGCTGGGCAAAAGCGGAGCCACCACTGAGGGAAAGAGCGAAGGCGAACACAACGACTAGAAAGCTTCGGTAGTGGTTCATAGATCACGCGGCCAAGGAGTTGTCTGAGATTCCCCTCCATCTTAACTACCCGAGGCAGGATTCAAGACGCATTTTCCTGCGGCAGGGCAACTCCATGCCGCGTTCTACGGTCAGCGCTCCCGTTAAAATACGACGATTATCCGGATTGGGATGGATCCTCCGGCCCCAAGGACCGATCAACATCGGAAGACACCCGTTCCAAAGTTTGGTCATTGAGCAATCAAGATGGGCAAGAAAGAACCAGAAGAATGCCGGCGTTACGTGGATATGTGGGCGCTGCCTGGGATGCACGCCAGCAACGTCGAGTTTCTGCAGAAGCTGAAAACCGCTGACACCAGCCATTTCAACACTCATATGGATGTGGTTGGAACGGTCTCGGAGTTAAACAATGAGAGTCGGTCTTGGGAAAAGACCCACATGATCGGGATGCGCACCGATATCTGGAAGCCGGACAAAGAGGAAATGGAAGATGCTTTGGACGTGCTGCAGGGCCAGCGTAAGCAAGAGCTGAAAAAGCAAATCAAGAAGACTGGCAGACTCAGCGACAAGCAGAAAGCAGCGTTGGACGCGCAGCTTGAGCAAGACGAAGTGATGAAGATGCAGACGGGCGATATCGAGAAACGCCGACTGGTCCTCAAACTCTTCAAGACCAGTACCGAGCGAGTTCGTTGGTGTGGCACCATCGAACAGATCACGACCACAGAGATTCACAACTCGATCGGCTCCAAACGCAGTTTGCTGACGATGGTGGTGATGCTGCCTCGCACCGAGCACGTCACCTACATTCAACAGAACCATCGCACGTTCCGAATTCCCTCCGTCTTCACGTTCGGTTTTTACGATGGCTGCCGGATGTGGCACTTGTCGTTGAAGCGACGTTGGATTTCCATCGGAGCCGACTTTGATGTCGAAGCAGACGGCAAGTCGATCGGTGATCTCGATGGACGACTGTTCTCTTTCGGTTCAGATAGCTACGTCGATTTGGATGCGCACGAACTGGCGGAGAACACACGATTCGTGGATTTGATGACGCTGTTCACCGCCACGACTGGCTACCACAAAGCGATGCGAAAGAGTGTCAAGCGACGAGTCGAAGCCACCCTGGCCGGAAACTCTCATTGCCACCTGATCGCCAACGAAGAGCTGCGTCTGCGTCACAACGGCCGAGCCGCCGCCTAGCTTTTGCATAGAGTAGGCCGGACCAAGGAGCCACAGCGACGAAGTTCCGGCATTTCCCGGACTCAAAAATCACGGGTCGCGAAATACACACAGCTGAGTGTCATCATCACAAAGATGAACAGCGAGCAGCTGATCAGTGGGCGAAAGAAGTTGTAACGCACCAGTTCTTCGTCATCGGCCGCTCCGCCGAACGAGACAGCTGACTTCCCACTGACCATTGAAGCAATCGTCTGCCCGAGCTCTCCTGTCTGCGGAATCACCATTCGTAGGGGGCTGATCAGATAGCGATCCACCAAACGCCAACTCGTCAGAGAAGGGCGAATCTGGACCTTGGCATCCAGCGTCGTAGGATTCAGTACATCGATCTGGTCCACGTGATGCACCACGTAAAAATCGTTCGTCGAGCGATGCAAGTGAATCGCCTGAACTTCTTTGGTAGCGATCAACTCCTCTTTCATCTGATCACCAGAAGTGTGCTCATAGACGCGACAGCGTCCGTCGCTTGTCACGAGTCCGAATCGTCCGCCGCCGATTCCTGCTGCAACAACAGGAGAGACGGTATCTGGCAATGCGTATTCTGCGATCGGCTCCAGCGTTGTCGCATCAAATAGCCGCACAGGCTCTTCGTTGCGCGCCACCAGCACAACTCCGTCGCTGAGCGCGATCACGCAACGGCGCGACGATTCGCCTTCGAGCAAATGTTCTTTTTCCAACTCCCAAGCTCCCGCTTCGGCCGGACGCTTCAGTCGTACGATTCGCCCACGACTGAGCGCGATCAACCACTGCCCGTCCTGCGAAACCACAACGCCACGAGGAGGCGTGATCGCCATGCGACTCGGCAGCACTTCGGTGAACCCGGCCGTGGCACCGCCGATCATGTTGGCAAGTTTATCAAACAGTCCCTGTGGCTCTTTCGACTCTTCCGCGTCATCACCGGACTCATCAGCCTCTCCGGCTGCGGCCAAAATGCTCTTCCGATCGGTGATTGCCAGTTCTCCTGTGTTCATCGCCATCACACCATTCTCGCCCGCACGATACAACCGCGAGGTAGCAGTTGGCAGACGCAGGCTCGGCTCGGCCGCCCAATCCGATGACTTGCTCAGTACCAGTAAGTCCAGCGCCCCCGAGCCGTAGGGATTGAATCGAGCATTGCGAGCCCGTGCCGTCACAATCACCTCGTCGCTGATTGCGATCGGTGGCAGGACCCTGTCGGGTCCCATCGCGTTACTCTCAAAAATTTCGACCCAAACATTCTGATCGGGATCGAATCGTTGCAAACCAGCGCCACGCGTTGCTGCAAAGACCGTGTCGCCGGCAATCGCCAGCCGTTGTATCTCTGCTGGGCGGCTGACAAAGCCATCAAAGAAACCGCCGACGGCACCAACCACAAAACTGATCGTGCCGAAAATCACCGTGACGCCGACGGCAAGGATCGATGATCGCCAACGCAAGCCCGCCAACACGCTGACACTGTAATAGACCGAAAACAAGAATACCGAGACCGGAATGCACCACAGCAAGCGAATGTTCCAGATGTCCAGTCGCAGTCCGGCAATCAAGTACAGTCCAACAATCAATTGGATCACGCAAAGCAGCACAAAGGCGCATCCGCCGACGAACTTGCTTAGCAACAGCATTGTTCGCGACACAGGTTTGCTCAGAAGTAAGTGCAACGATCCGGGCTGAAGCATGTCGGGAACGATCGACGCCGTGACCAGAATCCCCAGCATGACCAAAATGAACCCAAGCAACCAATCCACGATGAATGGCATCACGAACTGGTTCACCATGTTGGCGAACTGTGGCTTATCGACATTGATCGTGGCAGGAAAGTCGTAGCCCGCGTAAGTCACTGAGATTGCACGCGCCGAGCGGGTTTCGAAGACTCCCGGCATCGCAGCCTCGATCCGCAGTCGAGCTCTCCGTCGGCGCAAGGAGTCGCTCAGTTCGTCATCTTCTTTTTCATCCAGGTCACGAAGTTCGCGCAGTCGCAGCGACGTCTTCCAAGCTTCCTGGTCATACCAGGATTCATTGTCCAGCAGTTCGTTGAGCCCATCGGCGAGGGCGCGAAGTCGGATTCGAACTTCATCTCCCTTGCTAACTCGCTCGAGCTGGCGAACCAAATCCTCCGGCATCGCGGCAGCGATTCTTCCGATCGGCGTTGCCTTGGACTCGTCGCTGAGCAGTCCAGACGCCAGCATCGCTTTCATCCGCGTGCCGTTGTGGAAGTCGTGGCTGCGGAAAATGGTCGTGAAGTCTTCCTTGTAGCCAATCGGTGCCAGCGCCGCGAGCAACAACCAGATCGCTACGAAGGCGACCCACAGAATCCGCGAAGAAAGTGCGGCGTGAAACGAATCACGCAGGATGGCTAAGTAAGGTCGCATCAATTGGTTTCTTCCTTGTCGCCTACCAAACGCATGAACGTGTCTTCCAGGGTGGGTCGTTTGACTTCCAGCCGAACGATCGAAATCCCTTTGGACCTCAATCGATCGACCGTCGCATCGACCAGCTCTTGAGAAGGCAATTTCGCCGTCACGCGGCGGAGGTTGCGATTGGCAAACTCACCGGAGCCCTCGATCGCTTGCACGGAGACGTCGATAGCGTGATCGCGAAACAGGGCTGTGACGACGGAATCATCATCGCTGGGAACAGCGACTTCCATCACGACTTCATCCACCGATGTTTCTTTGGCAAGCTCATCGATCGCGCCGTTGCCGCGAATCTCACCTTTGTCCATGATCGCAACCTGCGTGCAAACCATTTCGACCTCTTGAAGAATGTGGCTGTTCAAGAAGATCGTCTTGCCCGCGTCGCGCAACCGTTCGATGACTCGACGCACTTCGCTGCGGCCCACCGGATCCAAACCGTCGGTGGGTTCATCCAAGACCAGCAGGTCGGGATCGTGCATCAATGCCTGAGCTAACCCCAGTCGTTGATACATTCCTTTGCTAAATCGCTTGACCGATTCCTTGTCCCGCCCCTCGAGGCCAACCAGCTCCAGCAGCTCGTTGCTGCGCTGAGCAATCTCGCCTGCACTCATTCGGCTCAACCGCCCATAGTAGCGAAGCGCCGTTCGTGCGGTGTGATGGCGATCGATTCGCAAGGACTCTGGCAGATAACCGACGCGTTGGCGGGCGGCGGTGCTGCCGACTTGCTCGCCGAACAAAGAGGCCTGTCCACCGCTGGGCTTGACAACACCAAGCAAGATTTTGATCAAGGTGGTTTTGCCGGCCCCGTTGGGACCGAGCAACCCAAAGACCTCGCCAGGATAGGCTTGCAACGAGACACCGCGGAGAGCAGAGACGTTCTTGCGCCCTGTCAGCGACCATCCGCCGTAGGTTTTCTTCAAACCCTGTACGTCGACAATGGGCGTTCCTTGACGGACCGCTCCTGAGGATGGTGAGATTTCCGAAGACAACGTTTCCGAATCAGTCACGCAGCAAGCGTTCGAACGAGCAAATAGGCCAAGCAGACGGACGTCATTGCAATCAGCCCTGCAGCCAACCAGCGGTGTGCAGGTTGTCGCCAATTCGGGCGATGAACTTCACGCTCATACAGATGTCGAAAGCGATCGCGTTCATGCTCCGAGTGGAACACACCATCTTCGACCAACTCGTGCAGGCCATACTGAAGCGAGTATTCAACCACTCCATAGACGCTGATTCGTTCATCATCCTGATCGACGCCCAGGCCTTCGAAGTACCACAGTTGGTTTCCGAACGTATGGTCGCTCTCGGGATGATCGTCTACGCACCGCAATTGAACGACATCGCTTCGATCAGGGCAAAACCTTGCTCTGACCATCGCACGGGTACTGTCCAAACGGACCTGACGTATCGTTCTTTCGGAAAAACGTCTTGTTCTTGTTTCGGCACTCATTTGAGTCTCCAGGACGCCGATTTACTTACACCACTCTATCTCCTGCCAGCAAAACAACGAGGGATTCTGAGAATCCGGCTGGTCCAGCACGTTTGGACTGCAAAGAAGTAAAGTGATCGTTCTTAGGGGAGTCATTTCCCCGTCGACTCATTATTGCGGGTAATCAAGCTAACGTCACGCCCAGAATACAGATTTTTGGCAGGCCAAAGCGAAATAGTGCTCGGAGGGAATCGGCTATCGTGTCAAATCTTTCCCTTGTCACCCATTTTTCAG
>JBGCGI010000022.1:0-6440 GCA_045110715.1 Rubripirellula sp.
TGATGAAGCCACAAATATTCAACCGTGAACAAGCCGACTTCGCAAACGCTACCGATTGTCGCACCCCTCTCCCTTGGTGTTCACTACGGAAATTCGGGGATGACCACGGTCCCCAAGTCGTTCGTACCGGCTTTGATTGGAATTTCTACGCGGCTGCGTTTCCACTCCTGATCTTCGCCGTCAACCACGACAGAATTGATCGAGCCAGCTTCGTGAAAGACACGGAAAACCAGTTCCTCCCCGACAGGCAAACCTTCGATGGTCAGATTCCCGTTCTCATCACTTACCCCAACGAATGGGTGCGAATTCACGACCAGATACGCACGCATCCAGGGATGGATGTTGCAGTCCGTTGGAATGGGAGCAGGCTCATCCTTCACGATCTGGACGTCCTTGTGTTGCTTTGGAGGAATCACAAGGTTCTGTTGCTTGTTGTTGAAGAACGCCAGATTCGCATTGTGGCCCACGTCGTCTGGGTTTGTGACCCGCAAGGTGTCCCCAGGCTGCAAAACCACTACCCTTGGCTCAAACCGACAGCTCTGATTTGCGAGCTCAACAACGGCTGGCTCGTGAGGGATCTCCTCCAGCACTGAACCTCCGCGCCCCGTGTACAGATAGCAGACGACGTTACGAATCCCCTTGTTCTTGGGATGGACCAATAGAACCTCACTGGTCAGTCCAAACTGCCCACAGTATTGGTCCTTCTTCGCCGCGGCGAGCAACTTCGGCTCGGGTGCATCGACACCGTACTCAAACCGCATCTTCAGCGTTCCAAGTTCCGCGTCTCCTCCGGCCTCTTGGACAGTCAGCGTTGGCTTCTTTGCCGGTGGTTCTTCCTTGGTCTCCTCGACGATCTCCACCGCATCTGTTGCTTCCGGAATCTCAGCCTTCGCTTTTTCAACGGCGGGCTCAGTGCGTGGCTCCGGAGCAGGGTTCTTCCCGCAGGCTGCAACCAACAACATCGTCGCTAGAGATACCACAAATGAAAGACGGAAACGCAACATTGAACTTGCCCTCTTGAGATTCTCGGCTTGACGATGAATTCCACGGATCTCCATCCTAAGGAATTTGAAGGGTCGCCGCACAACCTTTCGAAACGAACAACGCGTTCCGACAGTGGACTGCCGAAACGCGTTTGCGGGGGAAATTCTCGATGACTGGAACTAGTTGGCGTTCAACGCACCTTCAGGAATCACGACCGTTCCCAAGTCGTTGACACCAGCTTCGATTTCGACCTCAAATCGACTGCGTTTCCAATCTGTTTTCTTACCACCAACGGTGACTTCGTTGATCGATCCAGATTCATGGAAGACTCGGAAGGTCAGTTCATCTCCGGTCGGCAGACCTTTGATTGTCAATTCGCCATCTTCGTTGCTGACTGCGGCAAAGGGATGATCGAGAACAACCAAGTAGGCTTTCATCCAAGGATGAATGTTGCAGTCAACAGGAATCGGTGCGGGCTCAGTCTCTTCAAGTGGAACGAGCTTGTTCTGTGCCGCAGGAATCATCAGATTCTGTTGCTTGTTGTTGAAAAAACTCAAATTCGCGTTGTGACCTACCTTATCTGGGTTGGTCACTTCCAAAGTGTCACCAGCTTGAGCAATCACGATGTGTGGCTCGAAGCGGCAGTTTTGATTGGCTAGCGTGTGCTTGTTGTTGACCGGTTCAACCTTGTCCAGCTTTGAGCCACCGCGCCCGGTGTAAACGTAAACGACGACATTCTTGACGCCTTTGTTGGTTGGATTCACCAACAGTCGTTCATCGACCAATTTGTTTTTGCCACAGAAGTCGACATCTTTGTTGACTTTCACGGCACCAGCCTTGGGGGCATCTCCGCCATACTCGAAGCGAATCTTCAGTTCACCGGTCTCTGCGAGGGCCGCAGTGAAAGGAAAGGCAATCAGTGTGAACAGAACAAGCGTGGAAATTGTGTTTTTCAAGGCGGGCTCTCCGCTGGAGGAAAGTTTGGAAGTTGAAGCAAGACACTCATCCCATTCACGAAAAGAATGGTTGGTAATCCGCAAGGTGATTGTACGCAGACGGGCAGGGAGCTTCCAAACTTTTCGAAAGCTGGCGTGACGCCCAAAAGGAAAGGCGATGGCTGAGAAACGGTTGGGAACCATCTCAGCCACCGCCAATCAAATTAGTCGTCAGCGAAGAATGTGCCATCCCTGGGGTGGGGCTGTGGGAAAGATGGCAGAAATTCAATCTTCGGCGGGACCGGGAACATTGTATTGCCTACCGGGCACTTGTCCACCGCTAAACCGGCAAGTACGTGCCCCTTCACCTCGTTCCCCTAGCCAGCAGGGTGTCCGCTGTCAGCGAGATAGCAGACCGCTTAAATTGCCCGCATCGATCTTTCAAATGAAAGATTTTCGTTTTGACGATGCGCTATGAGGTGGACTCGGTGATGAAAGTACTGGTCGTTGGCAGTGGTGGACGTGAGCACGCGTTGGCCTGGAAAATCGCACAAAGCCCCCGTGTAGCAGAAGTTTTTGTTGCTCCGGGGAATGCTGGGACGGCCCGGGATGCCAAGAATGTTCCGATCGCAGCAACCGACAAAGCGGCGCTCGTGCAGTTCGCCACGGAGAATGAAATCGACCTGACCATCGTTGGTCCGGAAGCTCCGCTGGTCGATGGACTCGTGGATGATTTGGAGGCGGCCGGACTGAAGGCGTTCGGACCATCCAAAGAGGCAGCCGAACTTGAAGGCAGCAAAGTGTTCTGCAAGAACATTCTGCATACCGCCAATATCCCCACCGCGGGCTACCAGACCTTCCGCTCCGCTGAAGATGCATCGCGATACATCAAGGATCGCTACGCTGAGCCGACGGACCCTGTATCTGTCGTTGTCAAAGCCGACGGGCTGGCCGCCGGTAAAGGCGTGATCGTTTGCGATTCTCGCAGCGAAACGCTGGACGCCATCGATCGCATCGCGTCACGACGTGAGTTCGGCGACGCAGGGAAAGAACTGATCATTGAAGAGAAACTGATTGGGCAAGAAGCGAGTGTCCTCGCCATCACCGATGGCGAAACGATCATCACGCTGCCAGCCGCGCAGGACCACAAGCCTGCTCACGATGGAGACACTGGCCCCAACACTGGCGGCATGGGCGCGTATTGCCCAACGCCGGTGGTCGATGAAGCAATGATGGAGAAAATCGAAGCGGACGTTCTCGTGCCGATTGTGCATGCGATGAAGCGAGCGCGACGACCGTTCAAGGGCGTCTTGTATGCCGGACTGATGCTGACCGCGGCCGGACCAAAAGTTCTTGAGTTCAATGTTCGGTTTGGTGACCCGGAGTGCCAGCCTCTGCTGATGAGATTGAAGACCGACATCGTCGACGTCTTGGAAGCGGCCGCCGACAATCGACTTCATGAACTAGAGCCACTCGAGTGGGATGAGCGCCCAAGCATCTGCGTCGTGATGGCCAGCGAAGGTTATCCCGGTGACTATGAAAAAGGACGCGAGATCACGGGTCTGGATGCCGCCGATGCGATCGAAGATGTCAAAGTGTTTCATGCAGGCACACAGCTTGATGAAGATGGTCGCGTCTTGAATCATGGCGGTCGCGTGTTAGGCGTGACGGCGATCGGCAATTCCATCGGCGGTGCGAAACTGGCAGCCTACAAGGCGGTCAAAGAGATCCGTTGGCCAGGCGCTTGGTGCCGAAAAGACATCAGCGATAAAGCCCGTGAATACGAAAACGTCACGTAGGGCGACCTTTCAAAAACCGCCCTGCCCTACCCTACCCCGCTCGCTCGGTTCGCCTTGGCCCATCGGTTTGGAATAGAATGGAACTTGTTCCCACCTGATTCCTCTGCATGATCCTCAACGCTGTGAATTCCATTCAACGGACCGATGAGCCCTCCACCTCGGAGTCGTTGCTGCAATCGGCACGTCGGGGTGACGCGGAGGGATGGCGATCGCTCGCGCAAATCTATGGGCCGATCATCTACGGTTGGGCTCGTCGGTGCGGTTGCCAGTCTGCAGATGCAGCGGATGTGATGCAAGAAACGCTAGCCGCGATGACATCGGCACTGTCGAGCTTCGATCACCAACAACCTGGCTCAACTTTTCGCGGCTGGCTGTGGACCATTGCGAGGAACAAACTTCGCGATCGAGCACGGAAGGTAAAGGACGTCGCTACGGGAGGCACCGACGCCAACCTTCATCTGCAGCAGATTGTTGACGCACAAACGGACTTCGATTCCCTAGACCCACCCAGTCAGGCCGGAGACGATCTTGCATCGGCCAGAAGCCGAGCCTTGGCTTTACTCCGCGAGAGTTTTGATCCGCGGAGCTGGCAGATGTTCTGGGAAACCGCCGTACAAGGCCGAGACCCCAGTCACGTTGCCGAAGAAATGGGTGTTTCACGCTGGGCTGTCTACAAAGCCCGTGCCCGTGTCCTGCAGCGTTTGCAGCAGAAAATGGAAGGCATTTAGCCGATCATCGAGCTTCCGTTTTTTGTTTTTTTGTGGATACCCTCCGAGACCTGTCCAATGCCTGCGTTGTGTGGGTGTGATTCACGTTTTCACGCCCGCACACACGCATTCCGAGGACTACGATGATTGCCATGAAACGAGGCTGTCTTGATCACGAAGAAATCGAACGAGTCCTCGGCGGGCAACTGCCGCCGGATGACTTTGATTCCGCGCTCGCTCACTTAGAGGATTGTGACCCTTGTCGAGCGAAAGCTGGGTCGCTGGACCAGGCTGGCAGCTGGCTCGTTCAGTCGCTTTCTGGAAGCACCGATCCACTCCAAGCCGAAACGGCCTGCCAGATCGCGCTCTGGCAAGTCCTGGAAACCCCCGAGTTTTCGCAGGTTGGCATCGCAGACGCCTGCGGTGTGCCTCAAGAGATGCTGGGCCCCTATCGATTGCTCCGGCCGCTAGGCAGCGGTGGGATGGCGGCCGTTTTCCTTGCTGAGCATGTTCGCCTTAAACGCAAATGTGCGATCAAGATTCTACCGCGAGACCGCGTGGACCAACCGGGTTGGCTTGAACGCTTTGATCGCGAGATGACGACCGTTGCTTCGCTGGAACACCCGCACGTCGTGCGCGCCACAGATGCCGGACACGAAGACGGTTGGCACTACTTGGTGATGGAACACCTTGACGGTTTGGATGTCGGTCGTGTTGCAAGTCGATTGCAATGCCTGGAAGTCGCCAATGCCTGCGAGATCGTTCGACAAGCCGCGCTCGGTCTGGCTCACATTCACGCTTCTGGCTTGGTCCATCGCGATGTGAAACCTTCCAACATCATGCTGACTCGTGACGGCACGGTCAAACTATTGGATCTTGGCTTGGTGTTGTCAGGAGACGATCCACTCGCAGTTGACGATCGATTGACAACCGTCGGTCACCTGATGGGCACGATGCCATACATGGCTCCCGAACAACTGATCGACAGTCGCGACGTGAACGCCCGAGCTGACATCTATGCCCTGGGCGCAACCCTGTATCGTCTGATCGCCGGAAACCCGCCACACCAACAGGGTGGCGGGCTTGCGAAACATGTCATGGCGATTACGACCAAGGACCCACCTCGACTCGATACGGTTCGCCCAGATGTCGAGAAAGCTGTCGTACAGTTGGTTGGCAAGATGCTCTCTCGCGACCCGCTGCAGAGGCCATCCACCGCAGACGAAGTCGTCGAACATCTGAACGAGTACTGTGCAAACGCGAAACTCGCAGGGGTGCTTCGTCAAGCAATCCGAAAGCCCGTCGCAGAGCGGCCTGCCCCAAGTTTTTATGGCATCAGCGGGCAGCACGACGACTCCGACAATCTACGTCGACGTCCTTGGTGGATGGCGGGCGGCATGATGGCGCTGCTGCTGTTCGCCGCATTCGTGTTCAAGATCAGCACCGACAAGGGACTGTTGGTGATCCAATCTGAGCAGCCCGGTGTCGTCGTTTCCATCAATCAAGGTGAGAAGGAAGTCGATCGCCTCGAAATTCAAGCGGGACCTGATAACCAGCTGACGCTACGAAAGGGGACCTATAACATTCGCATCGAAGGTGCTGGTGAATTTGGATTGAGCGATAACGTGGTCACGATTGGCCGCGGAGAAACGAAGAAGGTCGAAGTCTTGTCTTCCGATTCCACGCGTCTGTACCAGGGAAAGAACTTAACAAGCTGGATGGAATTGCTCGCGCGTGAAGAAGAGCCTGAATCGCTGGGCCAAATCATGAACGCTGTCGAAGTTCTCACTCGTGAAACCGAAAATCGCCAAGAAGCTGCAAAAGCGACAATGCGCACGGCAAGGCTATGGGGCGGATGCAGTTCCGGTACCAGCGATCCTTCTGGAATGTTCATGAAGTACTTCATCCAAGTATTCCCACGATACAAGTCCGATGGTTTGGAAGCGATCGCGGGGGAGCTTGCGGAAGGCAACTCCAAGAGTCAGACGGCTGCTGTCTGGATGCTTGGTGACCCT
>JBGCGI010000023.1:0-11678 GCA_045110715.1 Rubripirellula sp.
CTCTGTCCTGTACCGATTGTATGCGAAGTCGGAGAGGCAGAGGGCAGTCTGCTGGGAGCTCAGCTCAACATTTCGGCAGGTGCATCGGCAAGCTTCGGCGGTGTCGAGGTCGGGCTCGCAAGCAAACTTGGTTCATTGGCGTTGACGGTCCCCGACATTCAATTGACCGACACAGAATTCGATTCCCGAGCCGGCAAACTGTCCGCAACGACGGACGATTTCAAGGCCGGCGAAGAATTGGATAAGAAGCGAAATCTCGCCGTCCTCGAGATGGACTTGGCTGCGATTGCCGGCTTGCTCGTCGGTTTTCCGATTCTAGGGGAAGTCTCCCTCAACCTTGGCCCCCTCGAGGCCGTCGCGACTTTGTTCTCCTACAAGCTGGTCGAAACCCTGGCGGTCAATCAGAGTGTTGAAGTGGAACCGCGTGTGGATAGCGAGAGCGCGAAGTTCGAGTTTCGCGATCCAGTTACCTTGCTGCCTGTTGCCGTCAATGTGAAAGTCGTTCGTGGTGGATCCGTCGTCGATCTGGTCGGTGTGACCGAAGCATCCTTCCTTCCGGGAAGTCGCATCGACATCACCACGCCCGTCGGCCAAGCTGTGGAAGTCGTGCCGTCGCTGAAGATTGAGAACCGATTCCACAACGACATTGGGTTCGATCTTGATTTTTCAGGGAAGTTGAAAGCGCTCGAATTGAAGTTGACGCTCGATACTCCGATCAAACCCGTCAAAGAGACGTTTGGACCAGTCGTGCCTGAGTTCAAGCATACGATTGCTAAGGGCGACCTGGGGGCCTTGTTTGATGAAACGTTTGACCTGCCAACGAAGCCGACGACGGGTGTACGCGTCACGCCACCGATCAACACGCCCGGGTTTGCAATCACCGAATCAAACGGAGCAACGCTGGCCACAACCGCTGGGCAAACCGACAGCTTCAGTGTCGTGCTGTCAGCGCCGCCAACCGCAAACGTGTTGCTTGCAGTCAGCAGTCGCCATGCATCCCGGACCAGTGTCGACACGGCTTCATTGACGTTCACGCCGCAGAATTGGAATACCCCACAGAGCGTCATGGTAACCGCGCTGAGCGCGACACCCATCACGGTGATCGATGTCAGCGTCAGCAGTTCGTTGGATCTGAACTTCGCTGGACTCGCGGCCCAGCAGGTCTACGTGGAGGCGTCGCCGAAGCTGACGCCGTTCACGATCGGTGGGGGGATGTCCCAGATGGTGATGGATGGTCGTTCGCCGGGAAGTGCGATCATGCTGAACGATAGCGTCGCGACCACGGGAAATCCGAATGCTGATGGTAGTATCGTTCCGTTCGTGGCGAACGTTCCCTACTTCTTCAACGTTCCCGTTGTTCGCGACGGAGCATCGTTCGACTTCGTTGACATTTCCGCGCCAAGCGGCGTGACCAATGTTGTCGTTGCTGAGCGCGGCCTTGTTTTGGAAGGCTTGACCTCAGGCGGAGCTCCCTTCGAGATACCGCTGGTTCCGAATCAGCGATACCGTTTTCCAGACGGCAGCAATTTCACAGCGTTTCGCATTTCCAACATTAAGAATACGTCGGTTGGCGGGGCTGCCCAAAACCGAATGCTGATCGGAATCACGCCTGCCCTGTCGGGATCGGCAATCACGGCGACCTTGCCGTCTGTCGACGATGAATCGACCGACCGCATCAGCGAAGGCAATGGTGCAACCGGCCCCTCTGACAACCTGATGCAAATTCAGTTTGCTCTGGTCAGTAACGACCAGGGTTTGGACATTGATGGCGATGGCACGATTTCGCCACTGACCGACGGCATTCTGGTCTCGCGTTTTCTGAGCGGAGCTCGTGGGACTGAGTTGACTGCGGGCGCAGTTGGAATGGACTCCGAATTTGCGGACGCAGCGAGTATCGAGCCACGTATTCAGCGATTGCTTGATGAGGCCGGTGGTGGTCGACTGGGCCTGATTGCCAACGATCCAGTCATGTTGATGCGACACCTTGCCGGGTTCGCGGACCTTGACATGGACGGCAACGATGACGACGCAGCCAACGATCGGCTCACGGGAACTCGAACCCTGAACATCGTACCGGCTGTGATTGACTCCGAGGGTTTCGACCCAGCCGTTGTTGGTTCGCAGACCGAGAGCGGACAACAGGTGCAGACCGCGGTTGGCTCAACCTCCGAAAATCCGATCGTTGCCGTACAGAACAATGGCGTCTTCTCTGTCGAACTGACCGCCTTCAACGAGGCAGTTCAGTACATCGACAAATTCCTAGCTGACGCAGATGATCCCACCAAGAACACGATACTTTCGACGGGCGTGTTTGGCGGAACACAGCGGTATCGGACGACTGACAGCAACGTTGGTCCCGAAGACGACCAAAGCTTTGAACAAGCCGTGATCTTCAATCAACGGATCAGCACGGTCACTCGGACAGCGCGTCTTGGCAGCCAAGAACCTCTGTTCGTTTCCATTCCGGATGCCGCAGGCTACGATTTCGAGGCTCCGTCAGGCTTCTTGTTCACTCATCTCGATTTCGATTCACTTGCCGGTGATAACGCATCGTACGACCATTCCAATGTTGGAGATCAAACCGAAGTCGACTTCGACGTCCATCTTCCCGCGACGGATGAATGGTTCGTGCTGACAATCAACCCAGGCGATCAACCGATTCCCTTCCCCGGTGATGGCGTGAATCGTTTTGAATTGTTCCCACGAACGTTATCGGCCGAGTCGCAATCTAACGTTCCTTTGAATGAGGTTCCTGACCTGAACCTGATCATTGGCTTGGTGCTATCGGGTTTGTCGGATTCGCCAGTGATCGAGATCACGAAGCTTGGTGATCGCAAACCCTTGTTCGATCCTGAGGTGGTGAAGGTCGACTCAACGGACGGCAGCACCGAGAACGAATTCCGATTGGCACGTGACGGCGCCAACCTTGCTGTTACGAAGAACGGTAGCCCTGTCACCTTGGTTGGTTCGCCTGACTTGACGGCTCCCTATCCAGCATCGTCGATTGGTTCCTTTGCGATCCAAGGCAGTCCGTTCGCGAACGAGACCCTGGTGCTCGACCAAACGATGGGGCAATTTGACATCCCGATCTTGTTCAGCGGACACTTTGCGTTCGAGGACCGTTCCGAAGATGAGCGACGAGTGCCGATTAGCTTTGACACTTTGAAGGTCGAAGGCTCAGGAGTGACCGTTGACTTGATCGACGACGTCGAGCTAGAGAGCGTTGTAGTCATCGATATCCGAGGCGCCGGTGTCAATACGCTGATTCTGGACGAAGCAGCGATTCTGGAGAACACATTCGAGATTCATGTGTTTGCAGACCGATCAGGTCCCGACGCTGACATCATTGACATGTCCGCATCGAACTTCACGAAGTCCGATGAAACCTACGAGCAGGTGTTCGACGGAGTCACTTTCCTGTTCGACGAGTTTGTGTCCAGATTTGGCGCTTTTCTTTACATCATTCAGGATCCAGACGGAGCGTCGTCCGATGCGTTGATCTTAGATCCCGCCAAGACTATCCGGCAGACGACAGCAAGCGACTCGCGGTCACAAACAACGGCTGCATCGCTTGGCTTCTCGACGCGTCCCAAAGTGCCCGCCGAGGGACTTGATACGCAAACGCCGACGCAAGTTGTTGCGCTGACCGTTGACAAAGACCAGGTGGCCTTCGGCGAGACGGTCAGTGTCAACATCGATTACAGTCTGGCCGGTGACGTCGTTGACTTGCCAAATGGCCTTGCGATTCAGGTGCACTACAACGGATCACTGTTGCGATTCGATTCGGTAGAGAATCTGTCGACTGGATTCGAGGGCTCGATGGATCGATCCGAAGGAGTTGCTGACGGAATCGCTGGCACCGACCGCATGATCGAGCTGATTTGGTATGAAGAAGCCGGCGGTTGGCTGACGCTTACCGAGACTCCTGTCAGCTTGGCAACGCTTGAGTTCACCGCGTTGCAGGAAGTGGGAACGGCTCCGATTTCTATCACCCGAACGCTCAATCCTTTGTTCGAGTATCAGACAGCGGCCGAATCGGTCGTCGTTCAACCAGCGACATTCCTTGTCGATACGGCGGTCGATGAGAATGACGCCAATTTCGCCGTAGGAGATCTGTCGTTACGTGAAGCGATTGCGCTTTCGAATGACGCTGTGGGGTTGGCAATCATCTTGTTCGATCCCGATCTTTTTGGCAGCACGATCACGCTCAACGATGGGCCTCTTTCCATCACCGATACAACGGTGATCGTCGGTCCGGGCGCCCAACGTCTGACCATTGATGGAAACGACGCGAGCGGCGTTTTTGATGTTGATGCGGAAACTGTCATTTCAGGGTTAACCATCACAGGCGGGCTCGCTGCGTCCGGCGGTGCGATACAACTCGATGGAATCCTTCAGCTCCGGTCGGTTGCCTTGATCGGAAATCACAGCACTGGAGTTGGCGGCGCCATTAGCGTTGGTCTGACAAGCAGTCTGACGATCGATGGCAGCGAAGTGAGCGGAAACTCATCCGACGGTGACGGCGGAGGCATCCATAGTCTCGGTCTATTGCTCATTAGCGGTTCGACAATTGGCGAGAACACCTCGCTGACCAACGGCGGCGGCATTGCCAATGGAACCAAGCAGATCGGGATCACCAGTAGTACGATCGCAATGAATCGCGCTGACGGAGATGGCAACGGTGGAACGGGCGGAGGAATCCATTCCGAGACTGCCAACGTCCTGCTGTTCAACACGATCGTTGCCGGCAACGTCGGCGGAACCGGTACGACGGCAAGCGACGTTGGCGGAACGCTCGATGTGGGGAGTTCGTTCAACCTGATTGCTGATCCCAGCACTGCGGGAGGCCTGATTCACGGAACCAGCGGCAATGTTCTCGGCGACGGTTCTGGAGTAGCGATTGACGCGGGAACAATCATCGCAACCTCACTCGCGGGCAACGGTGGCTCGACTGGGTCCTATCTTCCGGTCGATAACAGCCCGGCACTGGAAGCGGGCCTCAATGCGAATGCGTTACGTGCGAGTGGCTTGGTGCTTGAGAACGATCAGCGAGGGTTTTCTCGGTTTGTCAACGGAACGGCTGATATCGGCGCGATTGAAGTCGGCCCTGTTCCCGGTTTCGAGGTCACGCCATCAGGCTCGCTGACCGTTACGGAATCCGGAATGAGCGACGAGATTCAGGTTCGACTGCTGGCACCGCCTGCAGCAACCGTTGCGTTGATCTTGAGCAGCAGTGACACCGGAGAATCCGTACCACGATTCACTCAAATCATGTTCACTCCAGAAAACTGGCAGGAACCGCAAATGGTACCGATGGATGGCGTCGACGATCAGTTGAGCGACGGTACACAGCAATCCGTTTTGACAATTTCGATCGATCCCACGATTTCTGATCAGAGTTTCCTTTCGCTGCCAGACCAAACGATCAATGTCATAACGATCGACGACGAGACGACCGGTGCTGGGGTCAATGTTCAGGGGAACGGCGTCAGTATCGCCGACGGCGATTCAACTCCGTCCGCGACAGACCAAACTGATTTTGGCACGGCAAATGTGGCGACTGGCTCCGTGACGCGAACGTTCATGATCTCAAACTTTGGCAGTGTAGGGCTTGACCTTACCGGCGATCCACTTGTTCAGGTCGACGGAATTGATGCAATCGATTTCACGGTGACTGCGATGCCCACAACACCAGTCAGCGGCAACGGAGGAACGACAACATTCGACGTGACTTTCGATCCCAGCGTTAGCGGCGTGAGGACGGCGATTATCAGCTTTGCCAATAGCGATAGTGACGTGAATCCATTTAGCTTTACCATTGTTGGCACAGGATCAACCGGCGCGATCGTGCCACTGACCAGCACCTCATCAACGATCGATATTGAATCGGGCGATGTTGTCGTTCGGTCATCGGGCGTCGTCCTTTTCCGCGCTCCGACCGACTCCCTGCCTGAATTGCGAATCGACGGCACCAGTGGCGATGACACGGTCCAAGTCGGTCTATCCTCGCTCTCGGATTCGGGGTTGCTGGTTCTCAACGGAGGACTCGGCACCAACACTTTGCTCGTCGACGTCGCCGCTCTGGACCTGGCGAACACCGACGCCGTGGTTGCGGAGAACTTTGCCCTGGTCAGTCTGCTCGCAAGCGGCCAAAACGTTTTGACGCTCGACGCTGATACGGTCAGTGCACTTTCGTCGGGCGATGAAGTGATCACGGTCCAGGGCGATTCAGCGGTCGACCGATTCATCTTTACCGACGTTGTCGAATGGCGACTGGAGACTCCTCAAAGCGATGGCGAGTTTGTTTTGGTGGCGGTCAATCAGGTAACGGGGCAGACCGTTCGAGCGAGAATGTCATCCGGATGGCACAACATTCTCGTTCCGTCGGACGTCAATAACAATGGCGGAGTCACCGCAAACGACGCGCTGGTCATCATCAACGAACTCGGGCGTCGGGCCTTCTCGACATCACCATCGGGCGTTCTCGATGATCCGCTGACAGCGGTTCCTTTCCCCAGCACCTACTATGACCAAAACGGCGACGGTAAGGTCACAGCCATTGACGCCCTGCGAGTCGTCAACCAACTAGCCCGCCTCAACAACAGCGGCGGATCCGAACAAGTCGAGGGCGAACAGTCGATCGCGCAGGCGTTGCCATTGCAAACCAGCGACATGGGGTCGCGATCGGACAGGCTGAAGGACCTGGAATTCAATTCAGCGAGTGTTGCGGAGATTCATGGCAAGCCATTGGTTGCCTTGCCGACAGTGAACAGCCAAACCACCTCTCCTCAGCAATCGATTGATGAAGCCGAGGATGAACGGGCTGACAGTTGGGCAGACCAAGTCGACCAATGCCTGGCAGAAATGGGAATTGAGACTCAAATCGGCTAGCCGCTAGGGCAGTGCGAGGCACTTTTTTCTAAACCAGTTGCGAAGTTAAAAAGAGCAATTCGCCAGGCAATCCCACCTACTTGATACGTTTTGCCGTTTGCTGGACGCCATTCTGATCCAAAGTCAACGATTCGCACTTCCCCTCGGCATCGTTGGTGAACTTTAGACTTGCATCGACGGCTTTGTAGAACCACTCCGTGTCGGACTTTGCAAATACTTGCAGGGCTGGCTGGCCGGTCAGGGCAACCATCAAGCGTTCATCTTTCACGGTTACGGTGAAAAGAAAATTGGGGGCAAGGTTATACTTGCCAACGTAGCCTTTCATCACTTCTGCAGAGACTTTCATTGTCTTGGCGAACACGCGAGGCTCAGCTTTCGCACCCATCAACGTTTGTACCAACTGGTAGGCGAGTTGATCGACCTCATCAGTGCTGGTGTTGGTTAGTAGCACGACGGCGAAGTCGCTCTTGCGACTGACCATCAGCATCGAGTGGTATCCGCCAGTCTGACCATTGTGCCATCGAGTGTGCCCATCTCGTGCGAAGTGCCAGCCAAGCCCCATCGTGAACTCTTCGCCTGTGCCCTTGCGATGCTCCTGCCAGGCCAGGTTCAGAGTTTCGCCAACTGGTCCCGCTGGTGGCTTTAGGTTTGCCTTGGCAAACTTCAGCAAGTCAGCGATGGAACTGCGGATCCCACCAGCGCCCGGCATATCGGCGAAGTCCCAGTTCTCAGACTTCGCTCCGCCTTCGGCGTGGGCGGTGGCAAGGCGCTTGCGCATGTCATCCGTCAACTCAACGCGAGTGTCATTCATGCCTAGCGGCTTGGTCAGTCGCTGTTTTAGCAACTCGTCATAGGAGAACTTCGCGTGGCTCGAGAGCAGATGTCCCAGCAGACCGACAGCAAAATTCGAATACTCGCCTTCGCCCGGTTCGCGGCGAAGCTTGTGTTTGTTCAAAAACTCGTGAGCCAGCTTGGAAGGATAGTCAGCATAGGGATTGGTCGGCGAGCCAAACGGCATGTTGTCGGACAGGCGTGGTAGCCCGCTGCTGTGGGTGGACATTTCGAGCAACGTGATCTCGCGATCTTTCCACTTCGGCATGTTGACGCCAACGGGCAATAGTTTCTGTGCTGGGTCATTCAGCTGAAGCTGCTTTGAGACGACCGCGTCGGCGAGCAGCAATCCAGTGAAGACTTTCGACATCGATCCGATCTCGTAAATCGTATGGTCGTCAGGCTTCTTCCCGCCTTCACCCGTCGAGCCCAAGTGAACGGTCGTCTGTTGGTCACCCTTGATCAAGCCAATGAAAAGCCCAGTGACCGTCTCCGATTCAAGGTAAGGCTTCGCCAGTTGCTCCACTTTCGAGCGAAGATCGTTCTGTGCCCAAGTCGGCGCAGGCAGGCAGCAGGAGCCAAGAGCGGCGATCGCAAATGGCAGTGAGCACAAAAACTTGAAATGCGTCTTTCTCTCGCTTGTTTCGCTGGATTGGGGGCATGCTCTCTACTTCGCTATCCCATGTTGAGTCCTGGCATCAAAGCGAAATCAACTGCTACAAGAGGTTGGTCGTCAGCGGCCTCCGATTGTTACATCCAGCAACAAAAGAATCCAAAGTAGACCGGATCATCGAGCGACAGCGACACACTCCGGCAAAGAGCCTATCGCGGTGCCGCTCCCATCACCAAAAGCACCCCTCCGCAAAACAACATGAACAGCAGACTACCGATCGCCAGACCGATGATCAGCCGGGTCCTCGAACTTTGAAAACGCTGTGACAAACTCGATTTCGGTGCGTTTGGCGTCGTCAACGCCGGGTATTTGGCGGCCCACTTGTTCCATTGCAGCAACCGAACCAAATACCATGGGCCGATGATCAGGAAACCGAATCCGGAACACAGCAAACAAAGTAGCACGGCGATCACGATCTGGCCGGCGTCCTTGATCACTGCTTCGATTTTCACTGCATCCTCAGAGGGAATGCCAACACCATTGGGCTCTTGGGGGAATCCCAAGGGGGCTGCCGATGGCTGATAAGGATTTGGAGTCGCGGACTGTTGAGCGTCCAAATCAAAAGGCTGCTCACTGGCCGGCGCCGCCGCAAGAAACGTTGCTTGGCATTTTGGGCAAGCGACAGTCTTTCCCAACGCATCGTCTGTCAATCGCAATTGGGTCTGGCAGCTTGGGCATTCAACTTGAACTGGCATGGCATACCGCCCCTCGGTCTTGGTGGTGATCAATTGTCGTGTTACGCAATCTTGCCCGCAGTTTACACGACTCGTACCGCCCGCGCGGCGGTGCAGTGCCCCCACGACTTTTGCATACGATCGATCAATCGCCAACGATGGCATATATTCTGGAGCGTCCGCCGAGTTCATTCACGATGAAAGGAACCTTCCCATGTCCGAATTCAATCAACTGACTCCCGAAGAAGAACGCGTGATCGTCAACAAGGGAACGGAAGCACCTGGCACGGGCGCTCTGTTGAACAACAAGCTTCCGGGAACCTACATCTGCCGCCGATGCAATGCTCCGCTGTACCGTTCAGCCGACAAGTTCGAGTCCGGTTGTGGCTGGCCCAGTTTCGATGATGAAATCGAAGGGGCCGTCCGCCGCGAAACGGATGCAGATGGACGCCGAGTCGAGATCCTCTGCCAAAACTGTGACGGGCACTTGGGGCACGTGTTTGCAGGCGAGCGATTCACAGAGAAGAACACAAGGCACTGCGTCAACTCGCTGTCGATACAGTTCATCGAAGAGGGCAAGCAGATGCCAACACCTGTGTCACCGCAAGAATGAACGGCGGCTAGGTTTCTGCAGGCTGATCGCGGCTCGCGCAGTGAAGTGCCCCCAATCCCCAGACCAGATCCCGGCAATCCACCGCGGTCGCTTCGGCACCGGAGAGTTCTTGCAGGATGCGAAGGGCGTGCTGGTCCGTTTTTGATCCGAAGGCAGGGACCAGAATTCGATCGGGGCCGAGTCGCAGGAAGTTGCAGTAGCTCTCGGGCACACGCTGGCCATCGATCAGTCTGGGCGGCGGAATCGGTAAACGATGCACTCGCACCCGCGGTGTTGTTGTCGTCGCCCAAATCTCCAGCTGCCGCTGATTGGCTCGCAATCCTGCTGCGGAGGGATCGTCTTGATGCTCGCTGACCGCGACAACAACGTTCTCTTGGTCGATGAATCTTGCCAGTTGATCGATGTGCCCGTCGGTGTCATCGCCCGCCAAACCGCCACCGTCGAGCCAAACAATTTCTTGAACGCCGAGCTGTTGATGTAGTTCCAGCGAAATCGCTTGCTCGGTCCAGCCAGGATTTCGTGTTTCGGTTACCAAACATGTTGGCGTCGTCAGGAGCCGGCCGCGACCGTCCAGTTCCAGGGCGCCACCTTCGAGACAAAGCGCGCCCTGCCGGCAAGCCAAGCCAATTGCCGCGCACATTTTCTCGCCTGCCGCATCGTCCAAGTCCCAGGGAGGATACTTTCCGCCCCACGAGTTGTAGCGCCAATTGACGGCACTGATTTTCCGATCCGGATTCTGAACGAAAGTTGGGCCATAGTCGCGAATCCAGCAGTCGTTGGTAGCGACATCAATCACGTCGATGTTCGGCTGTCCGGTGAAGTCCCGTTCGCACTGCTTGGCAAGTTCCTGCGGCGCCAATAGTCGTACCGGCGTCGATTCTGCAATCAGCTTCGCCCAATCAGCGAAGAATGCGGGGATTGCATCGAAACGACCTGGCCAGGTCTCCAGATTGTGAGGCCAGGACAGCCAGATCGCTGACTGTGGTTCCCACTCGGCCGGCACGCGATGTGGAACCGATTCAGCATGCAGTACTGATTCGGCAATGTCCGTCATGGCTTTGCGTTGATCGCACGTTGCTGCGAAAACAACCACTCGTAAACATCATCACGTGCGTAAGTCATCGACCAGCTGTTGTGCTTAACGCCTGGGTACTCCACGAATCGGAGCTCCGGATGATGGCCAGCTTCGGTCAGCGCCATGATCATCTCACGCCCGCGCGAGATCGGCACCACGTTATCGGCTTGACCATGAAACGCCCAGATCGGCAAGCCTTTGTAGCGAGAGGCCCAACTCGGGTCGCCTCCGCCGCAGACTTCCAGCATCGCGGCAAACCGTTTCGGCGGAAGCACGGCTGCGACCCAGCTGCCTTGGCCGCCCATGGAAAGCCCCGTTACATACAATCGGCTTTTGTCGATTGGCTGCGACTGAACAATGGAGTCCACGAGTTCCAAAGCCAAACGCATCGAGATCGAAGGTTCGTCATCGAACTGGCCTCGTCCACTGGGCAAATCCCATGGCGACTCGACCCAGCGTTTCTCTTTCGGGCACTGCGGAAAGATCACGTAGGCAGGAAACTGTTCGCGGCGTTTCAGAAAATCTTCCGCCCCGTGAACCAGCTGCACTTCGTTGTCGTCGCCGCGCTCGCCGGCGCCGTGCAGAAACAACACCAGCGGATACTTCTTATCGGGATCCAGCGTCTTTGGGCGCATGATCCGATATGGCAACGAAGCATCGGCCGAGTGAAATGTCTCGGGCGCGTACGCATCAAGAACCTGCCGTGGGATTTTTGGCCCCGTTTTCCTGGCAGGATTGGGCTTTTTATCCTCGCCCGAAGAGATTCCATTCATTTGGAGGCAAGCAAGGGCGACCAAACAGAGTGTCAGTTTGTTCATATACGAGCGGGCGTCACTGGTGACGGACAACAAAAAACGGGGACGCATCCTGCTGCCAGGCACCAGCGAACTGGCTCTCGAAGCCTTACTCAGGCTTGATCTC
>JBGCGI010000024.1:0-5509 GCA_045110715.1 Rubripirellula sp.
CGAGGTTCTCGATATCAGCCAGGTCGGAATCGGTGAATGAAATTTCGTTTGGGAAAGTCCTCTCAGACTTGTATCGGTATCCTCGCGTGCGACATTCATCGATGATCAGCTCTATCATCTCTGGTGAGTTCGCTGTGACCACCGCCTCGCCGCCTCGCTTCTCGATCGCCAGCGCGTCAGTCGACTTGTCGGCGTTCCTGATGCCCTTGAGCGCCTTGGCTGTTTTTTCGATATCGGATTTGGTCCCTCGAAGAATGAACATGCCTGCTTTGGGCATCGCTTCTACTGTGACCTTTCCCGTCCGCTTGTCGAATTCGCTCAGGGCGTCACTAACATCAGTGGGCGTGTTTAGCTTCGATTGCTTGGACATCTTACTGAGACGCTGGCTGATGATTTGGTCTGAGCGTGCTTGCCTCGATTCGAGTCGCTTGCTGATCTCTTCCAGCCTCTGTTTTTGCAGGCGCACTTGCGCCAACTGAAAGCTTTGCCGTGCCTTGAATGCCGCCTCGACGGCAGGTCGCAGCTTGTCGCCGTTTGCTCCAGCTTCAGCTGTGATTTCGGTGACCCTCAGTTCGGCTTTTTCGTAGCTCGCCTTGAGCTTGGCAACCGCGTCCTCGGTGACTCGCTCTACCAGAGCGGGTTCCATGTGTTGACCAATCGCAACGGCGCCGCAGGGCCAGGGCAGAAGCAGAAGGATCAATGCAGCTTTTCGTTTCCAATTCATGACGGTCTCTCCAGGGTCGAGCTACGTGGGCCAGGATGAATCCTGGATGGTCTGGCGATGCGGTCTAAGGCCGCGTGGATTGCTCCAAGTCTTCGAGCGTCATCTCGATTTCTTGGATCGACTCGTTGATTTCATCGTCCCAGCGAAGATCCATTGTTTCCGGCACAACGGGATTGTGTTCAGGAGATACTTGCGTTGCTTGCCGGGGCTTCGCGTCGGTGTTCGATGGCCCGTCCCAAGGAAAGGTGAATGCAGCCGCCGAAATTGCCAAGACTGTAAAGACTGCGGCGCATGCCAACCATTTACCAAGTCGCGGATACTTCGGCGGCGTCTCACAAAGCAAATCGGGAAGCGGTTGGGTGCTGGGCTGCTCCAAGTGTGCCATGCAAGCATGCAGAATTCGTTCGACTTCACCGGCATTTTGAAATCGAGCGTCAGAATTTTTCTGCAACAACATGCCTATCAATCTGCAAAGCCAAGCTGGAATGTTCGGGTTCGACTCTCGAATGTCACGCGGCTCGTCGTCCGTGATCCGCCGCAGAACACCAAAGCTGGTCTCGGCTCGGAAAGGAGGATGCCCGGTACACATCGCATACATCATGCTGCCAAGAGAAAACAAGTCGCTGCGTGCGTCGATTGCCTCGCCTTTCGCCTGCTCGGGAGACATGTACTGCGGTGTGCCAGCGATCACGCCACTTCGCGTCATGGTGGCATCGTCGACCGCGCGAGCCAGTCCGAAGTCGGTGATCGCGACTCGTTCGACCCCATCGGCCAGCAGGATGTTGGCGGGCTTGATGTCGCGATGAACCAATCCCTGCGCGTGCGCGGCCGCCAGTCCGCCGGCGACTTGATGGCCGATCCGCAGAATTTCAGCAGGCTCCAACGGTCCCTGTTGATCGAGTCGACGTTGCAACGACAGGCCGCGAATGTACGGCATTACTAAGTACGGCAGCGCTGCATCGTTCGACACGCCGTGAATGGCAATCACATTGGGGTGGATCACTGCTGCTGCGGCTTTGGATTCACGAGCGAATCGCTTGCGAGCAGCACCACTGGTGGCCAAGTGCGGTGCCAAGACTTTGATCGCGATCGTGCGATCCAAAGATCGGTCATGTCCCTTCAAGACAACGCCCATTCCACCAGCGCCGATCACGCCGGAAACTTCGTAGGTTCCCAACCGGCCCAGCATGTTGGGGTCGTCGGTCGGTGACAGAACGCCAAGGACACTATTGATCTGCACGCTTTCCGAGGCCTGCCGATCGTACTCGGAACCGTCGCCAGCGCTGCTGAGCAAAATCGAGTCGAAGGCTTGATCTTCGAGGTACAGTGAAGCATCGTCCCAGGTTCGCTCCTCTGCCGCAGAAGCTTCCATGAGCGTGCGACAAGCATTGCACTGGCCAAGGTGTTGAATCAATGCGTGCTCTTCCGATCGATCGAGCTTGTCCTGCAGAAAAGCTTCGATTTGGGAAGGATTGCAGGTGCCGGCGGATTGGCTATGGTTCATTGCTCGTCCTCCAGTTCTCGGATCACGTTTTGCAGTCGCCGCATGATTCGGCTGCGGGCTGCGTAAACGACCGACTCGCTAACCCGAAGTTGTTGGGCGGTGGTGGCGATCGATTGTCCGTCGATGATCGTCATTGAAAATGCCAGCCACGTGGATTCTTCTGCGCGGCTGCGGACGATCTCGGCGGCTCGACGAAAAAGTTGGCGACGGTACTCCAGTTCGATTTCACGATCGATACTCGGTTGCTCGCCAGCCACGTGTTGACGTAGCAACTCGGTTGCGGTCGTGCCTCCGCCTGCCCGGTCTTTCGGTTGCCTGGAAAGCGCATTGATCGCCGCATTCTTGGCAACACGTCGTAGCCAATGCTGAAAACGGGAACCCTCGTCACGACGGTTCCAATCGGGAATCGAATCTGCAACCGACATCAGTACTTTCTGGGCCAAATCCTGGGCGTCGGCGTCTTGCAGCCCACGACCACGAGCCAAGCGGTACACCAGCGGCCGGTAGATTGCCGAAAACTGTTCCCACGCATCGCGATCCTGAGGGTCACAAACCCTCACTAGCAAGCTATCACGTGTATCAGGAACTTCGTTCACAGGAATCCTCCGGAAGAACAAACACGCGTATCCCAGCGTTCTGACAGGTCAGCTGAAAAGTTTTTCCTTTCGATCCACTGCCTAGCAATCGTCCGCTAGTGGTCGGGGTCCAATGCCACCGAGGACCACGAAGGGCCGACGCGAGTGCCACTTATCCATGTTGCCGTCGCGACAGGCCACTCGTCGCAGCCCACGTCCGGCGAACTGTCTCGTGTTTGGGCGGCAAAGTCGTGCTTGGGGAGCGTATCGGTCGTGACTGCAGCGTCAATCAACGGGCTGGCCTCAATCAGTCGCCACCGCTCACCGAGGCGTTTGATCGGATCGCTTGAAGCCCGCGAAATCCCCTCGCTCAAATCGGCGCCCAGTTCTCCGTCGCCGTACCAAACATTGCCAAGCCACTTCGTTCCCGTGGCATTGGAAACCAGATCGATCATTGGTCCGCGTCGAGATACAATCGCGTTGTTGATAAAGCGGCAATCCACGGGAGCGATTTGCTGCTTCTCATCGTTATCCGCGCCCACCACAATCGTGCGTTTGCAATCTGCAAAGGTGTTGTGTGCAATCAATGCACGTTGAACAGGTTCGTAGCCGTTCGCAGGCGAATCCGCGAGTCCGTTCATCAGCACCAGAGCACTTCGGTAATCGCTGCCCTCGAGACGTTCGAAGCGATTGTTGACAACGACATGATCGCTGCCAATCACACGCACTCCGCCAGTCCCGCGTGCCTTCTGGCCGAGAAACAGATTCTGACTCACGGTGCAGCGATGGCCATGTCGCAACGTCAACGCGCCCGAGCAGCGAAGGAAAACGTTCTGTTGGTAAAGATTCTCGCAGGACTTGTTCGATACGATCTCGCCCTCGCCATTGCACTCCTCAAACAAGTTGCGTTCGACAATGCAACTCGCGTTCTGATGTGCGGTGGCGCTGTCTCCAATGCGAATGGTTTCGCCACCGTTCTTGCCTAGTTCTTGGCGTGGTCCGAAATGATTGTCACGTATCGTGTGTTGACCGCCCTCGTTATTCAGCCAGACGACCAGCGTCGTGCCCCGATTTGTCTTCCCGCTAAACCGGCATCGCTGCACAACGTTGCGGTTGCCGTAAACGGAGAGATACTTGAACTCGTACTTTTCATCCGGTGGATTCACGCAGTCGACGAATTCACAGTCACTGATTTGACAGTCGCGCGCCGATCGCTTGGAATCCTCGCGAAACTCCATCAGAGCGGACTTGTGCCAAGCTTGATGAAACCGAAGGCCGCTGACTCTGACGTGCTGGCCAGCAACACGCAGGCGAGAATTGCCAACAATGATGACTTTGCCTGGCTCTTGAGCGCGGACCGTGATCGGGGAATCAACTGTTCCCTCGGCAACAGCCACCAACTCGACATCCTTCCATTGCCCGCTCGCGAGCAGGATCTCGTCGCCCGGCGTCGCCGCCTTGAGCGATTTCTTGAACGCGTCGGCGTCTTTGACAAGCGATTGCTTGGCCAAAACCGGGCAACTGACAAGGAAGGCAAGGATCGCGGTGCAAAGAAGTCGATTCATGAGATTACATCGAAAGTCTGGATCAAGAAGCTGATTCGGTAGTCCGAAACCGCTGCAATTCTATCTCAAAAAGAGCGGCTCCGTCACTTGACTGGTATGGTCGCTGTCTGTACTGTACTAGGGAGCGCAGTACAGCCATGAGGTTTTGTGATGCTACGACTACAAGTCACCACGGGCAGTAGCCTGCCAATCTACCGGCAGGTGATTGATCAGATTCGGCATGCCGTTGCCAGTGAGAAGATCAAAGTGGGCGAACCGCTGCCGAGCGTGCGTGCACTGGCGGGAGAATTACTGGTCAACCCGAACACGATCGCGAAGGCCTATTCTGCATTGGTCCGCGATGGAGTCTTGGAAAGCCAGCAGGGACGCGGGTATTTCGTGGCCGAACGGCGCGAGATCTACACGCGAAAGGAACGCCAGCGTCGGCTGGAGGAAGTTCTGGATCCGTTCTTGGCAGAAGCCATCACACTCGGTTTCGACGAGCAGCAGATCGTTGATGAGATCCGCAAGCGACTGGCACGCATGTCGCGCTCCAAGTCTTGATGAATGTTTCAATTTACAAACAAGTGACGTCTTCGGAGGGTTGTCCGGCGCTTGGATCGTGCATTTTCGACTTGGACTCGTTTGCGCACGCTTTGTCCGGCGCTTTCGGGAAGGAATGCCGTATCTGCGTCGCTGTCGCTCCTTGGTACGGCCTACATGGAGATCAAGTAGGCCGGATCGAGATACATCAGCGACGCTGCTTTGGCGATGGAACTACTCCTTGTCGGCTTCTTCATCGGCTGCGTCTGTCGCTTCGGCTTCCGGCGCATCTGCGGCGACTGTGACAGCCTCTTCTTCCTCGGTTTCTTCTTCGGGCGGCACGCGAACGACGGCGACCAAACTGTCACCATCATCGACGTTCATGATCCGAACACCTTGCGTGTTACGTCCGATCACGCTGACGTCAGCAGCGGAAACTCGCTGGATCTTTCCCTTCGCGGTCATCATGAAGATCTCGTCTTCGTCATTGACGCGGGCGATCCCGATCACTTTGCCGTTGCGGTCGCTGGTGCGAATGTCTCGCAAGCCTTTGCCGCCACGCTTTTGTGTTCGATAACGCGCACTTGATGAAGCTTCCTCTTCATTTTCTGGTCCTTCT
>JBGCGI010000025.1:0-11544 GCA_045110715.1 Rubripirellula sp.
ACGAGCCCAACCTCAAACGTAACGCTCGATGTTTTTGCGTCAGGTTCTGAAGGGGGAGAGCAGTTCGAGGTGTTGGTCGATGGGCAGGTCGTCGGCGAATTTTCCGCAAGCACAGAACTCGAGCGATTCTCCGTCGAAGTCAACCAAGCTATCAGTCCGTCCAGCGTGCGAGTGCAGTTCACCAACGATCAATACGATCCAGAAAAGGGAATCGATCGTAACTTGATCGTGGACAAAATTGTGATCGATGGCATCGCACACGAAACTGAATCTTCCGGCGTCTTCTCGACTGGAACCTGGAAACCGGAGGGAATCGTTGCCGGCTTTCGATCCAGTGACACGCTGCATACGAATGGGTTCTTTCAGTTCGGATTGCAATCAGTGTCAGAAGTGATGAGCATTGACGGAACCGGAAACAATTTGGAGCACCCGGAATGGGGTGCAGCAATGGAGCAGTTCCTTCGGGTTGCAGATTCCGCATACGCCGACGGACTCAGTACGCCGTCGCTGAGCGACAATCCGAATGCTCGAGATTTGAGCAATCTGATTTCCGATCAAAATTCGTCAGTCGAGAACGACCGATTCCTGACGTCGATTTGGTTTCAATGGGGGCAATTCCTTGATCACGATATCGCGCGGTCATTTACATTGGACCGGAGTGTTCCTAGCGAGGATTTTGAAATAGCGGATGGATTTGGTTTCACGCGATCCGTCTACGACACCACTACCGGCACTGATACTCCGCGAGAACAGATCAATCACATCACGGCCTACATCGACGGCAGCGTGGTCTACGGTTCCGATGAATCACGCAGCCGCGAGTTGCGTGAACTCAGTGGTGGACGAATGGATTCCATCATCACAGAAAAGGGCGAGTTGCTTCCACTCAATACAGCGGGACTTGAGAACGCTGCGCCTCCCAGCCCAGAGTTCTTTGTCGCAGGCGACGTCCGAGCCAACGAAAACGTTGCTCTGACTTCAATGCAAACTCTTTGGGTTCGCGAACACAATCGAGTGGCCGCCGAGCTTGCTGAAAGCGAGTTCGCAGGCCAGGACCTGAACGATGCCGCCGTTGACGAAGCGATCTTTCAGCGCGCCCGTCAGTACGTGTCAGGTTTGATCCAGAACATCACCTACAATGAGTTCTTGCCAAGCACGCTCGGCTTCAACGCGATTCCGACGTATCAAGGCTATGACGCTTCGATCAATGCACAAATCTCCAATGTGTTTGCGACGGCTGCCTATCGCATGGGCCATACCACGCTGCCAAACGAACTACTGATTGGCAGTGATGGCAGCACACTGTCCTTGGCGGAAGCGTTTTCGCGTCCCGATTTCGTGAAGGAGACGGGGATCGAAGCCATCTTTGAAGGCCTGTCACTTCAGAAAATGCAAGAAGTGGACGCGTTGGTTGTCGACGGAGTTCGTAACGCGTTGCAAGACGGAAACGGCGGGCTGGACTTGGTTGCGCGCAATATTCAACGCGGTCGCGATCACGGTTTGCCAGACTTCAATTCTGCCCGTGTTGCGATCGGACTTGATCCGATCTCCAGTTTCTACGAGCTGACATCCAACACGGAGTTGGCGGAGAAGCTGATCGAGGCATACGGAACGCCTGACAACGCTGATCCGTGGATTGCGATGGTCGTCGAAGATCAGTTGCCGGGCGCCAGTGTGGGCGAAACAATCAATGCCTACATGGTTGATCAGTTCACACGCCTCCGCGACGGCGATCGATTCTACTTTGAGAATGTGTTCGACGCGGCCACTGCTGGTGAAATCAAGGCGACACGTCTGTCCGACGTGATCAAGCGAAACACGACCGGATTAGATGATATTCAATCAGAAGTTTTCTGGACTCGCGACACGCTCGTTTTCCGAAACGGCTTGGACAACGAATGGTTGATCCGTGACTTCGGTGAAAATGGTGGCGCCGAGGTTGTCTTCTTTGGAGTAGCGGGTGAACGAGATCCAAACAATCGTACCGAAACGTCACCGGTGCAGCGTGATGAACCGATCAACGCAGTTGTTGTTGCAGGGACCAACGAGTTGGGGGACGGGTTCTTTATCCCCAACGCGCTGGTTTCGGCTCCTAAGGCAGACTTAGGAGTCGATGAGTTTGTCATCACCGCTGACATTGAATTCTTCGAGGGATACGGACTTGGCGGCGACGATCGCTGGGTGATCGAAAGTGACATCGCGAGCGTGTTTGCCTCGGGAGACGACGGCAGCGACGTATTGGCGGTCACGACCAACGCTCATGATGCTGAGATTTCGTTGACCGGTGGCAACGGCGCTGACAAAGTTCGCTTGGTGGCTTCTGATGCTGGATCGGTTCTGATCGATGGCGGAAGGGGCCATGATTCGATCATTCTGTTCGCCAATCGCGACGCATCGTTGACACTCGATGGAAACGACTACGTGGCCTTGGTTACGCAGGGCAGGTCGTGGTATCCACAAGTGAAAACATGGTACGCGTCAGAGTCACTCGATGTTGACAGGATCGATCATCATGAACTGACCCGCGACCGCTCTGACTGGCACTACGGTTACGTCTGGCATGCCTCTCAGTGGCTCACGCAGCAGTTGAACTCCGAATTCACTGTTGGCGTCGGTCTTCCTGACGCAATGGATCTTCGTGTGTTCAAAGCAGTCTAGCTTGATTCGAGAGCGTGACCTTGCATCGTGGCAAGTCTTCACTTTTTCGCAGCGAGCCAACTCGCTGGCCGCCACCCAGCGGAGCGGTCGGCGGCTCTAGAAGCGTTTCGCCCTTGTGAATTGTCTCGGCGAGGACGATTCGGATTCGCTGTGTTACAGTCCGCAGGAACGGAATCATCGAACGCTTAAGAGAGGAGAACCCAAACAACCGTTAAGAACGCACCAAGGATTCTTTCGCCTCAGACACATGCGTCGCCAAATGCCGTCAAAAGGAAGCTACTTTTGACTGAATGGGTAGTCATTTCGCCGCAAGATGCGCGTTGCCCCTCTTTGCATTTAGCCCGTACGAACTATGAACGCCGCACAACATCAATTCGGGGATTGCAGCTTTACACAAATCGCTGATGCATACATTCAAATGCGTCGCGAGGGGCAGACGATCTCAGTTGAGGACTTTGCAAAAGCACTGCCTGACCTCGAAGAAGAGATCAGAACCAAGTTGCCTGCCCTCCTGTTGCTAGAAGACACTCTGGGCGCCGATCGAGAGCCGAAGATTGCGGTTGGGCAAAACGTCAGCGGGTGCGTGATCGAAGCGGAGATAGGGCGGGGAGCAATGGGGTGCGTCTATCGCGCGTATCAACCTGAGTTCGATCGGCAAGTGGCTGTCAAGGTTCTCCGAGAGAAGGGCACCTCTCGTAATCAAGAAACACGGTTTTCCATCGAGCGCCAGGCGATGGCACGACTCGATCATCCTCACATTGTCCAGGCCTACGCCTATACGCAGGATGCAGACTGCGACTGCCTCGTGATGAAACTGGTCGACGGTTACAGTCTGGCTCAATTGATACGTAGTGACTGTGACTTCGATGGTCGCAAGATCGGCTGGCAGCTTGTATCCGACTGGGAGGCCTTTGCCGAACTCGGTGCCAACGTCGCCTCCGGCCTTGCCCATGCTCATGAGAACGGACTGATTCATCGCGACATCAAGCCTAGCAACCTGTTGATTGACAAGTCTGGAAAGGTTTGGATTTCCGATTTTGGCCTGGTCAAAATGCAAGACGTCGATCGTTCACTTAGTAAAACAGGTGACCTGATTGGCACGCCACGCTACATGGCGCCCGAGCAAATGTTCGGAGCCTGCGATGATCGTAGCGACATCTATTCGTTGGGAGTGACCCTGTACGAACTTGCCGCCAAGTCCTCCGTGACAGGCGCGAACTGGACCAAATTCTTGTGTGATGGCCCCGAACCGGCATTGATGAACATCCGTGAAAAGAATCCGGATGTTCCCGAAGATCTGGCCAAAGTGATCATGAAGGCATGTGCGTTTGCGCCTGACGATCGGTACCAAACTGCGGAAGAATTCCACATCGTCTTAGAACGCTTCCGTTCCGGCAGAGTCGCTGATCGTCGGAAGGGAAAGCGGAAGAAAAACGCTATCTATCGCCGCAGCGTTAAGCGCATGGTGATGGCCGCGGTCCTGACAGCAATCGGTGTTGGTTGGGGTGCGGCGTACACGGTCGGGCAGCGAGACCAACCCAAAGCTCAAGAAGTCCCCAAGGAAACGTCTGATTTTCTTGACATGCTCGTCGACTCACCGGAAGAAGGCTTTGGCAAAGTCGTGAGAACCTCATTCTTGAAATCGGTCGATGACGCAGCTGACAAGATTCAACTGCCCAAGCAAGAGAAAGTCGTCCTGCGGAGCAAGCTGGACCAGATGCTGCAGAAATCCGATGAGCACGAAATAACGCCTCAGTCTTTTAACAGTCTGATCACCAAGTACAAAGATTCCAGCTTATTCGCTGGGGCCAAGTGGCTCCGCATCACATCTGTGATTTCGCGATCGGGCCTGACTTTCCAAGAGAAAGAGGCCGCGCAATTGACACTTCGCCGCTATTCATTCCTCGTTGCCAAGGAGCGAATCCCCAAACAGGAAGCAGAGCGGAGCTTGCAAGCGTTTACCTACGGGCAAGAGATGACCACAGCCGAATTGGATTCCGCCGAGTTTGCAGATGAGCGAATTCGTAGTTGGGTACTTCAGTTAGAAGAACGCGTCGGAGAACTCCTTGCACCTGGCGAAGCAATCTCCGTTGGCAGGGAAATCGATAGCATCTTCCAAGAACTGGAGAGATCGTGATGGACTCTCCGAAGTCTCTCGACATGCTGTCGCGGCTGCACGCCAATGGCGATGTTGAATTGACACGCATCTTCATGCTCCATCGCGACAATCTGCGCCGTTTGATCGCGTCGCAAATCCACGATCGACTGAATCGCCGACTGGACGCGTCGGACATTGTGCAGGAGGCATTCATCCGGGCAAGCGATCGATTGAAGGACTATTTGGCAGCGCCTACGATCCCGCCTGTTGTTTGGCTGAGGATCCTGTGCAAGCAGTTGTTGGCAGAACACACCCGCAAGCAATACCGCGACAAACGCAATCCGGGGCTAGAGATCGCAAACCTCGGCTCCGACCAAATTGTTGACCAGATCGCCGATTCGTGGCACTCTGCCGGCGAAGCGATGTCAAAAAAGGAACTGGTCGAGAGAGTGCGTAGCTTGCTGACCACTTTGTCGATCACCGATCGCGAGATCATCGAGATGCGACATACCGAAGGCTATTCGTTCCAAGAAATCGCAGACCAGTTGGAGATCAAGCAGGAAGCCGCCAAGAAGCGATACTACCGAGCACTCGATCGATTTCGAAAAATGGCCGACGGTGAAGTCGAGCCCTAGGCGTATTCACCCTTCGCGTGAAACTCGATTGGTTCTCGATTCATGTGATCAGTGATCCTGTAGCGTCCGTTCAGAGGCAGGCGGTCGAGGGGCGCTTTCAGCGTCTGCCGCACGCGTCCGCAGCCTAGCTTGGGGCAACCGAGAGGGACATTCGTCCCGGAGGCTCGATTCCGCGATGCCTGTTTTGAACTTGAGTGGCGTTCGGGGCGCTCGGCGAGTATCTTGGAATGTTATGAAGTCACAACACTCCGCATCGATGTCGACCAGCGGACCGCGTTTCCAGCGGTTCTCGTTGTCGTTGATGGTGTGTATTTGGCTGCTGCAAATTCCCGTTCCAGTCATGCATCAGCACGAGCATTTTGCCTCGGACTTGCGACTTTCCGAGCATGTCAATCGGCATCATTCGGCACAGTCAGGCTGCTGCTTGGAGTGGCATTGGCATTTCGTCCCCCCCTCCGAAATGGGGCACGATCAAGAAACGAGTGACGACATTCCCAAGTCTGTCGCGACCTTTGCTTCGGTGTCTGGTCAAGTCACTTCTGGATCCACCGAATCCGCCTTGGACCGGTACGTTCGGCAGGCTTCTGAGCTTTCCGGCTTGGATGACTTTGCCTCGATCCCGTCGTCGATCTTCCAAGAACGGCGACGACCACCCAACGGATTGCGGCCTACGGTCCGCGCATGCGCGCTTCTTTGCGTCATGCAGGTTTAAGAAAGCCTCGTCTTTCTGTTCCCTTTGTTTCGTGTAGCCGTTGTTCTGCTGCGCGTGAACGATCGGATGTGACACGAGCCTAGCTTTCCAACCGATACCGATGAATCAGTCAAAAACAATCAGCACTTTGCTGGTCATTCTTGCCGTGGCAGTCACAGCTGGACTGTACGCCAAGATGCAGCCAGAGCAAGAAAACACGGACGCCGAAGACACCGTTGTGGTCAATGAGCCAGTGTCGGTGGTTCGGCTAAGCGACGCGAAACTGTCCGTCGCCGGAATCAAGACGCAAGCTGTCGTGCGTCAGTCACTGGTGTTGGTGCGGACGCTGCCAGCGAGATTCACGTACGACGATACACGGCATGTGTCGGTGCGAGCTGCGACGGACGGAGTACTCGAGACGGTGTTGGTGAAGCCAGGCGATGAGATCAAGTCCGGTCAGACGGTTGCGGTACTTCGAAGTCCTCAAGTCGGTGCAGCTAGAAGCGAAGTGCTGTCTAGAAAGGCCGACCATGAGCTCGCCGCAACCGACTACGAATGGAACTCGAAAATTTGCGCAGGCGTCGCACAGTTGGTCAAAGCGATTCGCAGTGGAGCAGAGATCCAGACCATGGAGCAGAATTTCGATGCCGCCACGCTGGGAAAATACCGCAGCGAGCTCTTGAACAAGTATGCAAAGGCGGCCCTGGCATCGCGGTTTGCTCGGGCAGCCAGCGGTGTGAGTGACGGCGCGATTAGCGGTCGCATTGTCGATCAGCGGAAGAGCGATCAGCAACAGGCTCTTTCTGAGTTGAACGCCAACGTCGAACAGGCTTTGTTTGAAACGCAACAGGAATGCAAGAAGGCGCAGGCCAGTCTAGATCAGGCCGCTCGAAAGCTGACCAACGCCCGGCAGTCCCTCACGACGCTGCTGGGCATGACGTCGGATGCGAATGCCATGCCGGACTCGTCGCCCAACGACAGCGATCTGGCTCGCTTGGAAGTGCGTTCGCCGCTCACTGGAACCGTTGAACGAAAAGTGCATTCCGCTTCTGAGCGAGTTTTGGGCGGCTCTGAATTGTTTGTGATCGCAGACACCTCCTCGCTGTGGGTCGAGGCCGATGTTCGCGGTCGTGACTGGGGTGCGATTCAAGTCGCCGAGGGCGTTCCCGTTGTGATCACGTCCCCGGCAACCGGTGACCAGCAAGTTGCTGCCAAAATCTACTACGTGGGACGTGAAGTGGACCCGGCCTCTGGTGCGATACCGCTGGTCGCTCAAGTAACAAACGAAGACCAGCAATATCGCCCTGGCTTGTTTGCACGCATGGAAGTACCCACTGGCAGGATCGACAACGTGCTTGTCGTTCCTGAGTCGGCAGTTGTCGATTTGAGTGGCGAAGCAAGCGTGTTTGTGGAGCACGACGGCGGTTATCTGCCCGTGTCGGTCGACATCGGCGCAAGCTCAAGATCTCAAGTCGAAGTTCGTTCAGGGCTTACTGAGATGCAAAAGGTTGTGGTTGAGGGTGCATTTATCCTCAAGAGTGAACTTTTGCTTGAAGGGAGCGAGTGATCCATGTTGAAACGCCTGATCGAAATCTCTCTCGGAAACCGCTTTCTCGTACTGGTTGTCGCACTGCTGGTCGCTGGCGCTGGCGTTCGTAGTGCACTACTGCTGCCCATCGACGCTGTTCCTGATTTGACCAACACGCAAATCACGGTCATCACCGATGCGGGATCGCTGCCACCGGTAGAGGTCGAGCGACAAGTGACTTATCCGATCGAATGGGCGATGGGCGGCTTGCCCAACGTCGAAGAAGTTCGCAGTGTTTCCAAGTTCGGCCTTTCGGTGATCACGATCGTTTTCACCGAAGGCACGGATGTCTATTTCGCGAACCAGCAAGTCAGCCAACGGCTTTCACAGGCTGCCTCGCAAATCCCTGAAGGATATGGGCCACCAGAGCTTGGACCGATGACGACCGCGCTGGGAGAGATTTTGCAGTTTGAGGTTTGCAGCGAGACTCGATCGCCGATGGAATTGCGAACGTTGCTGGAGTGGGACTTGGCGCCAAGACTTCGCGAAGTCGATGGGGTCACCGAAATCAACTCGATGGGTGGTTACTACAAAACCTTTGAAGTTCGGCCAGATCCAGATCAACTTGCGGCCCATGACCTGACCCTGGAAGAACTCTATGCTCGATTGGAGGCAAGCAATGCCAATGCAGGTGGCGGCTATGTGATTCACCATGACGAGCAACGTTTCATTCGCGGACAGGCGCTACTGAAAAACAGTAACGACATCAGCAATGTCGTCATCCGTCGCAGCGAGAACGGTTCGCCTCTGCTGGTGGCGGACATTGCCGAAGTCATTGTCACCCCGATGCCAAGGCAAGGCGCTGTCAGCCGCGATGGGCGTGGCGAAGCGGTGACGGGGATGGTCATGATGCGGATCGGCGAGAACTCAAGGGACGTTGTTTCTCGCGTCAAATCGCGATTGGACGAGATTCGCACCACACTTCCGCCTGAAGTGACGATTGACGTGATCTACGACCGCGAGGACTTGATTGGTCGAACCCTGAACACGGTTCTCACCAATCTAGTCGAGGGCGGTGTGCTCGTTGCAATCGTATTGCTGGTGATGCTAGGCGACCTTCGGGCCGGATTGATCGTCGCCGTCGCGATCCCACTTTCGATGCTATTCGCCTCCAACCTGATGCTTGCCCTAGGGGTCTCGGCGAGCCTAATGAGTCTCGGAGCGATTGACTTTGGCTTGATCGTTGATTCGTCGGTCATCATGGTCGAAAACTGCGTTCGTCGGTTGTCGCACAATTCGGACGGCCGTAGTCGGCTGAAGATCATTCGCGACGCGGCAGTCGAAGTTCGCGGACCAACGATGTTTGGCGAACTGATCATCGCGGTCGTCTACGTCCCAGTTCTGCTGCTGGAAGGAACCGAGGGAAAGCTATTTCGGCCGATGGCATTGACGGTGCTTTTCGCGTTGCTAGGTTCCTTGATCATCTCAATGACTTTGATGCCAGCCCTTGCGTCGCTGTGTTTGCCGAAGACGCCAGCTGAGAAAGAGGTCTGGCTGCTTCGAATGCTGAAAAAGGTCTACCTGCCGTTGGTGCGAGTTGCAGTGGAAGCGCCGCTTGGGACCGCGGCTGTCGCGGTCTGCGCGTTCGCGTTGAGCATTCCGGTCGCCTTTGGCTTGGGCGCCGAATTCATGCCGCGATTGAACGAGGGCGATTTACTGGTCGAGGCCGTCCGACTACCAAGCGCTTCGTTGGAAGGTGCAGAGCGGATGGCACAGCTCGTCGAAACAGAGCTCTTAGCGCTTCCAGAAATCAAGACGGTGTTCACAAAGACCGGACGCCCTGAGATCGCAAACGACGTGATGGGTGTTCACCAGTCGGACGTTTGGGTGATGTTGCATCCACCGGATGAGTGGCCGGCTCCGAAGACCCGCGATGAGCTGATCGAAGAGATGGAGGCGGTGCTGACGGACTCCGTTCCCGGAGTCGCTTTCGGATTCACGCAGCCAATCGAAATGCGGGTGGACGAGTTGGTTGCGGGTGTGAAAGCGGATGTCGCGATTTTGGTGTTCGGGGATGACTTGGAGACTTTGGCTTCCAAAGCAAAAGAAGTCGAGCGAGTTTTGCGGTCGATCCCGGGGGCCGCAGATGTGGCGGCTGACATTCAATCGACTTTGGAAACGATGACGATCGAGCCAAGACGTGAGGACCTGGCTCGCTATGGGATCGATGCATTGCAGGTGATGGATGTCGTGTCTGCACTGGGTGGGCGTCCCGTTGGCGAAGTGCTGGATGGGAGAGCAAGATTTCCCATTCGGGTTCGATTACCGGAAAACTGGCGTGAGAACATCACGATGATGGCGCAGCTTCCGGTTGCCAAAGCGGGTGGCAAACCCGTTCCGCTAGGTGAACTGGCCGATATCAAAATCGAGCAGACGCCGCCTACGGTCGAACACGACAATGGAAGGCGGCGAACGTTTGTGTCAGCCAACGTGCGCGGACGGGATGTTGCGACCTTCGTTGCGGAGGCACAAGCGGCAGTCGCAGAGAACGTCCAACTGCCGCCTGGATATGAGTTGCAGTGGGGCGGTGACTTTGAGAATCTTCAATCGGCAAGCAGGCGGTTACTGCTGATCACGCCGATCGTGCTGTTGGTGATTTTCCTTCTGCTGCATACGTCGTTTGGTTCAATCCGGTTGGCATCACTCATTTTTCTTTGCGTGCCAATCGCTGCCAGTGGAGGCATCTTTGCACTGATGTTGAGAGGGATGCCCTTCAGTATCGCCGCCGGCGTCGGCTTCATTGCGCTCTTTGGTGTCGCCGTGCTGAACGGATTGGTTTGGGTGAGTGATGCTGAACAACATCGCAAGGCGGGCAGCGATCCGAAAGCTGCCGCGTTGGTCGCTGCTGACGATCGCCTGCGGCCTGTGTTGATGACTGCCATGGTCGCTAGTTTGGGATTCTTACCGATGGCGATCTCGAACAGCGACGGTGCCGAGATTCAACGTCCTTTGGCGACGGTTGTGATCGGTGGACTGTTCACCGCCACCTTGCTGACCTGCTTCGTCATTCCCGCCGTGTACACATGGTTCGCCCCTGAACCGGAGCAAGAAGAGGCGTCGGACGGATAGTTTTCTCAAACATTATCACAATCGAACAGTTTTTTTGGCGTATCGTGACCCCGTATCCCACTTTCTCCTGGGTGGTCCACCAATATCCTCAACCTACGATGACCGACGAACGAGACTCACCCGGCTCCGAGTGATTCGTCACTCTTGGTCCGATTTCAATCGGGCGAAGATGATGCTGCGACCGCGCTGTACACACGCTACGCTGAAAGACCGATACGACTTGCCTCTCGCAATACCGGCGACGACTTATCGGTTCGCGTCGATGCGGAAGACATCGTCCAGTCATCACAGGTCGCCGAACGCCTCCGTTGGACGTCCGTTTCCGCAACGCTCACGTCTCGACCGGTTTGGCTGACATCATCAGCAATTGCCTTGCCCCTCTTCGCGAAGATCGCTACCAAGATGCATCCGAACTTATGGAGGACTTGAATCGCCATCGAAAACATCGAACGCTGTTGTACGCTCCGAATCGATCCACCTCGGAACGCCTAAAAAAGTGGTCGATCCGACATCCAAGACTCGCATCGGTGTTGACTGTCAGTTCGTTCGCCGCTGTTCTGCTGCTGGTTGCTGTTGCGATGCTCGTCCAACGCGACCGACGAATCGCGACGCTTGCCGCGGACACAAAGTACCAGCAGTTTCAGTCTGATCTGCCAAATTCCATCGCCGCGTTGTCGACGCCAGGCCGAGAGACTGAAATCCTGAATGATGCGTTGACACAATCCTCTCGCTTACTGGACGGATGGGTCGATCCGACGACGAAGTACTGCACGATGACATCCGGAATCGAACACCTTGATCAAGA
>JBGCGI010000026.1:0-47666 GCA_045110715.1 Rubripirellula sp.
CCCGGAGAATCCTTGACGCTGAGGCTGGCCGACGAGACTGCAAAGTTCATTGAGTCGAATCGGGACAAACCGTTTTTTGCGATGCTGTCGTTCTACAGCGTTCACGCACCGGTCCAAACGACTCGCGATCTGTGGGCCAAATATCAAGCCGCCGCGCCAGTGCTTCCCAAGGGAACTTCGCGATTCAAAGTTGATCGCACTTTGCCTGTGCGGCAGGTGCAAGATCACCCGGTTTACGCAGGAATGGTTGAGACCACAGATAATGCCGTTGGGCGTGTATTGAAGGCGCTCGAGGATTCTGGTTTGACCGAATCGACCATCGTCATTTTTACTAGCGATAACGGAGGCGTGTCCTCTGGGGATGCTTATGCGACGAGCAACCTACCGCTTCGTGGCGGCAAAGGCCGTCAGTGGGAAGGTGGCATTCGCGAACCGTTCTACATCCGCTATCCGAAAGTCACCAAAGCGGGAGGCGAATGCGACGCGCCAGTGACCGGCGCCGATTTTTATCCGACGGTGTTGGAGCTTTGTGGATTGCCGCTCCAACCAGATCAACACGTCGACGGTGTCAGTCTGGTACCACTGCTGAAGGGCGGATCCATTGAACCGCGACCGTTGTATTGGCACTACCCGCACTATGACAATCAAGGTGGAGAGCCCAGTTCTTTGTTTCGCGACGGAGACTGGAAGCTGATTCACTACTATGAAGATGGTCGCGACGAGCTCTATCACCTGATCGACGATCCAACCGAAGAAAGCGACCTCTCCCTGACGCATCCAGTGCGAACCAAACAGATGTGGGAGCAGTTGGAACGATGGTTGAAATCCGTTGATGCCAAGTTCCCGGAGCCTGATCCTCGCTTTGACGCGGCCAAGACAGAGGCCAAGTTTGAGCGTGCGAGGAATGAGTTAAAGGATCGCTTGGAGAAAACGCACGCGGCGATGTTGGAATCCGATTGGCAGCCCAATGCAAACTGGTGGGGCAGCTTAGTGACAGAGGATTAGCGAAGGGCGAGTGAGTGGCGTGAGTTTCACGTGTGAAACGATCTTATCGGTAGCATTGCTAGCTGCGCAGAAAACTCCAATGTGTCGCGCGAGTCTCGGAATTGGTTTGGTGCAACCGTTATGACCGCTAAATCCGTTGCCCGGTTATCCGAAAAGATTTCCAAAAGACTAAAGTAAACTCACGAAAGATTGACTCTAGACGGTCTGAGGCGTCCACTTACATCGGACGCTGCGCGAACCTCTCGCGCAGCCCTGATGCAACATTCCTGCACTACTCGCACGGGACACGTGGATGCGCCTTTCCATCGCACTGCTGACGATTCTGACTACCGTTGTTTCGGCAACCGCCGTTGAAGCTTGTTGCTTGACGGACTGGCTGTTTGGACGAACCGCGCAGCCTTACGCTGTGGGGTATTCGCCCTATGCTGCCGGATACGCACCTGCCGGGGCTTACGCTGCTGGTTACTCGCCGTACGCTGCGTACTCCGTGCCTACGACGACTGCATTCATTCAGCCTTCGTTATCGCGAAATCCGATTTTGGGCAGCGGTGTCTATCAGGCACAGAGACCCGCGTACTACAACAATCCATCGGTATACACTGGTCTTCCCGTTGCAACTGGTCTTCCCGTTGCAAATCTGCGTGGCACCGCACCAACAAGTTCCTACTTGGGGGCGTCGAATCAGTACCCGGTTTATCAAGCTGGCTATGCAAGTGCTCAAGTGAATCCGGGGGCACCAGGATTGCCTCTTTCGGTCACCTCACCAACAGGGATTCCTTCCACTGCGATCCCAACGACTCAAGTGGCTCCGTTGTTCGCTCCGACTCCGCCACGCCAAGGTGGTTTGTCGCGGTTCTTCGGACGTTTGTTTGGAACCAACTATCGAAGTTCCTATTATCGGGCTCCAGTGACTTACTATCGGCCTGTCACCTCCGTTGATCCAGTTTCTGGAACAACGGTCACTGTGCAGCGGCCTTGCAGTTCGTACGTACAACAACTACAGCGGACGCCGTATAGCAGTCTCCAGGTTGGTCAGCCAGGTTTTGCTCAGCCACAGCAGTCATGTCAGACCGCGCCAGCGACTGGCTACAGTCCATATGGACAGGCCAACCCCTATTCCGCGAACGGCTATGCGAACGCTGCACCCAACGGAGTCGGCCAAGTCGGCGCGGTTGGTGTGGCACCCGGACAGTTTACTGTTCCTATTCCCTCGACGACTTCGCCTGGCGGCTACGGTCAATCGGGTTTTGCGCCGAACACCTCGCCGCTGACAGGCACGCCTGAATCGGTTTCGCCACAGAATTACCCATCCAGCATTTGGCCATCCAACGCGCCTCAGCAGTCGGCTCCGCAGGTTCGTGCGGATGACTTGGCTCCGGTTGACCAACCTCGACTGGAAGGTCCTACCGAGACCGACTTCCGAAGCGAACCATCGAAGTCCAATTCAGCACCGCCTTCCTATTGGAAGCTGCAAGAGGCTGAGGACTCAACCGCACTCATCAGCCCACAGAATGGAAAGGCATTCGGGCAGATTGATCCGCGCACGTTGAATCGCGATCCGGTGAGCTTGGCGCCGCAGCGTGACTACACGAATGCGACTCCGATCCAGGCGCCCGAAGACTACGTGTCGCCGTTCCGCAAGCAGCTTGAGACTGCTCAGCCAACGGGGCGATTCGAGGCCCCACCGCTTCCACCACGTTCCAACTACGACACGTCCGATACCACCAGCGTGTCAAATCGTGGGAGTGTTCCGGTTCGGGATGCTTCGATGATTCGAGCTCGTCCACAAGCAAAGCCTGTCTCGAAACCTGCTCCAGCGATTCGCAATACGAAGTGGAACTCGGTTCGCTAGAAACATCCAACAACGATTCGCGACAATCAACTACCCGAAGTGCGAGCCAGGAAACCCGATTGCGGACCTTGCTCAACTTCGGGTTTGTTCTTTGCAGCTTAGGGCTCGATGAATTCGAGCGGTTGAGTTTCTGTTACATCGGCGACTCGGATCGCCAGTTCACCCGCCAGCAGTCTTCGAAACGTCTTGCCAACGATTTCGCCGCGCCAACCCTTCAGCAGCGACGGCGTGGGATCGCCTTCACGGCGATCCAATTCATAGCCCAGCAGTTCGCGAACGTCGTCCGCATTGCCAACGATTGGCGGCGCCAGCTTGTGCTGGCGACTGATGCAGGCGATCGAAGTCGATAAGAACTGACTCAACATCGGCGACACCACGCGTCTGGTACCACGAGGTCGGCGCGGTAGATCTTCGTCGGGTGTATTCAGAGCGATGCGGATTGCCTCGGCAATGTCGACGTAATGGTCATACAGAGCTCGACGCTCCATCCCACGAATGCTCTTGATCTTCTTGACGTCGGTTGACCCGCGTTTGGCTAGCTCGACGACCAGATCGTCGCGGAGCACACGTCGGGGCAGGCGGTCCAGTGTCTTCGCGCGTTCTTCACGCCAAAGCCAGATCTGCCGAACGGTTTCAAGCTGGCGAGGCTTCAGTCCGGAGGAACCGCTGACGCGACGCCAATTCTCTCGGGTTTCGGCATCCATGACTTTTTGCTGAAAGATCTCTGTTTCTTCTTCCAGCCATTCGGCGCGTTCGAGCTTCTTGGCCATCGAAGAGAGCTTTTCGTACATCTCGACAAGGTCGGTGACGTCGTGAAGAGCGTAGGTGATTTGATCTTCGGTTAGCGGGCGGCGTCCCCAGTTCGTCCGGGTTTCTCCCTTTGGCAATGTTTTGTTGACGAGACGCTGAACAAGAGTTCCGAGCGACGCCGGGTACTCCATTCCTACGAAACCCGCCGCCAATTGGGTGTCGAATAGTCCCGCAATGGGCTTTCCTGTGAAGCGGAAGCAGAACCGACACTCCTCGCGGGCGGCATGGGCAATCACCGTTCGCCCAGGCTGGGTCAGAAGCTCCCAGAAAGGTCCCGTCTGTGGAACTTCGATGGGATCGATGATTGCCAGCTGGTCTTCGGTCGCAACTTGGATCAGGCAAAGCAGCGGACGATAGCTGTCCTCGGACACAAACTCAGTGTCAAAAGCAATCAGTTTTGCGTCAGAGATTGACTCACAAAACTGTTGAAGCTGGTCGGGCGTATTTATGGACTCGTATTGCAACGTTACGCTTGGAGTTCAATTTCATGGATAGTAGGGATCCGGCTTGGATTGGCGCGGATCAAATCGATGTCAAATCGCGAGTAGAAACTTTAACCCGCAAACGGCCAACCGTATATCCACGTAGTTCTCTTCGACCCAACCGTTTTCATGATTCCTCGCATGACATTGTGCTCCGAGTTGCTGATTAGCGTCCGAAATCAGGAGGAGTTTGACGCTGTGCTGCACAGCCGGGTCGACGTGATCGACTTGAAAGAGCCACACAATGGTCCGCTTGCTCCAGCGGATTTGGCAGTCCTTCGGCATGCCGCAGATGTGTTTTGCCGCTCAAAGCAGCAGCATGGGGTCCTTTCGGCTGCACTTGGGGAACGAACGCAGGCCTTGGAAGTGGCTGCGAAAATTCCCGCTGAGTTTGCCTACGCAAAGGTCGGTCCCAGTGGATGCCAGACCGAAGAATCGCTGCTTCAACTTTGGGGCAAGGTTCGAGCCAAGTTGAGCCCAGCGATCGAGTTGGTTGCTGTGGCGTACGCCGATCATGAAAATGCGGGGAGTCTTGACCCAATGTCGGTGTTTGCAGCCGCGTCGAAAGCGGGCCTGCGTCGTTGCTTGATCGATACTTACTGCAAAGATGGCCGGACGACTCTCGATCACCTGGGCATCGCGGGACTGCAAGAGATCATGAGGTTGTCGCGAGAGCAAAGACTGTGGTGGGCGATGGCGGGATCCATCCGTGAGGATCAGGTGCGACCAATATGGGCAGCGGATGTGCAGCCAGATTGTTTTGGAGTCCGAGGCGACGTTTGTGAAGGGAGTCGCACCGATTCGATTTCAGTCGATCGAGTTAGGTCCTGGCAAGACACGTTGATGAGTGTTTGCCAAGAAGTCGCATGATCATTCAGACCAATCGAGGCCGGTCATGTTCACCAGTCTCTCTTCGAAGTTGCCGATGAGGCCGCCAACCAATTGCCAAGTGCTTTTGGTGCGCAGTTCGATTTCGCCGTGTCGGTTGATTCGCAAAATCGAATCGCCGACTACGCCCGCTTCATGAAGTTGTCCAAGGTCGATTTCGCCTTCGTTGACAACGTCCAACAGAGTTTTGCCAGTCAGTTCGATGAATTCGTTTTTCATATCGCAGTGCTACCTCTCGGGCCTCATCCTAATTGCAGAGTTGCAGATGGACAATTGAAAACGAACCGATTGAATGAAACGGTCAGTGTAGAGGGCGAATGGGTTACTGGTTTAGCAATTTTTCGACGGTCTGTTTCAAGTTGCGACCGGTGAAATTGAGTGCTGCGACTCGCCCTTCCTGATCTAGAATCACAAGAAATGGCATCGATACCATCCCGAACTGCACGGCAATCGGATTTGCCTGTTTGGGAGCAGTCTCCGAGCGAAGATTGACGAAACCGAGTTCTTTCAATTCGGGGAACTGCTCCAGCGGCGCACCAGCCATGTCCAGGTTGATGCCAACAATCTCGACTTTCTCCGGATGTAGCTCGCGAATCGCGATCAGGTCTGGGACAAGTTGCAACGATTCGGGAAAACTGGCCGCCCACAGGGGCATCAGAGTGACCTTCCCTCGGTAGTCGGCCAGGCGGACCTCGGAACCATCGATCGCATTTAGCGTTGGTGTAAATTCGGAGCCGATCACATTCTGTCTGGTTCGATAAGCTCCAATCGCGAGAATGGTTTCGCGGCCAGTGGCAGCTTGTGGGTCATCGAAACGGGCCGACATGGTTTGGTAGGTCGCTGCGGCCAAGTCGTTCATGTCGAACGATTCAAACTCGAGGGCGCAACCGGCCAGGTACTGAACCGTTTGCAGGTCAGCGGATTCCTTGATCAAGGATTCAACCGATTCGGTCCATTGGTCGGAAGTCACCTCTCCACCATCAAGAGCTAGTTTGTGAAGATCGTTGATCGCGTCGAAGCGAACGCTGCCGGCTTGTTGAGCGGCCATCTCCGCGATTTCTGGATTTGGCGAATCGGCGAACAGATCAATGATCGTGTCGCGAACGCGTCTTGCTTCGGTGGCATGACCATACTGTTCCAAGACTTGTCGAGCTTGCCCCATCACAATCATGGCAGGAACATCAGCTGGCGTTTTCGAGGTCGCGATCTGGGTGACAAGGTCAAGGATCTTTTGGACGGAATCTTGGTTTCCGTTTTGAAGCGATTCCATTGCGAACCCAATCAGCACCAAGCGACTATCCGCCGCCACACTGTCATCGCTGGATTCCAATTTTGATTCGGCGAGCAGTTCGAGTTCCTCGGCAGACTTCAGGTCGCCCAAGGATGCCAGGTGGGACAGCGATTGGAGTTCACCACGCGCTCCTTCACTCTTTTGTGCTTCGGTTGCCTCGGCATGTACGGTCAAACGCTTGGAAGCTTCCAACTTCATTTTGATGATGTGCAGTAAGGTGCGGCGTGCTTCCTGAGGGTCTGTGATTCCCGATTGACCGCTGTGAATCAGCCGCATGTCGTTATCGGCTCCAGCAAGAAACTTGACCAAGTCGGCGGGCGGCAAATCTGGTTTTAGTTGGCCAAGAGCAGAGGCAGCGGCCGGCGCCATTTTTAGGGGAACGTTTCCCGGTGAGACTTGCCTTGGTGTCATGCCTTGCCGGTCGAGGGATGGCGTTCCAACGACCCCTTCCGGTTGAGCCAAGTCGGACGGTTGAAGAGACTCTGAATTCGAAGTTGAAAGCTCGCGACGCGATAACTCAGGCTCTGAGTAAGGCCCCTCGGAGGCTGCGATCGGGGCGGCTTCGGCAAGTGTTGGATCCGGCGCGATGTCCGTTGTCGCAAGACTCTCTGATGGATCGCCCTTGGACGCAGCGTAAGGGTCAGCGGGCGTCTGTGAGCAGCCGAGCGACAGAATGGCGACGCAAACAAGGAGAATTGGCGTCCGAACAGCCATGAATCATGTCTCAATTTGGAGAGTAATCGACGAATTGGTTGACCCTGATCATATCGAGAACTCAGGCTCCTGTCGGGATCACCTTTTTGAGACAGGTTCTTGGTCAACTTGTTCGTTGGAGGCGGAGCCATAGGAACGCCATTGTTTTCCCACGATCAATCTCGCCCCCCGACGAAATGTAAAGAACGACCATGCCCAACTGAGCACGACGAATAACCGGTTTCGGAACCCGGTCAGAAAATAGATGTGAACCACAAGCCAGGTCAGCCAAGCAGGCAGGCCTGTCAGCCGATACTTGCCCACTTCTGTGATGGCCCGACTTCGCCCGATCGTTGCCATCTGGCCTTTGTCGCGATAACGAAACTCACCTCTTGGCTTGTCTTTCGATTCGCCACAAATCGTGTTCGCGATGAACAGGCCTTGCTGAACAGCAGCGGGAGCGACGCCCGGCAATTGTCTACCGCTGGCTTGATCGATGAAGGCGCATTGGTCGCCAGCGACAAAAATGTTGGGATGACCTGCAATCGCCAAGTCTTTGCCCACAATGATCCTGCCAGCACGATCACAAGCGAAACCGGATGCCTCGCCAAGTGAGGAAGCACGGACACCGGCAGCCCCAAGCGTCGTTGCCGCACGAATGTGCTCGCCGGAGACGTCGACGCCCTGATCGTCCACCTTCGTGACTCGGCTATTGGTTCACACTTGAACGCCAAGCGACTCCAGGTCTCGCGTCGCTCGACTGGAGAGCTTCTCACTGAACATCGGGAGAATTCTTGGCCCTGCTTCGACCAAAATGATCCGTGACAACGTCGCGTCGATGTTTCGAAAGTCACGTGAAAGCGTATAGCGACTCATTTCTCCGATCGCACCGGCGAGCTCGACGCCGGTCGGTCCTCCACCCACAACAACGAATGTCAGTTGTTGGCGGCGATCGTCGGGATCCTCTGTCAGTTCCGCGGTTTCAAAAGCAGTGAGGACACGACGTCGAATTTCAGTGGCTTGCTCGATCGTCTTCAGTCCGGGCGCGTGAGGCTCCCAGTCGTCGTTGCCAAAGTAACTGTGCATCGCGCCGCAAGCGAGCAGGAGGTAGTCAAAGGAGATCTCACCATCGCTCGTCTGTAGAACCATCTGATCCGAGTCGATACTGTGGACCTCGCTGCAGATCACCGAAACGTTCTTTTGCCGTGAGAGAATGCTTCGGATCGGGGCAGCAATATCGGCAGGGCTGAGGCCTGCCATCGCGACCTGATACAGCAACGGCTGAAAAAGATGGTGGTTGCGTCGATCGATCAGCGTGATACGAAATTGCTTCTGTTTGGCCAAACGTTTGGCCGCATTTAGCCCAGCAAACCCGCCGCCTACAATCACAATGTGTTGTTCGCTCATAAGTCCAGTATCCATCGGTTTGCAAGCCGGCGATACGGAGTCCCGTGCTGAATCTTCTTACGCCCGATTCTCAGCCATTCTGGCCTGAGTGTGGATCGCAACGGGGCTTTGGTTGAAGGCAGATCACTCCGTCTTCCCAAGACGTGTTTCACGGGATTCGTTTTGTATCTTGCGACGCGAGGGCAGTTTTTCGGATATTGCCAGGTCACCGAACTTCGTTTTCTGAGATCATTCCGCGTTTTGCTTGATCGGCCGACGTGACCAAAATCGACCGCTACATCCTGACGCTGTTTTTGCGAACAGCTTTCATCTGCTTTTGTTCGATTGCCGGTATCTTTATCGTGTTTCACGCGTTCACCAGCATGGATGAACTCGTTAAGCAGGGCCAAGCAGAAGACGGACTCGCTGCGGTGATGCTTCGCTACTACGGTCCCCACATGCTTCGGTTGTTCGATTGGACGGGCGCCATCATCACGTTGATGGCCTTCTTGTTCACGATCGGTTGGCTGCGTCGAACGGGTGAACTGACTGCCATTCTTTCGGCAGGAATCTCTCACGGACGAATCTTCAAACCCATTCTGTTGGCTTCGTTGGCGATTGTTCTGGTTCAGTTGGCCAATCGCGAATTGATCCTGCCGGCGTACCGTGAGACGCTGACGATGAAAACGAAAGACATTTCAGGGGATACCGAGCAGCCGATCTTGGCTCAGTACGACAAGATGAATCGAATTCTGGTCGACGGCACCGCGCTGTCACCGAAGTCCAAGACCATTCGTGAGCCGAGCCTGAGGATCGATGGTGACTATCCTGGCTATGGGGATCTGTTGGTGGCGACTTCGGCGCGATGGGTCGATGAAAGCCCAGAGCATCCAGCGGGATACCTGTTCGATGGAGTCAGGCGGCCAGAGCACATTGACCAACTGCCATCGGTAGGCGTCGGGAATCGACCGATCCTGATGACGAGCCGCGATCAAGTTTGGTTGGGGGCACGACAATGCTTCTTGGCAACTTCGGTCGATCCCACCCTGCTGTCTTCCAATCAGACTTCGACTCGCATGTCGTCCGTTGCAGAGTTGATGGGGCGAGTTCGAAATCCGGCCGTTCACAGCAGCATGAGTTTGCAAGTCTTGCTTCACGAACGAATCATTCGTCCGCCACTTGATTTCGCCCTGATTTTGCTGGGACTTCCAATGGTGATCAATCGGAGAGGCCGAAATCTGTTTGTGATGATCGGAGCCGCCATGATGACCGTTTTGGCGTTCTTTGTGATCAAGACAATCGCAGGTACGATGGGCTCTGGTGGTTACCTGCTGACGCCAGCCATGGCAGCGTGGGCACCCCTCTTGGTGATCGGCCCGGTCGCCTATGTCCGATTGCGCGATGCTCAAATGGTATGACCCCCACCGATATCTCAGTTGTCATCCCCGTCCTCAATGAGGAAGACGAGATTGCGATGGCGATAGAGTCCGCTTTTGCAGCGGGCGCGAGGGAGGTGATTGTGGTCGATGGGGGAAGCCAAGATCGTTCCGTCAGGATCGCGACGGAGTCTCGGGCGACAAAAATCGTTCGCTCCATCCCAGGTCGCGGCATCCAACTCAACTCGGGGGCTTTTGTTGCAGAATCTGAGTTCGTGTTGTTTCTGCACGCGGATAATCGTTTGTCTGAGTCCTGCCTGAAGCAGATTCTCCAGCACCCCGACTGCACTTGGGGGGCATTTCGACAGCGCATTGATTCCAATCGACTGATTTTTCGATTCATCGAATGGGGGAACTCACTGCGAGTGACGTGGTCTCAAAAGCCGTTTGGTGATCAAGCGATTTTCGTTCGCCGCTCGGTGTTCAAACGTGAGGGCGGTTTTGCAGAGATCCCACTGATGGAAGATGTTGAATTCTCCAAACGCATGGGGAAGGTTGCGAAGCCTTTGTTGTTGGATGGTCCACTCTCGATCAGTTCGCGAAGATGGCAGAAGCACGGCGTGATTCGTCAAACGCTTCGGAATTGGTCGCTGCAGATTCAATTCGCCTTTGGCGCCTCTCCCGAAAAACTGAAACGACGCTACGTTTGAAGTTACCCGTTTGCTCGCGGGTGTGCCTGTTCGTACACCTGACGAAGGTTGGCAGCACTAACGTGCGTGTAGATCTGAGTGGTCGCCAGACTCTTGTGCCCTAGCAACTCTTGCACGCTGCGAATGTCTGCACCGCGATCCAGCAGATGAGTCGCAAAGCTATGGCGAAGCGTGTGCGGACTGGTGCGTGTGTCCAAGCCAGTGACGGCAATGTACTTTTCCAGCATTCTGCCCACGCTGCGAGTGGTCAGGATTCGTCCAAAACGATTGACAAACACCGGCGCCTCGCGTCCGAGGTCTTCCGTCTTGGGGTCGCGAATCCGACGCGCGGCATAGACTTGAATCGCTTTCAAGGCGTAGGAGCCCAAGGGACTGATCCGCTCTTTGCGACCTTTACCGCGAACCCGGATGATTTGTTCGTGAGGATCCAGATCGCCGTCGCGCAGCGCGACAAGTTCACTCACACGTAGGCCTGCCGAGTACATCGTTTCCAACATCGCTCGATCACGTAGACCCATGGTTTCGTTGTCGGGCGGAGCCAACAGCAGTTTGCCGACCTCTTCGTTGTTCAAGACGTGTGGCAACTTCCGTTGACGCCGTGGGTTTCGAAGTGGTTTGGCTGGATTCTCGGTGGCGATTCCCAGTCGCATCGCGAAGCGATAGAAGCTGCGCAGTGAGGCCAGCTTTCGCGAGATCGTTGTCCGTGCGTAACCGGCTTGCTGCAGAGCGGCTTGAAACGACCGTAGGTCTTGCGGCGAAAGGGCGCTGGGCTGAGGCACGTTTCCGGTGGTCGCTTCCAACCACTCCACTAGCCCAAACAGGTCTTCACGATAAGCCTTGATCGTCAGAGCCGACGCGTTTCGCTCAGTCGCCAAGTAGTGAAGGAATTGAGCGATCGCGCTGCGCATGCCGGCAACCTTTCAGAGGGCGTAGCTATCACCGCCACCAAAATGGACGCGGCACAGACTCATTGGCTGGTAGCCGCGCTCGATGAGCGTTGCTACCAGAACGACTCAATGGAAGTCTTCGATCGATAGACTGCCGAACTCGTTGTCGGACAGGTAGTCCTCCTCGGTCGGCACGGCATCACGAATCTTGCGACTCAGCATTGCAGCGTCGTACCAAGAAAAATCGAGTTCCGGGTTAGCGGCGAACCGAGCGAGTTGACGCAGGGTTTCATCTCGGTTTTCGTCATCAAAGAGGAAAATGAATCTCTCTTCGCCTTTGACCAACGCGAGTACGTTGACTTCTTTATCCATGTGTGCGATCGTCCGATAGCATTGAGCAACCTTGCCAGCACACCAGGAAGTTACCTGGCTTACCAGGGCTCAATATCGGCTCAGAGGCCATCGTAAGATGAGGTCGCTTTGCTCTCTCCCACCCCGAGATTCCAGCATTTCTGTGATGTGCAGGTGACAACAGAAATGAACGAAATCATCGCTACGTTTTAGGTAACCCTGCCAACCCTCCGGACGCGCATCATCTCCAGTTTCAACGAAGTCTGCGAGGCGATTTGTGAAATAAGGATCATCTCCGCGATACAGTCGGGTGTGAGTCAACACGGGCTCGTGATTGAGAGTTGCAGTCGGCCGGTGTGGTGATGGTGGGTCAGGAATCAAGTCGGTCGGGTTGGGCCAATTTGCAGGCAATGCTGGATCGGGGCCAACAAAGTCACCGACCACATCCGTCTCGAAAACGTGCTCTTCCATCGGGACCAATACCGTGCCATCGCTCAGGACTTGAGTGGGGCCATCCTCAAACACGTCCATGGGACTGATCGAGTTGTCAGGCGAGTTCAGGACGATCTGGCCCGCCACGGGAGCCAACTTTCGTGTGGCTCGCTGTTGGGAAACTTCGATCGGAGCAGGAGGAGCGGCCAACGGCGTTTGGGTGGCGAGTTGTTCTCGTGCCAGTTCGAATTCAGCTTCACGAGCGATTCTTTTCGGGATCTGTTTCTCGCTATCCGTTCCCCAAGGCAGACCATAGCCAGCAGGAATGTTGTGAAACCCAGTGTTGGCAGCGTACCAGTGAGCGGTCAGGGCCATTCGCGGCGGATAGTAGGCATCGAAGTCAGTGATCGAACCCACCACGAGAGCCTCGACGCCCATCTGCTGAGCCAAGCGTTGGAAATCGGCGCCATTGCGGGGTTCACCGTAAGTCAGTGTGTACTTCATCCACTGAGCCTTGGAGACGCCCACAGGCAGCACTTCGAATCCGGGGATGGCTTGCAAAGCAGCGTAATACTTCTCGGCGACCATCTCGCCATCAACGGTGGGCTCGCTGCTCTGATTGAAGAACGGCAATACCGCGACCCGTTTCAATTGAGGAAACGGGTTATGGATGCGCTCTCGATGTCTCGTTTCTGGGACTAACGCACAGCCAGTCGCGAAGATCAAACAAGAGATCGTCGTCAGTATCGAAACAAGTTGATGAAGTTTCACGATTTTATTACCAGCGCATGAAATCTGCGCGCGGTGTCCCCACCCCCGTCCAGAAGCTTCATCGGCCTAGCTCGGCGGTAGACTTCACCTAAAAAGAAAAGTTTGCCCAGCCGGGCTACTTTCTCGTTCTCGAATCAGGTCGATACCGAGCGATCAGCCATCGACCGGGGGTACTGATCTGGAAGCCGCAGAGCGAAAAGAAAGGCGATGATCGCGCCACCAAGTGCCCCGGCGATCACGGCCAACTGAAAGTTGACGCCAGGAACGCTCTCTGGGTCTTCAGCAAGCTGATAGGCCGCGATCATCAGAAACCCGCTGATGAACTGACCGAGGAACCAAAGCACGACCAGTAGCGTTTGAAGCAAGAATGGCTTGTGCCCGCGCTCACGCACGAGTTTTCCAAGGGCAACACACAGAGCAATCAGGGCAAAGAGTTCAAGCATGGGCTAATTCTACGCAATGGAAACTGAATGTGGCAGGCGCAGAGCTTCAATGAAGCAGCGATTAACGAATCGTTACGAAGTTGGCTGAGATGCCAGCTTTGATGTATTCCTCTTTGGGGGCGACGATCGAGCTGTTCCAGAGTTCCGCTGCTTTTCCACTGAAGGTTCTGTAGCGGAACGGTCGGCCGTTGAAGTCCAAGGTCGCGTCACGGGGAAACCCAATCGATCGCAGCTCATCAAGGCTTTGCGGATACCGCTCGTTCTTCTCTTTGAACTGCTTGATGGCTACCGCACAACGTGTCCACCGTTGTCGGTTGGCGTCGGCGAGCATCCGGTATGCCGTGCCGCCAAAGTATTGAGGCATCATCTGCCAGTACATGTCGTTACTGATTGGGAATTGGATCCATTGATCTGCTGACCAATCCGCTCGACCGAGCGACAGTCTGTCGATTTCAGTCGTGTGCGGTTGAGTTCCTGCTCCAGGAGTGGCGATCATTTGCGCCCGAATCTCCGCGGACGCACGCGCCTCACTGGGGGCTGCATGATGAAGGCAAAGAAACATCAGGCTCAACTGGTGTTTCGCACCACTCATGCGACCGGAGTATCTGCCCTCACGCCAGGAGTTTCGATTCAACGTCCAGGGATAGGCCATCAATAGATTGCCGCGAACGATATCTTGCCAATGTTTCTGCCGATCAATCGGCTCGGAAAAGAGTTGCTGGATCTCGTCAAGTTCTTCCAGTGACCACTGTGGATTTTCTAGTGAATCAAGAACCAAGTTGCAGGCGTTCTGATAACCGCTGACACGGACCCATTCATCGGCCGTGAAAGACGGCTGGTTGTCTGGACCAAAGAGGCGAACCATCAACGCCAAAGCATCGATCGCACGTCTGGATTCCTTCTTGTTGTAGGCGTCAAGGAATTCAATCTGTGTCAGTTGTCGGAGGCCATCGGAGTGCATTGCCCAGGTCAGTTCAGTTGACGTTCCTTGAAATACAATCGGGAGCCAAGCACGGTCGCCGGACTTGGTCAAGCTTTGTAGTTCCGCAATGACCGGTTTTGCTCTCGCTGCTACCTGCTCGATTAGCGGGCTGCTGCTTGGATTGTGGAACGTCAAGACTTCGTCGAGTTGCTTGGCCGAATCTGGAAGCAGCAGATAAGCCTCGTCAATCAGCGCTGTCTTTGCTTGGACGAGCCGGTTCAGATCGGCCGTCTGCTGTTTTGATCCGCGCCGGTCATACCACGTTGTGACCGCCAATTCGTCGACAGATAACGCTTCCGCTACGACCGTTCGTTCGCTTGCTGACAGCAGTAGCGATTGTTGCCACCACGAGACCATGCTCCAAATTCCCATCAACGCCAGGGCTGACAGTGGGACGCCGACGATCGATAGGCTGGCCAAGTCCGCAAGAGAGCATCGGGCTGGTCGTGCGTTCAAATGATCACTGCTCATTTCGAATCTCCAAACGAGGATCGCAACGTTTCTGCATCCACTTCCCACTCCATTCCCCAGTACCTTGCCGGATAAAGTATCTCGGAAGTGACGGACATGATTGCGGGCTGATTCCGTAGCCTCGATCCATAGGGTCCATTCTCGATTGGTCGATCTCCAAAGATCCCCTGGTGCATCTGTTGCAACCAGTCTGCAGGTGGCGACTCCGTACTTGCCTTCAGCGCGATTGGGAACAGGATTGAATACCGTGAGACGCTGATTCCAAAGGGAAGTTCATGCCCGGTTTCCCACAGCAGTTGGTTGAAGCGACTGGTGCGAGAGTTAAGCCAAGCGTCTTGCCGGAAAGTATCTGAGTAACTTTCTTGGACGGCGTCGTGGCGAAACTTGAGGCGTGCTTTGCTGCTTACCAATCGCTTTACCGCGGCGGTGAAGAATGGCTCTTGTTGGTAAGGTTGCATTTCTTCGGACAACAAGGCGTCAACCAACCAAATCTCAATGCGATCGGCCGCTTCTTGATCGAACCAACGATTGCTCTGTCGAGCGGCGTGTCCAATGATCGATGCGGTCTCGATCGTTTTCGCGTACGCTTCGATCGCTTGCTCGTTCGGTGTTTCCGCGTCGCGGAGCGAATGCAGGAACTCCGTGCGACTGAGCATGAGTTCGGGAAACAGGATCCCAAAGTTCTTGGCACTGATGCGGGCCCCTAGCTCAGGGGTCTCTCGAAAGACACCAACAAGGGGATCGCGATTGTCCATTTCCAAGACGATCGAACGCGGAGATTGTTTGACCACTGCGTTGCCCGCTTCCAGGAGCTCCAAGGTGTTCCTTGTCACGTTGGGGTGACTCGAAAGAAAGCTTGAAACTTTCCAGACGGCTGGGATCACAGGAAGAGTAATGATGAGCAAGGCGACACCGATTGCGATGATCCAGGTGCGGATTTGCCCACGCATGTCCATGTAGGGCAGCATCCGTCGCCATGTTGCCAACATCGGAAGCAAGATGAAGATACCCAGCATCCACCAAGCTGATTCCATGTTGACGACGGTGTTCAGCCACCAGTTGATCACCAGCGTGGAGGCCAATGGCGCGACAATCAAGGCGACGGTCAACATCTTCGTCAGCTGGCTGACCCACTGCGATATCGAATAGAACAAAGCAACATACAACGCCAGCGCCAGTGTGCTGGGGAGTATCCGGAAGTGTTGGTCATCGGTTCGAAGCGTGATGATGATTGTGTATCCAACCAGCATCGTTGCGATGATTGCCATGGGGACGCCGTGGCGAGCAAAAAAGACCTTTGTAGGGCTCACGCCACGATCGGCGACAAAGCGTAAGCGGGCAGCCGAACCGTCAAACTTAAACACAAGCACGCCTAACCAAGAGATGCTGAGTGACAGCAGCATGATCCATCCGACCAACTTTGCCTCGCCGTAGCGCATGTCTTTCGCCGTCAGCCAAGACACGGCCGCCAGCATGCTGACAATGGTTGAGGTTGCCAGGATGGCAAGCGGAATGGCGCTTGACCGGATGGATTGCCAGATGAATGCCGCCATGGGCCAACGGAACACGGTCGTCTGTGCAAGCACCGTTTCGGATTCGCGAGGCTTCAGGCTGACAACGCGGATTTGAGGAGGCTTGTCTGCCGACAAGGCTTTGTGGGCGACTCGATGTGCCAGGAGTCCCATCACTGGGATCGAAATCGCCGAACTAAGGATCCAAACCAAATGGACGAAACTGGCATAGTGATTGGATTGCGCGAACTCCAATCCCAACTCCGCAATCACAATCGGAATCAGCGAAAGTGGTAGGACGACAACGATCGCCACGAAAGGGTTCTTGAACTTCCAAGAGGCAAAGAATCCGCACAACATCACGTACAGGGAGTGCGTCATCCAAAGCGGATAGCTAATCGGCGCCAAATCATGATAGTTGCTACGCGCGTTCAGTCCCCATGGCGACTCATCCTCAAGAATGCCGGTCAACCACAACGTGCACACGGCCAGGAACCACATCACGATTAGTCCCACGGTCGCAGTGCCAACCTTGGTCCCGAGCAGTTGGTGATGGGGAATCGGGAGCGTGGACAACCAATGAAGCGTTCGGTGCTCACGTTCCTGACCGACCAACACCGTTCCAGCACCGAGTGCGTACAGGATCGGAAACATCAGCACGACGATCGGCGTTTCATGGATCCAGGAGGATTGGCTTCCGGCGCCGGCTAGAAACAACAGCGTGATGACGGCCGCAAACAACAGAGCGATCACCAGGACCGACAATTGTCGCATTTCTTTCCAAACAAACCAGCGATTGATCGTCAGCAACGATCGTGTCCCCTCGTGCGTCGCCTGACTCACTGCCCTACCTCCGCATAGTCTGCGAGGTTGTCTGTCTCACTTGTGATGGCCGTTGAAGCATGACCCTCGGTGCAGGCAACGAAGATCTCCTCGAGTGTCGCCACCCGATGGCGAACATCGATCACACCTGGGCTCTCGCGAATCAAAGCCAGCATGGCGGGGTCAAGATTCTGAACAAAGCTCTGACGCTGGCGGCCTTCGTAGTCTTCGGTCAGCACTTCAGCGGGATGAGGCAGCGGAGGCAATGCTCGCAGCGGGTCCTCCACATCAACAACAACCTGGGAGATCTGCTGCCGTAAATCGTTCAGTTTCCCCGTCAAAACGATCTTGCCGTTGTGTACGATCGCAACCGTGTCGGCGACACGCTCGACTTCCGAAATCTGATGGCTCGAGAGAAACACCGTTCGCCCCGTCGCAGCGCGATCAATCATGCTCTCTAAGAAATCACGGCGAACTTTTGGGTCCAGGCCAGAGGTGGGCTCGTCAAGAATCAGCAGAGAAGGATCGTGGGCGAGCGCCAGTGACAATGCAACTTTTGCACGTTGCCCCTTGCTCAGTCGCCCGATCTTTTGATCGACTGCCACTTTGTAGCGACGAATCGATTCGTCATAGCGTGGTAAGAAACGCCCATCGTAGAACGAGGCAGCAAAACCCCCGATTTGCGCAACGGTCATCCAGTCATACAACGCGGGAGCATCCGATACGTAGCCGACGCGTTTGCGGACTGCCAACGGATCGCGAACCGGATTGATCCCGCAAACGCGACAGGTTCCATAAGTCGGCTTTTGAAAACCAGTCAAGATACGAATGAGCGTCGTTTTTCCGGCGCCGTTCTCGCCCAGCAAAGCGAATACCGTGCCCGGTTCGATCTGCAAGTCGATGCCTCGCAACGCGTCGCAACGGCGAAACCGCATCGTCAATCCTTGAGCTGAAATGACAGGTTCCATGATGGAGCCTCCTGAATGAAAAGGGTCAGTCTGGTTTGGAAGCAACGTTCTTGAGCTCGTCAGCCGATGGAGCGTCGGTGTGTACATTCGGCCTGGTCTTCGCAAGGCGCTTCAGAGCATCGGCAACGATCTTGTTGATGCGTTTCTCGTCGAGCCCCGCGTGCCAGGCTTCCGAGAGTGAGTCGCCAATGCGTTCGGCCAATACGCCATCACGTTCAGCTCGACAGATTGCAACAGCGCCTTCGCAGACGACCATTCCACGCCCACGAAGCGCCTCGATCACAGAGTCAGTGGTCAACTCACTGAAGGCGCGAGCCACCGTGTTTGGGTTGACGGTCAAGCGACCGCTCAGAACCCGGGCGCTGGGTAAAAGTTGTCCGGGTTTAAGCGTCCCGGCCGCGACAGAGAACTTGATCTGCCTCACAATTTGTAAGTAGATCGCAACGTCGCTTTGAAAATCAATCGACAAAAACATCGCTTTTCTCGGTATTGAATCAGGCCAACTGGTTCACTAGCTAGATAGTACACTGGTGTGTTGTCGGTTGTCAACCGCTTGCTCGAACATGGTTCACGTATCTCCCGCGGCGTTCAGCAACGACGTGGCAGTCGTCCATTGGGAAGCTGACTGTGGTTTCAGTTCATTCGTGCTAGACTTCGCCATGAAACAAGAAATCGTCCCCTGAATTCCCGATACTCGCTTGAGCAACTCCACACTCGATTTGATCGCTACCTGTGCTTTTGGACTCGAAGCCGTGGTGCGCCGAGAGCTTGCCGCACTGGGGATCGAGGCCAGTATCGGCGAATCAGGGCGAGTGCATTTTTCGGGAACTCATCAGACCATTTGTCAGGCGAATTTGTGGCTTCGAACGGCGGATCGCGTCTTGATTCGAGTGGCCGAGTTTCCGGCCGCGGATTTTGATGCCCTGTTTGATACGACCCGTGATATCGCGTGGGGATCTTTGTTGCCCGTCGATGCGAACTTTCCTGTCACCGGGCGATCCATCAAGTCAACATTGACCAGTGTTCCCGCCTGCCAGCGAGCCACCAAACGCGCCATCGTCGATGCGATGCAGCGTGACCACGGGACGTCGGAACTTCCCGAAACGGGCCCCAAGTACAAAATCGATATTGCGTTGTTGAAAGACGTGGCGACACTGACGATCGATACGACGGGACGCAGTTTGCATCGTCGTGGGTATCGAACGGACGTTTCATTGGCACCGCTAAAAGAAACGCTGGCGGCAGCCATGGTGTTGCTGAGCTTTTGGAAATTGGATCGTCCGTTGTTGGATCCGTTTTGTGGAAGCGGAACGATCCCAATCGAAGCAGCTCGTATTGGCCGCAATATGGCACCGGGATTGGAGCGAGAGTTTGTTTCCGAAGCATGGCCGGATTTCTCGCGAGATCTCTGGCTCAGCGAACGGGACCTGGCAGCAAGCAAACAGATCGACTCTCTGGAAGAACGCATTATCGCGAGTGATATTGACGGTCGAGTTTTGCGAGCTGCCAGGGACAATGCAGAACGGGCGAACGTCGTCGCAGACATTCACTTTCATGCAGGCGCTATGCGAGAGACGACTAGCAAACGCAGGTTTGGTTGTCTGATCACCAACCCACCCTACGGTCAGCGTTTGGAATATGAACGCGACTATGAGTTGGACGAAATGTACGCGGCGTTCCCGCACGTGTTGCGAAAGCTACCGACTTGGTCGTTCTATTTTTTGACCGCCTACCAAGGTTTTGAACGCACGCTGGGACGCGATGCCGATCGCAGGCGTAAGCTCTACAACGGGCGTATCGAGTGTACCTACTATCAGTACCACGGTCCGCGGCCTGTCACCAGCCAACCGAAGCACGTGCAGTTGGCTGAGGAAACGCCCGAGGCCGAGCCAGTGGAGCCCTCGATTCTTAGCGTATTGCTCTCGGCTACCAGCGAATCCATCATTACCACCGAGTCTGTCGCTGAAACCGACGTTTCCCTTGATGCGTCTGCCACGCGAGTCGATGAACCTGCGCTACCAGAAAACACGCAGTCACCTGCCGACGTACCAAGAGCAAGCGAATCCGGCCAACCTGTATCTACTTGGGATCAATCAAGCACGAAAACAAGCCAATCCCAACGATCCGAACCAGCGGCAGCCAAGCCATACGTCCACGCTTCAGGTGCCGCTGCGTTTGGTGGCCTGACTGACAAGGCATCGCACCAGGCCGAGTTGTTCACCTCTCGTTTGAAAAAGCTCGCCAGACATCTTCGCCGTTGGCCGACGCGGCGAGGCATCACTTGTGTTCGATTGTACGAACGTGACATTCCCGAGATACCTTTGGTGGTGGATCGCTACGAGGATCACTTGCATATCACGGAGTATGAGCGGCCCCATGATCGGGACCCTGCCCAACATGCAAACTGGTTGGAGTTGATGGCCGAGACAGCGGGAACGGCAATGGACATCCCGCAACAAAACGTGCACTTGAAGACTCGGCAACGACAGCGTGGCAAAACACAGCATGGCAAGTTGGCGGATACGAAACAGCGGTTTCAGGTCAGTGAAGGCGGCCTGAAGTTTCTCGTGAACTTGGTGGACTACGTCGACACGGGACTGTTTCTCGATCATCGCACGACAAGGCAAATGGTTCGCGAGGAAGCTGAGGGGAAGCATTTCCTGAATCTGTTTGCATACACAGGGTCGTTCACCGTTTACGCGGCGGCGGGCGGAGCAAAATCCACGACGACCGTTGATCTTTCGCAAACCTACATGGATTGGGCTCGCGACAACATGGGCATCAATCGATTCACCGGTGACCAGCATCGGTACATGACAAGCGACGTTCGGAAATGGATTGGCGAACATCCGGCCGGTGAGAAGTATGACCTTGTCGTTCTGGATCCACCGACGTACTCCAACAGCAAACGCACGGAAGAAGATTGGGACTTGCAAAATGACGCGGTTCCTCTGCTGCAGCAATTGCTTCCGCTCGTTCGCAAAGGCGGCGTGATTTACTTCTCCAATAATTTCAAGCGGTTTAAGTTTGCCACCGAAGAAATTCAGGCCACCGAGATCATCGAAATTTCCAAGCAAACAGTGCCTGAAGACTTCCGCAATCGCCGAATCCATCGCTGCTGGCGAATCGTTCGCTGAAGTCTCAATGCGCGTCGGATTGCAATAGGGAGTAAGATGTCTGCCTTCTAAGCGTCGGTGCGTCTCTGATCCGCCACGAATTTGAGGTAATGAAAATGAATTTTCATTCTGTTTTTACTGTCGCCTTGTTGTCCTTGGTCGCATTGCCACCCTTGGTTGCGAAGGATGCCGAGAGAACTGGTGAGTTTGTCAGCTACCTAGCTGCAATGTCGGCGGCTCACTCTCAGCGGCAGTCTGGCGATTTGGAAGCGAGTCGCGATGCGCTTGAAGAAGCAGTCAAGTTGGCGTCGAATGAACGCAAACGCTGTGATGCCTATCGAATGTTGGTCAGCGTTTATCCAGAAACGGGTGATGCCGACAAAATGTTCGAGGCGCTCGATCATTGCATCGAGCACGCTCCCTATCCAGCCTTTGCATCGCTGACGTTGCAGTCGGCACTTGCTATCGCGCGCCGCAAAGGTCTCGAGTCGAAGATGCGCGATCGATATGAAGCAAGGTTGGAAAAGTTCCCAGAGGATCGAACCGCTCTGGTGGTGATGGAAAAGTTCACTTACTTGGTATTGCATGACCATCGAAAACGCGGTGAATATATTGACCGGTTGATCGAACTGGACAAGAGCGATGGCAAGGACCCCAACCTAGAGATGCTGGCCAACCGCGCTTTCTCATACAGGCTTTCAAGAGAATATGTCAAATCTGCCGAGCTCTATGAATCGACAGCGAAGCTAGACAAAGATCTGCAGGCCTTCTGTTTGATGGAGGCAGCGGAAGCATGGAGGCGTGCGGACGCGACAGAGAAGTCGATTGCTGCGGCCACACAGGCTTCTGAGCTTGGTCCCGGCAAGAAAGCACGGCGCAGTCTTTACCGATGGCACCGAACACTGGCAGACATTTTCCTCGCCAACCTCATGAAGCAGCCAGCAGAAAAACACTTTGAAGCTGCTTTGGAGGAAGCGAACATCGATGCGTATCGCAAGCAGTGCACCGAGAAACTTGCTCTGGTGAGGGCTTTGAAAGACTGACTCGCCATTGCTACGACAGCGACCAGCCCTCGCGTGGTTCGCGTCGCAGCATCGGTGCTGCTTGTGGGCATCCGACGCATTCCATTTTGGCGGCATCCCAGGTGATTTTCTTGCCGACTCGGAAGGCGACGTTGCCAAGGTGATTGGCTTCCGTCAGCGGACCTGCGTAGGAAAATGGGCTTCCTGTTTTTCCCTGACCGCGGCATGCAGCGATCCATTCCTCATGGTGACCGGCAGGCACCGGGAGAAAAGGTTCGGGGGGCGTGAAGTCACGGAAGTTCTCCTCTGGAAGTAGCTGGTGCTTGCGGTAGTCAGAAATCAGCATTCCTTTGCTGCCCACGAACAACACGCCGCTGCGCCATTGGGGAATCTCGCCGTTCTTCCATTGCTCAGGTTTGTTTGCACCTTGATGCCAAGTCAATGTGACCGGTGGCAAGTCACCACGCGATCCATACTCGTAGACAGCGGTCATCGAAGCAGGCGCAATCTCAGGATGGGGTGGTGGACCGAAAGCCTCGACCGTTCTTGGAGCGTCCAGTTTCAATGCCCAGAACGGAAGGTCATTCCAATGGCTGCCCAGGTCCGACATCGTCCCGTTTCCGAAGTCCCACCAACGGTACCATTTCGGACCCGGAAAGTAGACTTCATGAAACGGTCGTGCTGGTGCTGGACCCAGCCAAAGATCCCAATCGATGTATTCGGGCGGCTCCATCGAATGCTCGGGGCGATTCTGCACGAAGACTTTATCTTTGTGTTTGGCCGAATCCGATTCACTCTGCAGCCCCCAAGCCCGATCGACCCAGACGTGGGCTTCGGTGACGTCGCCAATCGCGCCTGACTGAATCAACTCGACGACGCGGTGGTAATTCTCAGTGGCGTGTATCTGAGTTCCCATCTGCGTTACCACGCCGGCAGCTGCAGCTGCCTCGGTGACGCGGCGGGTCTCGTAGACGTTGTAGGCCAATGGCTTTTCACAGTAGACATGTTTGCCCAGTTGCAGCGCCGGCATTGTCGCATAGGCATGCGTGTGCTCGGGCGTGCTTACAACGACAGCGTCGACGTCCTTTCCTAAAGCGTCGTAAAGCTTTCGGAAGTCACGAAACTGTCTTGCCTTAGGAAACAGCTCGCCGGTGTTCTCCAAGAATCGACGGTCCACGTCGCAAAGCGCGATCACGTCGACGCCATCTGAGCTTGCGATTGTCTTCAGGTTGCGTCCCCCTCGGCCTCCCACACCGATGAAGGCGACGCGCATGCGATCATTTGGGCCTGCGGCGAGTGCGTGTGAGGCGACCGTCGACGTGGCCGTTGCAGCTGCGGCCGCGACCAAGAACTCGCGCCGGGATAGATCCATTTGGTTTGAACGCATGATGGCCATTCCTGTGTTTGTCGTATCTGCCTGAGAATCCAAGCAAAGGATTCTAACGGGGCTGGAGTGGCATTTCAGCAAAGCGACGGTTGATTTGTATTTGGTGGCAAACCTCCACGAATTCATGGTCTCGCTGGGCAGCGACGTAGCGGATTTCTGAACTTCACTCTCCCGGAGAGAGAGAAACAACAAACTGTCACGACGAAACCACTTGAAAACGGTACTGTTTCTCCTCGGACGTCGCTCTGGTATCAAAATGACGGTTCGAAACGAAAAAACGGTGCTCTCGTTGATCGAGAACACCGTTTCGGTGATTGAGTACCAGCTTTCTGCGAGGATTAGCAGGCTGCGTATCTTGCTGCGACGGCGTCCCAGTCGACAACGCTCCAAAACGCCGAAACGTAGTCAGGGCGTCGGTTTTGATAGTTCAGGTAATATGCGTGCTCCCAGACATCCAATCCTAGAATAGGGGTTCCGCCGATTCCGGCGATGTCGGCGCCCATCAGTGGACTATCTTGGTTGGCTGTGCTGCCAACTTTCAAGGTACCACCATCGACGACCAGCCATGCCCAGCCGCTACCAAATCGGGTAGCCGCTGCAGCAGCGAACTGCTCTTTCATTGCTTCGACCGAGCCGAGGTCCTTGACGATGGCAGCTGCCAGGTCGCCACTGGGGTCGCCACCTTTGCCTGAGCCCATCACGGACCAGAACAGCGAGTGATTGGCATGTCCGCCACCGTTGTTGCGAACGGCACCCAGTTTGTCGGCTGGGACGGATCCTAGATCGGAGACAAGCTCTTCGATCGACTTGTTTGCCAATTCAGTGCCTTCGATGGCAGCGTTGACTTTGTTGATGTAGGCCTGGTGATGCTTGGTGTGATGGATTTCCATCGTTCGCGCATCGATGTGTGGTTCCAGGGCGTTGTAGTCGTAAGACAGGGAGGGCAATTCGTAAGCCATGGTCAAGGCAGCTCCGAGTGGGACCAGGTTAAAAAACACTTATCCCAGCACGATAACGAGCCCAATGCTTCTGGCAAAGGTGGCTATTGATCCAGCCTCGAAACGACGCCACTAGACCTCTTCGTCGTGGACCATTTCGCCCATCAGGTAGCTGTTCAAGCTGGCAACCACTTGGGCACAGCAGGCCGACAGTTCGCGGCTGCGACGATCGCGACTACGAATCGGCTCGAGAATCACGTGGATGTTTGTTTTCTGCAGCTTGACACCCTCATTGGCTCGACGCTCGCTAAGCGTCATGTCGGCTCGCAGTGCGATCTGCTGATCGACCCGACGTCTGCCACCCTGCGTGTAGATCACATTCAGTTTTAGCGAGACCTGGTCTTCGTTGACGCAAATGATTTCTGCGTTGTGATCGGCAATGAAGCCTCGAAGCTTCATGATCGCCAAGTCGACGGGCACCGGCGTGGCAATGTCGAACTCTTGGTTGGCAGGCGTCTCGCTGTCCTCGTCCCAGTCGAACCAGTTGAGCCAGCTTCGTTTTGCGGGGTTGGCTCTACTGACGTCGGTGGGGACACCGGAACCAAGCTGAATCACTCGGTTGCGACCATTGTCTTTGGCTTTCAACAGGGCTCGGTCGGCGCGGGCTAAGACCGTTTCGGGAGTGTCTCCAATTTGAAACTCGGTCACTCCGAAGCTGGCTGTGACGCTCTCACCATTCAAACTCGGAAGCGGAGTCATCTCCAACGAATGGCGAATCGCTTCAGCACGGTTGGCAGCCGTCGCGTTGTCGCAGTTTGGTGTCAGCAGCAAGAACTCTTCTCCGCCGTAGCGGGCGACGAGATCTCCCTCGCGGCTATGGCCATTGAGTACCTCGGCGAAGCAGACCAAGGCTTCGTCGCCTGCGGGATGTCCGTGAACATCGTTGACTCGCTTGAAGTGATCGATGTCGCAGATGATCAGGCTGAATGTGGGGCCACCTGCGGTTGTTTTAAGATTCAGGTCAGCGAGCACTTGGTCAAAATGTGCTCGGTTAGAAAGGCGTGTCAGCGGATCAAGTGTTGATTGAATGTGTAGGGTTTCGATCTGCTCTTCCATGTCGGCTTGGTCCGAAAGGTCTCGCACGATCATCACGGTGCCGTGTATTCCTGGTATTGCTCCGGGAACAGGAGATACTTGCACTTGAACAGGAATCGAGGGTTTTCCCTCGATGCAGATCGTCATCGGACTGGCAACGGTTGTTCCCGAAGCAAGGCACTCTCGTATGAGATCCGATTGGACTTCTCCACCGTCGTGATCACGGAGCCCAGCCTGCTGGTCACTCCAAGCCTGCCCGACAACGGCATCCGCAGCGTGACCGGTGAGTCGCCGCATGACGATATTCCATTCGGTGATCGTGCCTTCCGCATCAGTGAAGACGACTCCGTCTTTCATGTTGCCGATCAATTGTTGGTAGAACAGGCTCTCCGTGCGTGTCGTTTCGGGTTGGCCAAATTGGGTGGGAGCCGACCAGTAGGTATCCGAGTCCGGTTGCAGTTGCTGCAACCATCGATTGACCACGCCACCGTGCAAGAGTTCGGGACGATCCTCGAGCATCCGATGAAAATCGACTGCCAAGTCGGGATCGAACTGTGTGCAACTGCCATCCAACAGTTCGTGAATCGCTCTCTCTCGGCTCAGGGCCGGGCGGTACACGGAGTCGGTTGTCATCGCATCAAACGCGTTTGCGATCGATAGCATCCGGGAACCCAACGGTAGAGCCTCCCCACGAGGACCGTCTTCATGTCGCCGGCTGTCGTACCATCGGTTGGCGTGTTGAACGATATCCAGCAGTTCGATGTCGCCGGTGCAGCCGCGGAGGATTTCGCAGCCGAGTTGCGGGCAGCAATCCATGATCAGTTGTTCGTCAGGTGTCAGCTTGCGAGGCTTACGCAGGATTCGATCGGGAATCCCAATCTTGCCCAAGTCATGTAACAGCGAAGCGACTTCGATTCGATCTCGCGTCGCTTCGTCTAAACCCATTCGCTCTGCCCAGGCAGAGCACGACAGTGCGACCCGTAGGCTGTGAGCGGCAGTCGGTGCATGTTTTGTTCTTAGCGCATAGAACAGCGACGTCGCCATCCCAAGTCGGACCATTGCCAATTGGTTCTCAAAGCGCGCCCCTGCACGCTCCGTTTGCGAGCTTTCGGCGGCAGGAGTGCTGTCTTGTAGGTCAGCGAGCAACTGGCCAACTCGCTGCTGACTCTCCTCGAAACCAATCACAGGAGCATTGGCGGTGTAGTCCATCGAGCTGGTTGTGTTGGAAGCGGCAGGATCGGTCATAGGTCACGTAATTCAGCGCGGAATCATCAGGATGGAGAACTCTGAAACCTATGTCACGAAGTCTAACCACGCAAAAATCGCACTCAAATAAGCGACAGATAATCGAAAGCATGGGGAAACAAGGCGATATTCGACGATTGACCTGCCCCTGACTCTCCCAGTAGTGGGGGGGGCCAGGCCGAGAAAACTTGCGGAACAACGGAATCGTGCCTACTATGCAATCATCCCTTGAGCGGCTTTTTTCGAACTTTGTTGGGTTTCAGACGATCTGTCTGAAAACTATCGGTTCCGGATTGGCTGCGGGAATCCAGATCCTCGGGGTCGGAATTCACTCTTCATTTTTTGCTGGTACTTCTCTGTGAGTCTTTCCGAGGTCGATCGCCAACTGCTTCAGCGGTGCTTGGACAGCGCTCCACGCGCTTGGCAAGACTTCGTCGATCGGTTTTTGGGACTGGTGGTCCACGTCGCCAATCACACAGCAGAATCGCGGGGGCTGAAGATTGACCGGGCCACTCGGGATGATTTGGTATCGGAAGTTTTCCTTACGCTGATTACCAATGACTTTGCTGTCCTGAGAAGTTTTCGACGGAACTGTTCGTTAGCGACCTATCTGACAGTCATCTCTCGAAGGGTCACGGTTCGAAAGTTGCGAAGCCTGCACAACGGACAGGCGAGCGGGTTTTCCGCTGAACCGTCTGCTGAAGAACCGCCTCGCCGGATGGAGAACCAAGAAGAGGTTCATAAGTTACTGACGCGTTTGGATCCCAAGGAAGCAAACGTGGTTCGCATGTATCACTTGGAAGGCAAGACCTACGAAGAGATCGGGCAGGTGGTTGGAATGTCGGCCAACAGTGTCGGGCCAGTTCTTAGCCGGGCTCGTGACAAGATGCGAAACGGCTCTGCCTGACCACCACGTGCTCCTCGGTGGCAGCTTCAACCTGTACTTCGACCAGCGTGCCGACAGACTCAGCGTTGAACGATGCGTCTTGAGTGAGCATCGATGCGGGGGCGTAGCGACAGGTGGTTCCCTGCAGCAGCAGTTGTTGCGGTTCCGATTGGCCGATACCGCTGATCACGGGTCGATTGGACTCGATCATCATTTCCAATTGCTGGCCAACCAGACTTTGAAAGTAGTCAGCGCGTAGTTCGGCTTCTAGCTCACCCAAGCGGCCAACCCGCTCACTTCGGACAATCTTATCGACTTGATCGGGCATCTCAGCAGCTGGCGTGCCTCTTCTTTTGCTAAACGGAAACGCGTGGATCTTCGAGAAGCCAGCCGCTCGGCAGGTCCTGAGCGTTTCGGCGAACTCTTCCTCCGTTTCGCCCGGAAAGCCAACAATGATGTCGGTTGTGATCGCTGGGTTATCAAGTGACTCGCGAAGCAGTCTGCAGCGGTCCAGAAACATTCGAGTCCCCCACCGCCGACGCATTCGACGCAGAACTGCGTCGCTGCCACTCTGCAGGCAGAGGTGCAAGTGCGGCACGATCCGCCTCGGAAAGGCCGTCATCACGGCGATCAATTCGCGAGTCACTTCGGTGGCTTCGATGCTGCTGAGCCGAATCCGAAACTCCCCCGGTAACTCACACAGTCCGTGGAGCAAGTCCGCGAGTCGAACCCAGTCCTCCTTGGGTTTGTTTCGATTCCAGTCGACACCGTAATGGCCAAGGTGAATTCCAGTTAGCACGACTTCCTGAAGACCTGCCTGGGTCAATCGGCGAACTTCCTGGACAATGTGTTCTAACGGCCGACTGTTCAGCTTCGGACGAACGTGAGGAATGATGCAGTAGCTGCAACGAAGCAGGCATCCGTCTTGGACTTTCACATAAGCTCGCTGGCGTCCCGCAAAGCCATCCAATCCAGTGGGGACATCGATGACACCAAATCGTGACATCAAGTCCGGGAGTTCGCGTTTGTCGGTGACGACTTCGGTGACGCCTGGAAGCGCAGCAACTTCTTCGGGCGCACGCGTTGCATAGCAGCCCATCACAACAATACGGGCGTCTGGATTCTGGCGGTTGAGCCGACGGACGATTTGCCTACTTTTGGAATCGCCCTCGGAAGTCACCGTGCATGTATTGACGATACAGACATCAGCGGCCTCGGAGTTTTCGCAGTCGGTGAACCCCACTCGCTGCAGTCCCTGACGAACCAATTCGGTTTCGTATTGGTTGACTTTGCAGCCGAGCGTGGCAACGCGGAGCTTAGCATTCATGCCGCGATGGTCACTCGCTGACGGGTTCGATCGAGGCGGACATGCTGCCTTTGCAGCGTGCGATCAACTCATCTTTGCCATACGCGTGAATCTGGTCACGTTTCAGTTCGGCGTGTTCCAACGTCGTTGTCAGGCAGATTGCCCGACCAGAAGTATCGACTTCTTTGGCAATCTGAAATCCAGATTCAATGGGCAACCTAAAAACCTGCTTCATCATCAAAACGACATAGTCGTAGCTGTGGTCCGTGTCATCCCACAGGATGACGTGATACCGAGGCTGCTTCTTGGGTTTTTTCTTCACGTTCCGCTTAGGAACAGCGAGTGGCTCAGCCACCATCGTTTGCTGATCGGCCATTTCAGACTGACGCTCCGTGCTCTACTAAAAAAGTCAAATTTGAGGTTTGCGGGTGGGTGGAATCGAGATTCGTTCACCAGGTCGATTCGCCATGATTCTGTTCCACGACGATCAGCGTATATTGTAGCGCCATCGGAGGACCCGAGGCAGTCCTGAAATCGCATAAAACACAAGGTGATATCGCCATGTCGGCCGTACAGACTCCCAACGAAGAAACTTCCCAACGTCATTTGGAGGAGTTGATCGATTGGCTAAAGATTCCTAGCGTCAGCAGCGACAGTTCCCGCAAAAATGACGTGCAACGGGCCGCAGATTGGCTGGCCGAAAAGTTCAAAACAGCCGGTCTGGACGTCGAAATGATGCCCACCGAGGGCCATCCGATGGTGCTGGCCGAGACCCCCGAGATCGCTGGGGCACCGGTCGTTGTGGTTTATGGACACTACGATGTCCAGCCAGTCGAACCCCTGGATCAGTGGATCACTGGCCCGTTCGATCCGACCATCCGTGACGGAAATCTGTACGCCAGGGGGGCCACCGATGACAAGGGGCAGTTGCTGACCCATGTGCAGAGTGTCTGCGACTGGCTCGCAAGCGGACAATCGCTGCCTCTTCAAATCAAGTTTCTGATCGAAGGCGAGGAGGAGGTCGGCAGTGAAAACTTGGAACGCATGTTGCCAGATCTCAGTGAACGCTTGGCTTGCGATTGTGTCGTGATCAGCGACAGTGGCCAGTACTCCGAAGGCCAGCCGGCGATCACCTACGGACTGCGCGGAATCGCAACTTATGAGCTCCAGGTCGACGGTCCAAGCCAAGACTTGCACAGCGGTTCCTTCGGTGGAGCCGTTATGAATCCCGCGATTGCTCTATGCCACTTGCTCTCTTCGATGGTGGATGGCGAAGGCCGAATTCAAATTCCTGGCTACTACGATGATGTCCGAGAGCTTGATGAGAGCGAGCGAGAGCAATGGCGGCAACTGCCACAGGATGATGCACAGTTTTCAAAAACCGTCGGCGTAGAAGAGCTGTTTGGTGAATCCGGATACACGACGGATGAGCGACGCTGGGCCCGACCGACTTTCGATATCAACGGACTGACGTCAGGCCACCAAGGGGAAGGTGTCAAGACAATCATTCCGGCAACAGCATCGGCCAAATTCAGTTTCCGTTTGGTTCCTGATCAAGATCCTAAAAAGTTGACCGCCGCGATCGAAGAACATTTGACCAAGTACACGCCTAAGGGCGTTCAGTGGACGTTGACACCCGATCACGGTGCCCCCGGTATGCTGGCCGACACCAATAGTAAGTTCGTCGAAGCCGCCAACCTATCCATCGAATCCGCGTTCGGCGTCAAACCGGTCTTGATCCGCGAAGGAGGCTCGATTCCGATCGTGACAAAGTTCCAAGAAGTTCTTCAATGCGATTGTCTGTTGCTCGGCTGGGGGCTGTCCGATGACAACGCACATAGCCCAAACGAAAAGTTCTGCGTTGCCGACTATCACCGCGGCATCCAAGCATCGACTGCACTTTGGAAAGAAATCGGCAAGTTTGCTTGATTCGAAGTCGACATCAAAATCATTACCCACCTAAAAAAACAACTCCATCTGCTAAATCATGTTAGATCGAAAATACATCATCCAGAACGCCGACGCGGTCAAGGAAAACTGCCAGCGACGTGGCGTTTCATGCGACGTCGATCAAATCGTTGTTCTGGACACTCAGCGATTAGAAAAGTTGCAACTCGCTGAGGAACTGAATCGCAAGGCAAACGAAACCAGCAAGAAGATTCCTAAAGCGAAAGACGATGCTGAGAAGCAAACGTTGATCAAAGAAGGCCGTCAGCTGCGCGAGCAGAAAGAAACGGCGACTCGCCAGCACGATGAGATCGAGCAACAAATTACTGACCTGCAGGCTGCTATTCCAAATCTGACGCATCCCGATGTCCCCGTTGGCGACGAAGATGGCTACAAAGAACTGTCGTTCGGGAAAACTGAAAAACAGGAATTCGACTTCCCCGTGCTCGATCACGTCGAACTCGGAGAGAAGCACGATCTATTTGACTTCGAAGCAGGCGCTCGCGTCAGCGGGGCCGGATTCTATTACTTGCGAAACGCGGCCGTTCGTTTGGATCTAGCTCTTCAACAGTTCGCAATCAGTTTTCTAAGTGAGCAAGGCTTCACACCGATTACTACTCCCGATTTAGCACTCACTCATATTCTGCAAGGAATCGGTTTCACACCGAGGGGGCCCGAAACGCAGATCTATAGCATCGAGAACAGCGAGCTGAATTTGGTTGGAACCGCCGAAATCACTTTGGGCGGTATGCTAGCTGGGCAAACCGTTGACGCAGAGGAATTGCCGATCCGTGTCTGTGGTTTGAGCCATTGCTTTCGGACCGAAGCGGGAGCCGCAGGCCGCGCAACAAAAGGACTGTACCGGGTCCACCAGTTCACGAAAGTTGAAATGTTTGCTTTCACCGCCCCGGATCGAAGTGACGCCGCCCATGAAGAGATGCGCGATCTTGAGTGCGCGATCTTCGATGCTCTTGAAGTTCCCTATCGGGTGATCGACACGGCCACGGGAGACCTGGGCGGCCCAGCTTATCGGAAGTTCGATTTGGAAGCTTGGATGCCAGGTCGTGGGGATGGCGGTACGTGGGGTGAAGTCACTAGCACCAGCAACTGCACTGACTACCAAGCCAGGCGATTGAATGTTCGGTACAAGCAAGCCGGCAAGAAAGGAACACAGTTCGTTCATACATTGAACGGAACAGCTGTCGCGACCGGCCGTGCAATGATCGCCATTCTGGAAAACCATCAGCGGGCCGATGGAAGTATCTTGATTCCAAAAGCACTTCAACCGTGGATGGGAACCGACTGCCTCCAGGCATAGCCGGCAGCGAATGCTTACTCCACCAAGCCGAGCTTGATTGCTTTCACCGCGGCTGCTGTCCGGTCCTTTGCACCAATTTTTCGCAGTACATTCTGAACGTGCTCCTTCACGGTCTCCACGCTGATCTCCAAGGACCGGGCGATCTCCTTGTTGCTGAGTCCTAGCCCCACGTGTCGCAGCACCTGGGCTTCGCGACTCGTCAGCGGAAGTTCCTTGGGAAGAGTCTTCGTGTTGACTTGTTCTCGCATGATTCGGCGAATGGTAGTCAGTCGACTCTCGGGGGGCGGGAGTGCTCCGTTCGTGACACACGCCAGGCTTTTACCGATTGATTCGGGTAAGCCACCTTTGAGCAGATAATCATTTGCCCCAAGTGCCGCCGCGCGAGCGATGTAGGTCGGATTGTCATAGGCACTCAGGATCACGACAGGGACAGCGATGTCGATATCGCGGATTTTCTGCAACGTGGAGAGTCCGTCTTGGTTGGGCATCCTTACGTCCAGCAAGATCACATCAATTGATCTGTCCAAGCTTTCAATGGCTTCGGAGCAGGTTGCGACGGATCCCACAACCGAAAAGCCTGACCCGGTTAAGAGTGTAGACAAACCGATCCTGGCGACCTCGTGGTCGTCAACGATTAGTACCTTCAAATTCACGTGATGGTCCGCAAGTCATGTTGATTAGCTGGACGTTCTGATCCCCAAACTCGCAATGCTTGCGTTTTGGAATCGTCTGTCCGATTAGTTACCCCGCTAACCCTCAATCTCTGGGCTATCGATGTTGACGATTGTTCACTGTTTTGAGTGGAAGTCCAGCCCGCCTTTTTTCGCAAGTCATTTGCTATAAACGACTTGCCGTCACTGTGGATTGATGGCTACCCCTCTGCAGTGCTACTGCGTCGCGGTCTTTGGCTTGAACGGGGTTTTTGACCTGGTGGGAAACGTGACCTAGATATCTCTGGTCCATCAGCGAACCACACAGTCTGTGGAAAACCGAAAAGGGGCCCGTTGCTTGCCGTGGGGACAGAATGGACCCAAAGCCACCCGACAAGGGGGTGTATTCGGCCGAAGCGTCCTGACTCCACTCCGAACGAATCGCTCGGCATTTCCATGACAGATTCCGTATCCATCCTGTTAGTTGACGACGACAGCCATCTTGCCGAGTCGATGGCGGATTGGTTGCGCGAATGTTCGCACACTGTCGTAACCGCTCAAAATCTTTTTCAAGCGGACGAATGCCTCAGTAAAGACAGATTTGATCTCGTGATCACTGACCTTCGTTTGGGCGACGAGGACGGGTTTGGATTGATTAGCAAGACTCGCACCAAATTCCCTAACACCGCCGTTCTTGTCGTTACTGGCTATGCGACTCCCGATACGGCTGTCGAAGCCGTTCGTGCGGGAGCCTTCGATCTGCTGACCAAGCCGCTCATCGATGACGAGCTCTCTCTGGCCATCCAGCGTGCTGTTTCGCAGCGCGAAATCACGATAGAAAACGAGCGACTTCGCGATCAGCTGGATCGCCGAAGCGGACTTGAGAATATTCTCAGTCACGACTACCGGATGATGAAGATCTTTGATGTGATCGATAGCGTTGCTGATGCTCGGGCCTCGATCCTGATCACCGGCGAAAACGGGACTGGTAAAAGCATGATTGCTCGAGCAATTCACGCTCGGAGTTCACGCAGAAACGGTCCTTTCGTCGAGGTTGCCTGTGGTGCTCTGCCCGACACGCTGCTGGAAAGCGAGCTGTTTGGGCATGTGGCCGGCGCCTACACCGGTGCCAATCATGACCGCGATGGAAAGTTCCAATTGGCCGATGGAGGAACACTCTTCCTAGATGAAATTGCGACTGCCACACCAGCGATGCAAGTCAAGTTGCTCCGCGTGTTGCAGGAGTTTCAGTTTGAACAGCTTGGCGGTACCGAGACCCACTCGGTAGATGCGCGAGTCATTTTGGCGACGAACGATGATCTTGCCAAGTCAGTTCAGGACGGATCTTTTCGCCAGGATCTCTACTATCGGGTCAACGTCGTCAACATCATTTTGCCCTCTTTGAGAGAGCGAGTAGGTGACATTCCACTGTTGGCGGATCACTTCATCCGTGAAGCCGCCGAGACTTGCGGGCGTGAGGTCGAGGGTTTCGACAGCGACGCTTTAGCCGCAATGCAAGCCTACGATTGGCCTGGTAACGTTCGGCAGCTCGAGAACGTTGTTGAAAGAGCCGTATTGCTATCACGTGGGGCGACTCTGACGACCGAAGATCTGCCGCCTGAGCTGACAGGGAAAGCCTCCGATCAGTTTGCTAGCCAAGCTTCTGCTATCAAGCCAGTCAGTCTTGGAGACGTCAACGGCCTGACGCTCCGCGAAGCGCTTGAGGGCCCCGAGCGACAGATCATTTTGCAGGCACTACGGCTGAATCATTGGAATCGTGCTGCTACAGCGGATGCTCTCGATATCAACCGAACCACGCTTTACAAGAAGATGAAGCGTCTGGGGCTCGACGACCCACGCTTGCAATTCGCGTAAGAACTGCGAGAGCAGTTTATCTAATCCTTAAGGTCCAGCCGACCGATACAATCAGACGTGTTTGATTGTGTGCGCGTATCGAAGGTCCAGACCCTTGTCTGAGTCGGCTGCTTCCATTTCGAGTCGTCCTCGCCGCTCCAACGATGGTCCGTTGGTTCGATGGATCAACGACTGGGGTTCTGCTGTTGTTGATGCAATCACAGCGATCGGCGACATGTCGTTGTTCACATGGCAGATGCTGAAGTGGCTATTCACTCGAATGCCGTGCCGGGGAACCGTGCTGATCAACTTCTATCAAGTTGGCGCCCTGAGCCTGCCAGTGGTGGCGTTGACAGGCACGTTTATCGGCATGGTCTTGGCCGTTCAGAGCTACGCGCAGTTTCACGCGATTGGACTGGATAGCCATCTGGGAGCAGTCATCAACAGTACGCTGGTCAAAGAGTTGGGTCCTGTATTGGCCGCAACGATGTTGGCCGGTCGAGTTGGTAGCGCGATGGCCGCTGTCCTGGGAACGATGCGCGTGACCGAGCAGGTTGACGCGCTCACGACGATGGGGGCGGATCCCATTCACTACTTGGTCGTGCCTCGGTTTCTGGCCTGCATTTTGCTGATTCCGGCTCTGACAATCATGGCCGACTTCATGGGAATCGTTGGCGGATACTTTTATAGCGTGATCATTCTGGGGATCGACCATGCGGCCTATCTGAACCACTCACGCGAAGGCGTAGCGGGTTTCGATTTGTTCAGCGGCATTCTCAAGAGCATCTTCTTTGGAGCCATCATCGCCATCGTCAGTTGTTACCGTGGCTTCCATTGTGAACCTGGAGCGGAGGGAGTTGGCAAAGCCGCTACGACGGCCTTCGTCTATTCCTTCGTGCTGATCTTGGCCGTGGACTTGTTTCTAACCATCGTGTTGAATTCGATCTACTATTCGATCTACCCCAACTCCCCGTCATTCATATGAACGCGGTGGCGTCAAGAACGACAGCAGAATCTGGCATCGATGTGGGCATCCCATTGGTCGAGGCTCGAAATGTGTCGGTGGAGTTTGGAGGGCAATCGATTCTCAGAGGCATTGATTTGACGATCGATCGTGGTCAGACATTGGCGATCATCGGTGAAAGTGGTTGCGGCAAAACCGTGTTCATGAAAACGATTGTTGGTTTGATTTCGCCAACGACAGGGTCGATGTCCTTTGATGGTTTAGATCTGAACCGAATCAGCCCCAAAGAACTCGCAGAAACTCGGCGGAGGTTCGGTTTTGTCTTTCAAAACGCAGCCCTGTTCGACAGCATGACGATCTTTGACAACGTTGCCTTCCCGATGCGTCAAAACGAAGTCGCAACGGAACAGGAAATTCAGGAACGCGTCATGCAACATTTGGCGGAAGTCGGATTGCCTCGCAGCGTTACTCGCAAACGTCCCGCGGAGCTTTCCGGCGGAATGCGAAAGCGTGTTGGACTTGCTCGAGCTTTGATTCTCCGGCCCGAATTGGTTGTGTATGACGAACCGACAACGGGATTGGATCCCATCATGAGTGACGTGATCAATGAGCTGATCCTGGATACCCGTCGTCGCTATCCGGTCACAAGCGTGGTCGTCACCCACGACATGCACACAGCGAGGAAAGTCGCAGATCGAGTCTTGATGTTCTATCCGCGACACCGATTGGAAGAGAAAAACGATTCGCAGGTGCTGTTCGACGGTTCGCCAAGCGACTTGGAGCATGCAGAAGATCGCCGCGTTCGACAGTTTGTGCGGGGCGAAGCGGGCGAGCGAATCAACGAGATGAATCAGGAGTTCGGTTTGTAGATCCTGCGTCGCTCAATTGCCGTTACGGCATGGGAGGGTAGTCGCAGTAACCGATTAAGGAGAAACATGGACGACAACAAACTACGATTCGGCGTTGGGGTGCTAGTCATCTCGGCAATCGGCATCGGCATCATCCTGGTGTTTCTGTTCGGTGCATTCCCTGCCGTTCTGAACCAAGACTACACGATGTCGGTCGTCTTCCCGTCAGCCGAAGGTATCGGACCCAACACCCCGGTGATGCGCGATGGCGTTCGGATTGGACGCGTTGCGAAAATCAACTTGCGTGACGAGGGTGGTGTACTCGTGATTCTCGCGATGAACAGTGATAAGCCGTTGACGCATCGTTACGTCCCACAGATCGGCACTGGTAATCTCGTCTCAGGAGACTCAAAACTTGAGTTTGTGAAGCGATCGGTGCAGCAGCTTCGGCCGGTGGTTCGTCCTCGAGCCGACGAATTCTATTCGGACGGTGAATTTGTGGACTACGGCGAAAAGTCCCAAAGCCTGTTTGAGATGCAGGATGATCTGCAGAGCACGTTCGATGCCATTCAGAGTGCGGGCGAATCGATCGCCTCTGCAGGCGAAAGTGTGAATCAGCTGGCTTCGGAGGTTCGTGATGTGATCGGCGGAGCCGATGGGAAGCTGGACCGTGTTTCGCAGGAAGCGGTGAAGACGCTCGAAGAGTTTCAAGGCGCGATGCGAGACGTTCGCGAGATCGTTGGAAATCCAGAGCTCAAGATCGCGCTTGAAAAGTCGGTCGGAGAGATCCCGGAATTGCTGAACGAGGCTCGGCTAACACTCGAGTCTACCCAGAAGACGTTCGAGAGTTTTGAGCGCGCCGGACTTCAGTTCGAGAAGGTGGGCTTGGCTGCAGAAGGTACGGTCAAAACGGCAACGGATACTGTCGAAAAGGCCCAAGGCACCGTCGAAAGCATCGGGCGAACGGCTAAGAACTTGGAGCAATTCACGGCACCTTTTGCCGACCGCGGCGACGAAATGGCAGCGCAAGTGCTTCGCAGTCTCAGCAGTTTGGAAGGCGCCCTCGTTCAAGTCGAAGCCTTTGGTAGGACACTGAATAACAGTGAGGGAACGCTGAAGCGATTCCTGGAAGACGACGAACTCTATTTCCAGATTCGCCGAACGGTCACGAACATCGAAAACGCGTCGTCGCGAATTCGTCCAATCATGGATGATGTCCGGATCTTCAGTGACAAGATCGCTCGTGATCCACGTGAGTTGGGCGTTCGTGGTGCATTGTCCAAACGCCCCAGCGGATCAGGCTTCAAGCAATAGTCAACTGCAGCCGCTGTCTTTGACGGGGCTTTTATCGCGAAGCGCGAAGCTGTCCGCGTGCGCGTCGGACTGCGGTTTCTTTCAGCTGAGTTTCCTCAGCGGTTGAACCTGGCATCTGCTTGGCTGTCTCCAACGCCTCACGGGCATCATCGCCATCGATCAGGTCCACGGGAATGGCGCGTGCGGTCAAAATGTTGACCACATTTTCCTCCACCTGAGCGAAACCACCATCCACGTAGTATCGTTCAGGGCCAGCGGCAGTCTGCAAACGCAGTGTGCCGTAACCGAGGCGGCCGATCATCGGCGCACGGCCGGACAGCACACCAAGTTCACCATCGAACATTGGTAATACGATCGACTCGGCCTCTCGGTCGAGTTCGGTTCTTTCAGGAGTGACTACGACGCAGCGAATCGCCATGTTTGAATCTCTTATTTATTGGCTTCTGCTTCGGCCAGTTTCTTGTCTTGTGCTTCGGCTTGCTCGATCGCACCCACATACATGAAGGCCTGCTCACGCAAGTGATCCCACTTGCCGTCGCAAATCTCCTCGAAGGAGCGAATCGTGTCTTCCAAAGAAGTGATCTCACCGGGCTTGCCGATGAAGACCTCTGCGACCAAAAACGGCTGCGAAAGGAAACGCTCGATTCGACGTGCGCGGTGCACGACTGTCTTGTCTTCTTCGCTCAACTCGTCAACACCGAGAATCGCGATGATGTCCTGAAGTTCACGGTAACGTTGAAGGATCGTTTGCACGCGACGAGCAATGTCGTAGTGACGATCACCAACGTACTGAGGATCCAAAATTCGTGAGTTCGATGCGAGTGGGTCAATCGCAGGGTAAATTCCCTTCTCCGAAATTGATCGCTCCAGATAGATAAACGCATCCAACTGGCCGAACGCCGTTGCGGGTGCTGGGTCAGTCGGGTCGTCAGCAGGCACGTAAACCGCTTGAACCGACGTGATCGCACCTTTCTTGGTCGACGTGATTCGCTCTTGCAACGCACCCATTTCGGTGGCCAGCGTTGGCTGGTAACCCACAGCAGATGGCATCCGTCCGAGAAGTGCCGACACTTCCGAACCCGCTTGCGAGAAACGGAAAATGTTGTCGACGAACAACAGTGTGTCAGCACCGGTTGTATCGCGGAAATACTCAGCCATGGTCAGGGCCGAAAGGGCAACACGAAGACGGGATCCAGGTGGTTCGTTCATTTGGCCGAACACCATGCAGGTCTGCTCGATCACCTTGCGGCCGGTCGAACCGATTTCCGTCTCCTGCATCTCAAGCCAAAGGTCGGTTCCCTCACGGGTTCGCTCTCCCACACCGGCGAACACAGAGTAACCACCGTGGCTGGATGCAATACGAGCAATCAGCTCGGTGAGAATGACTGTTTTGCCGAGGCCAGCACCACCAAACAAACCGGCTTTACCACCACGCACAAAAGGAGTGAGTAGGTCGACCACCTTGATGCCCGTCTCGAACAACTCGGTGTTGGTGGAGAGTTCGTTGACAGGAGGAGCTTTGCGGTGAATGGGCCAGCGGTCGTCGGCTTTGACGTCGCCTCGCTTATCAATCGGATCGCCCAGCACGTTGAACACTCGTCCCAGAGTTTCTTGTCCAACAGGAACCGAAAGAGGCTTTCCTGTGTTGACGACTTCCAGGCCTCGCATCATTCCTTCGGTCGATCCCAACGCGATCGCACGTACGCGACCACCGCCTAGGTGCTGTTGGACTTCACCGACCAAATCAAGGGACACACCTTTGTGCTCACTCTTGATAGTCAGGGCGTTGTAAATCGGTGGCAACGAGCCTTCAGGAAACTGAGCGTCGAATGTCGAACCAATGACTTGGGTGACTTTACCGGTCGCAGTTGCAGTGGACATGGCTGGGTCTTTTAAGAATGAACAGGTGAATGTTGAACGAACTTTCGTTCGGGGTAAACGGACGAATCCGCGTTACGTTGTAGTGTCGAACAACGGACAAGCGTCCGCTATAAAGTTTTTAGCCTTCCAGGGCTTCCACGCCGCCAATGATCTCCATGATCTCGCCAGTGATCTGGCTTTGACGGGCTCGGTTGTAGGTCATCGAAAGCTGTTTGATCATGTCGCCGGCGCTCTCGGTTGCACCTTTCATCGCGATCATTCGAGCGACCTGCTCACTGACCGCTGCGTCCAAGAAGCATTTGAACAAACGGACTTTGAAGCTGGTCGGAACGACTTCTTCTAGGATGCTCTCCGCAGAGGGCAGGAACTCGTACTCGGTGTTGGCAGCACTGGCGTCGACTGGCGCTTCGTCGCCAAGCGATCCGAGAGGAAGCATGGTTTGGACCGTCGCGATCTGCTTGCCGGTACTGATGAACTTTGTATAGACGACGTCAAGGCGATCGATCTCACCGGTCACATATCGTGATAGATAGGTGTTGGCGATCTTTTCGACTTCGTCATAAGCTGGCTGATCTTCAAAGCCCAGATGTTGATCGTCGGAATCGATCCCTCGGAACATCAAGCCATTGATGCCACGCTTTCCAGCGACATCGACGGTTACATTTGGAATCGATTCGCGTAGTTCCTTGATTCTTGGGACTGCGGTTCGCAGGACGTTGGCGTTATAGCCACCGCACAACCCACGATTGCTGGACAAGACAAGGATTCGTGCCGACTTCGTTTTCTCGCGTTGCTCCAGCAACGGATGAGCTACATCCAAACCAGCTGCTGCCAACCGGGAAACGATCTTTGTGATTTGATCGGTGTAGGCCGTTGCAGCGGCAGCACGATCCATCGCTTTTTTATAGCGCGCCGTTGCGATCAATTCCATTGTCCGCGTGATCTTGCGGATGTTCTTGATCGACTTGCGTCGTTTGTCGAGTGCTCTTGCGTTGGCCATGAATGTAGAACGAACTTCAGTTCGTTACCGGGCGAGTGATCTTGGTTGCGTTGGGAGGGGGACTAGGCTTCGGCAGGTTTGTAACCGGCCTTGAAGTCTTTGATGCAGGCTTCGATCTTTTCGACGATCTCGTCGGTCAGCTTCGAACTGCCAAGTGTTTCCAGCAAGTCGCCTTGCTTGTCACCCGCGACCTGCAAGAAGTCTCGTTCCCACTGTTGCACGCCCTTGATCTCGACATCGTCCAAGAAGCCGTTGGTGCCGGCGTAGATACTCACGATCTGCTCGCCAACGGAAAGTGGTTGGTACTGTGGTTGCTTCAGCAATTCGACCATTCGGTAACCACGATCAAGTTGCGACTGGGTTGCCGTATCAAGATCGGTACCAAGCTGAGCGAATGCTTCCAACGCACGGAAAGCTGCCAGGTCAAGTCGTAGGCCGCCGGAAACCTTCTTCATCGCCGGCACTTGAGCGGCACCACCGACACGCGACACCGAGATGCCCGCGTTCATGGCCGGTCGAACACCGGAGAAGAACAAGTCGGGCTGAACGTAAATCTGCCCGTCGGTGATCGAAATCACGTTGGTTGGAATGTAGGCCGAGACTTCACCCTCGAGGGTCTCAATGATCGGCAGGCTGGTAATCGAACCACCACCGAGGTCTTCGGAAAGTTTCGAGGATCGCTCGAGCAATCGACTGTGACAATAGAACACGTCACCAGGGTATGCTTCGCGTCCTGGTGGGCGTCGCATCAACAGGCTCATTTGGCGATAGGCGGTTGCTTGCTTGCTCAAGTCATCGTAAACCACCAAGGCGTGGCCCCCGTTGAACATGAAGTGCTCGGCCATCGCGGTTCCAGCGTAAGGCGCGACGTACTGCATTGGTGCTGGGGCACTTGCACCAGCGGCGATGACGGTTGTGTACTCCATCGCACCGTATTTGGTCAAAGTTTCCACAACGGTCGCAACCGCCGAGTCCTTTTGGCCAATGGCGACGTAGAAGCACTTAACGCCTTTGCCTTTTTGATTCAGAATCGTATCGATGGCGATGGCTGTCTTACCAGTCTTGCGGTCACCGATGATCAATTCACGCTGGCCACGGCCGATCGGCGTCATGGCGTCGATACACTTGATGCCGGTCTGCATTGGCTCGGAGACCGGCTGACGCTCGGCAACACCTGTCGCAATGATTTCGACGGGGCGTGTGATGTCCGTTTGGACCGGGCCTTTTCCGTCGAGCGGGTTGCCCAGTGGATCAAGCACGCGGCCGATCACGGCGTCACCGGCTGGTACCGAAAGCAGTGTGCCGAGAGCTTTGACTTCGTCGCCTTCGTGGATCGTTAGGTAGTCACCTAGAATGATGATACCGACGCTGTTCTCTTCCAAGTTGAAGGCCAGGCCGATTGCACCGTTAGGGAATTCGACCATCTCACCAGCCATCACGCCGGAGAGACCGTAAACGCGTGCGATGCCGTCGCTGACTTCCAGCACGGTGCCAACTTCTCGGACGTCAATTTTGCTGTCGAACTGCTCGATCTCTTGCTGCAAGACCGATGCGATTTCGTCGCTACTAAATTTCATGGGAAAGCTAGGAGGCTTGAGTTGTCTTATTTATTCGGAAATGAGCTGATTGAATTTTTGTAGCAACTGGCTGGAAAAGCCGTCGCGTGTCTTCTTGGCCATCTTGTCCAAGCGATTGGAAACACTGCTGTCAAACACAGTGTCACCAACTCGGATGACCATCCCGCCAATCAGATCGGGATCGACTTCTTCTTTTAAGCGGACTTCCTTGTTCATCACCGATCCCAACTTCTGTGAGATCTGTGTGCGTAGGTCATCGTCCAAAGGGACGGCTGTGCGAATCGTTGCCAGCACGCGTCCCATCTGTTCGTCAAACAAGTCTTCGGCGGCCTTGCGAACTGCAGCGACGTAACCCAAACGACCGCGATCGGCCATGACCTTCAAAAACTTGACCAGCACCGGGTCAAAGTCTGCACCGAAGATCTTGTCGATCACACGTGTCTTTTCTTCGTTCTCGATTCGAGGAGAAGAAAAGGCTGCCGCCAGCTGGGCACTGCCACCAAGGTATTCGTCAACAATTTGACCCAGCTGCTTCACCACCGTTTCAGTGGTCCCCGCGTTCTGTGCTGCACCGATCAGCGCCTGGGCGTAAGTTTTGCCCAGTTGTTCTGCACCGGTGTCCAGCGCCGTTTCAAGTTTTGGGGGTTCAGCTTGGGTCATATTCTCGCGACCTGCATCAACGGATGCACTTAGTTGTTACTCGGAAGACGTTCAAGCGATTGCCGAATCAATTCAGCGTGATCACCTGCCTGCAATTCGCGTCCGACGACTTGCTTGGCAACGTTGATTGCCATGTCAGAAGTCTGGCCAGCGATGTCCGACAGTGCCACTTTCTTCGCCGTTTCGATGTCAGCGATCGCACGATCAGCAGTTCGCTGGGCTTCTGCCTTGGCTTCATCGACAATGCGTTGACCAGAGGTCTCGGCGTCCCGGCGAGCTTCGGCAAGCATCGCTTGCACCTGCGTCTGGGCATCGGCCAGTTGCGATTGGTAGTCCGTCAACAGACTTTTCGCTTCCGCGTTGGCCTGCTCTGCAGCCTCCAAGTCACCGTGGATCTTTGATTCACGGGCCTTCAAACCATCCAAGATGACAGGCCAAACGAACTTGGACAAAATGAAGAACACGCCTAGAAAGATCGCCAAGTTGCAAACCGCAGATCCGAAATCGAACTGCAGCAAGGGCGGAGTGTGTGCTTCATCATGATCGTCACCATGCTCATCGTGAGCAGGCTCTGATCCGGCGTCATGTTCGTGGTCGTGATCGGCCGTCTCTCCGGAATGGTCAGCTTTCACATCGTCCTGTGCCCATGCATGGGAAGGAGCAACGCTCACCATTCCAGCGATCGCAACCAAGCAGGCCGCGTGGCGGAACAAGGTCATCATCAGGTGGCCTCTTGGAGACTTTGGGGTTTTCCAGATCATTACTTCTATCCTGACCAGTGGGTTCTTGGCGGAGCGAACTCACGGATTCACCAATGGAAATCCGGAAGCACTCCGCGTCAGAAACTTAGGCGCGGATGTAAAGCAAGATCAACGCGATCACGGTTGCACCTTCGATCAGTGCTGCCGAGATCAACATTTGAGTTGCGATATTACCACCAGCTTCTGGCTGGCGAGCGATCGCGTCGACGGCTGAACCACCGATGCGGCCGATACCAAGGCCTGCGCCAAGAATAGCCAAGCCCATGCCGATACCAATGCCGATCGTGCCGTAATTTGCTGTTTGGGCCAGCAACATTGCCATGTCAATCATCTTTCGATTGCTCCTGAGAAATCTCTCGCTGTGTGCTCACCCTACGCATACGAATTGGTGGGGTGAGATAACTGCCTGAGGAAAGGGTTCGTAAAAAGTGGAAGTGATTTATTGAGTGGCCAGGTCGCTAGCTAGCGGGATCTGCCATGGGTGTGATTCGTTCGGGGGACATCAGCTTGTCGAGGTCCATTTGACCTTCATCGCTGAAGGGGTCTTCTTCGTGATCGTGCTCGTCGTGGTGAGTCGCAACCAGCGAGATGAACAGCACGGTCAGGAATGTGAATATGAATGCCTGCAAAAAACAGATGAATAGTTCCAGCAGTGTCAGCACGATCCCACCGCCGATGACAGCGAAACCGACTCCGTATGCCATTCCGTGGGAGACTTGAACGGCTGAGAAAATCAGTCCGATGAAAGCAGCGATCACCAAGTGACCTGCCATCATGGTTCCGAAAAGTCGCATCGCCAACACAACGCATTTGATGATCAGGCCCAACCACTCTAGGAAGTAAAGCGGAATGCCGATCAGCAGCATTTTTGGGTCGTCCCAACCAATCGGGTTGAAGTGAGCGAAAAAGGCTTTCGCACCCGTTTCCTTGATGCCGATGTAGAGGATTGCGATGAAGCTTCCAATCGCCAACACAACGTTCAAGGAAAGGTTTCCTGTTGCCGTTCCACCGAGATGAGTGTGGTGCGCGTCGCCGGTGATCATGTAGATCAGCGAGCCAAAGGGAACCAGTCCCAGCACGTTGGCAAACAGAACGAAGAAGAAGATGGTCCAGACATAGAAAATGTACTTGTCGGTCATCTCGTGAAGGTTTGGGCGAACCACTTCATCACGGATGAAGGTGCACATCGTCTCGAATAGTTGTGAGAAGCGACCGCGAGTCTGGTAAGCGGCAAGGCCCTCGCCTCGAACGCGAACTTTTCGCGACACGTACCAAAACACCAGCACCACGGCGACCGCTGACACGAAGGTCATCATCAAATGATTGGTGATGAAAAACTTATAGACACCGTCGTAAATGTTCAGTGCGGGAATGTCGCCACTACCCACCTGCATCTCGAAGAGCTTGCCGCTCACGGGATGAGGGACCACGTGCGAAGTCGGGTCGGCGGATGCGAGGATGAAATTCACTGCGTCGGTTCCGTAGTCTTTACTTGCTTGTTCCTGGATAGCTTTTCAGTCAACTGCGTTAGCAGGGGTGACTCACACTGGAAGATTCCGAGGCGTGGGTCACCGGATGCTGATCGAATCGAGACGCTCCCTTGGCAAGCCAAATGATTTCGATTGAGGTCAACAACACGTACCATCCGCAGACGAAAAAAGCCAAAGTTTGCAGAGGAATCACCATTTGATAACCACACGCTACAAGGAGTGCAACGGTGCCTGTGGTGCGAATTGTCATTGCCGCCACACATGCCACCATGAACACACCCGCTTGGCTGCGCCGTGTTGTCGCATCGCGACTGAGCAGCAAGCCTGGAAGCAAGGCAATCGCAGAGATCAGTCCGCTGGTGATCGAGATCACCATGGATGCCTGAAGCAGTTCTGGAGCGAGACGCGACACGCATGCAGTTAGCGAGATTCCGGCCAACATCCATGCCAACAAGACGCGCGTCAGCGTCGTCATTAAGACGCTGCGAACTGAGTTGGCTGTTCGTTGAATCGATGGAGTCACTAGCTTCACTAATTTTGAATCTGTTGCATCGCCTTCTGGATGAAGCGAAACATGCCGAAACCAAAGCCAACCAAGCATCCAATGGCGATGCCATAGCCTTTGGACTCGCCTCGGTATTGGTCAACGAAGTAACCGACCGCCGCCAAGCCAAGGGTGGAACCTGCTAGCTCCATCCCCATCCCAGCCATCTTCATCCAAGGCTTGTCGTTCTTGGGTGTCTCACCTTGTTCCGCCTCGAGTTGACCCGTTTGACCGCCAGATCCGTCTTCAGGACTGGAGGCTCGGTCCTCGCTTGAAACATTCACAAGCCGCTCCGTGAGTGGAGACATGTTTTCGACAGCGGCATTTTGATCAGTCTGCGGCGAAGAACCAGAGGCAGCGACGGTTGGTCGCACCTGCGTCCTGCATCGTAGCCATTGCTATCAAGCCAAGGGGCTGGCCCACCCCGCAAATGCCTGAAAGACCTTGGTGTCGAGCTCGGTCCGATTGGGCAAGCCCGGTGATGGATAGCTTTTTTGTCGGTTTCGCTGGCATCTGAGCTCTCTTTTTTGATCTTTACGTTGATTCCGAGACTCAGCATCTAGAAGTTTTCCCTGTCCCTTGGCATAATGATTCAGGTGACGATTGTGCCATTAGTGCCGGTTGAGCGGATCTCGAACCCCGCCCCAAAACACCATGGGATTCCATGGAAAGGGCGTAACGGGAAGGTCCTGATTGAACGGCAATTTGCACCCCCGCCTCGGTCACAGCCTGCCATACGCTGAACCTCTGGCGATCATCACTTAGCTTGGACGCGCAACAAGTATCGATGGGGACACGGCCTGTCCGCCCATGAGGGTGGTGGTCGACGAGAGAAACAACGAACGATTTCGCTGCACTTCACCTGTGTTGGCCGAATCTGGATTCTGGAGGTGCAGGTGATTACTACCGCAGACTTAAAAGCTCAAACACGTCGTGAATTGGCTGATTTAGCTCGAGACTACGGCGTTTCAGGCTGGCATGGGCTGAAAAAGGACGAGTTGATCAAAGAGATCAGCAAGGTTCAAAGACGCCTCCGAAGAAAAGCTGACACGGAGTCGAAGGCCAAGCCGAAAGCAAAGTCCAGCAAAACCACTGCCAAGGCTAAGACACCGGCGAAATCGAAAAGTTCCGTCACTTCTCGGATGAGCCCAACCAGCCCAAGCAAGACCACAAAGCCATCCGGCTCGGCGGCAAAGCAGTCCAAGGCAGCGGTCGTCAAACGGCCCCCTTCCTCCGCCAACAGCAATCGGCCGATTCCCAAGCTGCCTGAGCCAAAAATTTCGGCAAAAACAGCACGTATTCGATCTCAGATTCGTAAGCGTCGCGAAACGATGCAGCGGAATAAGGATCTCTCAACCGGCACACTGGTCGGAGGCGCAGCTGTTCAGAATGGCTCGAACCGAAGTAAAGCAACCGAGCCGCACAAGGACCGAATCATCCTGATGGTCCGCGATTCCTACTGGTTGCAGGCCAGCTGGGAAATCACTCGAGCCAGTGTTGAGCGAGCTCAATCTTCGATGTCCGAGAAATGGCACACCGCGGTGCCCACGCTGCGGCTGCTGGCCGTTGGTGATGTCAACAGTAACTGTGCCGAAGTCGTTTCGCGAGACATTCCTATCCACGGTGGAGTCGACAATTGGTACATCGATGTCGATGAACCACCATCCCGTTTCCGAGTCGTGATTGGTTACCTTTCTTCCAACGGCGATTTTTACACGGTTTGTCGACGCAA
>JBGCGI010000027.1:0-3672 GCA_045110715.1 Rubripirellula sp.
GGCGCTAGCCGCCGGTTCATGCAGCAATTACCGGCGGCTAGCGCCTTGCCGCTCACAACCCAAAATGAAACAGTGAGTTGCCCTGCGCAATACAGCAGGGCGATCAAGCGGCCGGTTTGTCCCACTTGAGCATCCGCGCAAGTTTTGCAACTCCTTGCCGTCCAATGATTGGCGACTCACTGGCATAGAACAGCGGGCGAGATTCAACGGTTCGATTTCTTTCGTACTGCCACTCAAGTGCGCATCACATCCAAGACATTGGATTCGCGTCTCCAAAATCGACGGGCGAGGACTCTTGCGCTTGCTGACGTTGGTCACAGTGCAGAAAAGGTCACAGTGCAGAAAAGAACGCGGCGGGATGACGAATGGTATTTTCACTACACTGGATGCATGAATGACGTCACCAGAATCCTATCGGCCATCGACAATGGCGATAAAAACGCGACAGACAAACTACTTCCGTTGGTTTATCAAGAACTGCGGAAACTAGCCGCAGCGAAGCTATCCAAGGAAAAGCCCGGCCAGACGCTGCAGCCCACGATGTTGGTACATGAGGCGTACGTGCGACTGGTCGATGTTGATCAGCCGCAGCGATGGAACGGCCGAGGCCACTTCTTCGGAGCCGCTGCGGAAGCGATGCGACGAATTCTAATTGAAAAAGCCCGACAAAAACAAAGTCAAAAGCGTGGCGGTCATCTGCAGCGAGTCGACCTGGATGTCGCCAGCCCTGCGATTGACGCCCCCTTGGAGGATCTACTGGCACTGGATGAAGCGTTGACCCGGATTGAACAGCAATGGCCCGACAAGGCGAAGCTAGTGAAACTAAAGTACTTTGTCGGCCTAACGATTCCTGAAGCGTCCGAAGCATTGGGCATCTCGACAGCGACGTCGGAGCGGTATTGGAAATTCGCCCGGGCTTGGTTGCATTCCCAGCTTCAGTAGATCGCCTCTCCGAGGCGAGTCCTAACTCACAACTCACGGCTCGGAGAGCCGAGCTACTTTATAGGGAATTGGTGGGCTTTGAAAATTTCCTGGAAAACCCTGATGGGATGACGGGCTGTTTTTCGCACTGATCTTCACCCGAGGTAATTCTGGGGCCCAAAATCATTTCATCCCAACAACTCAGCGTTCGGAAGACCTATGTCCGACAGCAAACCGAATCTGGATTCGCTCTTTCTGGCAGCCTCCGAGATCGAATCAATAGCCCAGCGTGATGCTTTCCTGGCGAACGCCTGTGGCAACAATCTCGATCTTCGCCAGCAGATTGAACAACTGCTCCAGTCAGATCAACAGGCAGGCAGCTTCCTGCAAAAACCAGCTCCTGGTTTGGAAGCGACCATCGCGCCGGATACTGCCGGGGAAGATCGTTCCGCCTCGCTCAGCGCTGGACTTGCGACGGCGTTTTCTGTGAACGACGCGGTTGTGCTTGGTGATGCAAACCACAGCGTCTTGAAGATGCTAGGCAACACGCTGGATGAAGTGCCTCGTGTCTCTTTAAGAGAACCACAAGCAGAAGGTGACGATCCGATCGCGAAGCCGAACTCGCCTGAAGTTCCGCAGAGTGATTCTGATAGCCGCTACCGATTGGATGGCGAAATCGCCCGTGGCGGGATGGGGGCGATCATCAAGGGACGCGATACCGATCTTGGACGAGACCTGGCGATCAAGGTGCTGTTGGATTCGCACAAAGACAAACCGGAAGTGATTCAGCGGTTTGTCGAAGAAGCTCAAATCGGTGGGCAACTACAGCATCCAGGCATCGCTCCGATTTATGAGCTTGGGCAATTCGCCGACAAGCGACCGTTCTTTGCGATGAAACTGGTGAAGGGGCAGACGCTGTCAAAGCTGATGGCCGACCGGGAAGACGCGTCCGATGAACGTGGCAAGTTGATCGGTGTCTTTGAACAAATTTGTCAGACAATGGCGTATGCGCACAGTCGCGGGGTGATTCATCGCGACTTGAAACCCGCCAACATCATGGTCGGCGCGTTTGGCGAAGTGCAGGTCATGGATTGGGGATTGGCCAAAGTATTGCAGGTTGGCGGTGTAGCTGACGAAAAAAAGTCGCAGAAGTTGCAGCAAGGGCAGAGCATCATTCAAACGCTTAGAAGTGGTGTCGGCAGCGGGGGTGTTGGAAGCGACGCTGCCGGAACGTTTGGCAGCGTTGGCTCGGATACGCAAATGGGCAGTGTGATGGGAACGCCGGCCTACATGCCTCCCGAACAAGCACTTGGCGAAATCGACATGCTCGATCAGAGAGCCGATGTGTTTGGCCTGGGCGCGATTCTGGCTGAGATCCTTACCGGCAAGCCACCTTACGTCGCCGACGATGGCACGCAGATTTATCGCATGGCCAGTCGCGGAAAACTGGGCGATTGTTTCGAACGACTGGATGAATGCGGAGCCGACGAGGAACTCATTTTACTTGCTAAGCAATGTCTCGAAGTCGAGCCAGCCGACCGCCCCAAGGATGCATCCGCACTGGCAGAAAAGGTCACCGGTTACCTCGAATCTGTCGAGACCAAGCTACGAGAATCCGAAGTTGAACTTGCTGGTGAAGCTGCGCGCTTTGTTGAGCAAAAGAAGCGGTTCCGCGTGACACTCGGTCTGAGCGCGGCTGCTCTTACGATCCTACTCGCCGGAATCGCGGCAACCGCATGGCAGGCATCGGAAGCCAACAAACAAACGCTGGTCGCTCAGGCCGCTAAGAAAGAAGCCACGGACGAAGCTGACATCGCGCGTAAAGCCGAGGAGAGGGCTCTTCATGCGAAGGATGCCGCCGAAGTTGCCCGCGTCGCAGAAGCGAAAATCGCTCGGCAGCGTCGTCGCGAACTCTACGCGGCCAACATGCAACTCGCTGATCAGCTTTACAACGGTCAGAACGGCGAGCAGCAACGGATCGAGCAACTGTTGGCGGCTTGGATCCCCGTGGACGATCAGGAAGAAGACCTTCGCGAGTTTTCATGGCGTTATCAGTGGCACCGGCTTCACAAGAGCGCCAATCTCACTGTGCAATCGCCTTGCAAGGGTGTTGCCTTCACGCCAGAGAACAAGATGGTTGTCACCGATTTCAATGGTTTGCATCAGGTGGACAAGAACGGCAGCAAACGCGAGCTCATCAATTGGTCTCTCAATGATTATTGGTCTTATTTTTCACCAGACGGCCGGTGGGCCGCCATCAACGTCGAATCGGGGATCGAGCTCTATCACATCAAGAGTCGAAAGAAGGTACTTTCACTGAAGCAGAACCGGTGTGCGTTCTCATCGAATGGGGAGTACCTGGCCGCATTTAGATCAGGAGCGAACGTCGATTCACTGGCGCCGGATGAAGACGCCATTCCAGTTTGGAAACTTGAGCAGGACGGTACGGCGACTTCGATTGCCCCGTTGATCATCGGAGATTTAGCGAAGCTTCCCGTTGGCGGGTCAAGCCTCACCTTGAGTAACGACGGAACGTCATTTCTCCTGCGAAACATTCCCGACCCTTTCCAAGTCGGAGCCTTTTTGAATGGCAATCCTAAACCAATAAAGTGGGCTTTGACCGACGGGGCATGGGCATGTGCTTGGTCTCCAGATGGGAAGGTTATCGCGAGCGCTGGTGGAATGGGAATTGTTGAACTACGTCTCAAAGCAGATGTCAGCCAAAAGCTGACGATTCGAACGCACGGTAGG
>JBGCGI010000028.1:0-20539 GCA_045110715.1 Rubripirellula sp.
GATTGGCATTTCTTGGCTATTGGGTTGCGAATCGAGAATCTCGATCGATCGACGGTACGCTTCCTCGGCGCTCGCATACTGACCCAATCGCATGTAAATATCGGCGACACGACGGTGCACCTTTGCCGTCTCTGTCTGGAGCAGAGGATCGGTGGGGTTCTGCCTGGAAAATCGATCGTAAAACCGCAGTGCATCTTTCAATACGACCGCGTTGTGATCGGAAACGACCAACCGGAAGCCAATGCCGGGATCCGCCTCATCCTCCACTAGCCCCGAAATGCTGTCCGGCTCCGCCGTCCAACTGGACGTCAAACGTCCGAGAATATGATTCATCGATTCGAGTGCTAACGACAGGTTTTGTTCGGCACGGCGATTCTCCGCCACCGCCTCTCTCCATTTGGCTCCAATGATCACGAAGGAACACAACGCGACCAAAAGTAGAGCGGTAGAGAGTGACGCGATCACCGGACTGCGTTTCGTCCAGCGAACAACTCGTGTCGCGGAGCCAATGGGTCGCGCGAGAACGGGGCGACCTTCCACAAACCGCTCCAGGTCTTCCGCGAATGCCTGTGCTGTCTGGTAGCGGCGTCCCGGCTGGTGAGCCATTGCCTTGAGGACGATCGCTTCCAGATCGAGCGGGATCGATGGGCGAACGACAGATGGCTTCGCGAACTGCCCTTTCATCACCTTATCGAACAGATTTGCCCGATTCTTGCCCGAGAAGGCTGGCTGCCTAGTGAGGATTTCATACAGCGTTGCGCCCAAACCGTAGATGTCACTCCGCCGATCTTGAGCGCCGCTCGTCTGCTCCGGCGCCATGTACCTTAGTGTCCCCACGACCTTTCCCCGATCCGCAATTTCATCCGAGTGCATCACGGTTGCCAAGCCAAAGTCTGTCACCCAGACGGTTCCGTCTGGATCGAGTAGCAGGTTTCCAGGCTTAATGTCCCGGTGCAGCACCTCTTGGGCGTGCGCGTACACCAAAGCCTGCGCGACCTGAATTCCAATTTCGGCCACCCATTTCCACTCGGATCGCTCTCCATACGGATCAACAAATTCCGCCACACGATGGTCACTGCCAGTGGTCTTGTCCAAACTTTCCGATGAACCAGACTCCGAATCAGCTTCACTCGTCTGCGCGCGGTTGGAAGCAAGCGCAGCGACGCAGGCCTGTGCCTTGTCGCCAGGGATGCTACGTTGAACCAAGATGTCCAGCGAAACCCCATCGATTCGCTGCATGACGAAGTATTGCACGTCACCCTGCTGGCCGACGCCAAACACTGGAACGATGTTGGTATGGTGCAAACGGGCAGAAGTCCGAGCCTCACGATGAAAACGCGAAAGCTGCTGAGGGTCGCGGAGCGCGTTTGGAGTGACGACCTTGATGGCAACTCGACGATCAAGTGACTTCTGCCGCGCCTCGTATACCACCCCCATCCCACCACGTCCCAATTCACGAATGATCTGAAAATCATCGAGCTGAGGGAGCGGCAGAATTTCGACACTGGGTGAATCCCCCGACGACGAGAGACTGCTTGATTTAAATTGCTCCAACGCGAGCATGGTTGGAAAGTGGACTCGGATCTCGTCAGCTAAAGCAGGATGAGCCTCCGCGTACTCTCGCATCGACGTTTGTTCGCCACGTCGCCGGCGCAAGAGAAACTCTTCGCCTAAGACTTCGACGGGATTGCGGTCATCGGATTGGTCAATCATCGAACTACAAATCCTCATCCATGAAACCAGGTAGATCCTGTAGCGCTTCGCGAAGCCTCGAAAGTGCTCGCATGTAACGGTTGCTCGCGGCCGCCTGTTTCAGCCCCAGCACTTCGGCAACCTCATTGTTCTTCAATTCCTCGAAATGTCGGAGCGCGATGATCTCTCGATCAACTTCGTCCATGTCGTCGAGCACAGTTCTGATTTGCTCCAGCAACTCCTCTCGCATTACCGTTTGGCTTGGTGAAACCAGCTGCGCGACGAGTTGAATGGCCATCGATTCAGAAGAAGATTCAACTCCATGGCGACGAATCGAAACTTCCTGCTTGACGTCTCTCATCTCCGCCTTCAGATGTTTGCGATGAATGTCGATCAGCCGCTGCGTTGTCAATTGCCTCAACCAGATGTAGAACGACAATTCAGGACGTCGGAGGTAGTGTCGCATTCGCTGATAGGCATCGATGTAAACCTCCTGAACAATATCGGAAGCATCCTCACGTCCTCGCAGCCTAGGATCCATTCGAAATTGGAGCATCTGCTTGAGGCGATCTCGGTGTTGCGAGAAGATCTCAACGAATGCATGTTCGTCCCCAGTCTCAAGGCGGGCGATCATTTCTTCGTCCAAGTCCGACACTGACATCCGGTTCCTTTTTCAAACGGATTGGAGACCCGAGTTACACAACCTGCGGTTAACAAGGGGGACCGCAAAATACTCTCTCATGGTAACCCTTCAAACGCATCAGCATAGGATCGTTTTTCTTAAAACGCACAAGGACAAAGCAATGAAAACGTCAGTTTGCAAAATGGTATTTCGCGAACGCTCACGGCCGTCGGCTCGTGTTCGCAAATCGATTCCAGCTATGCCCATTTGGGGTACACGACAGTCAGAGATATTTGCTGAGAAAGCTGACGATTGCTGTGTAAATTCCGTTTTCGCTACGTTTTTGTTTTCGCTCAATAGGTTCGACAAACAAAGAAATGATTGCGACCACCGAATCCATCGAATCCATCACTAGCGACCCTGATGCCCAACTGATGCTGCGCGTCAGTGCAGGAGCCGTTGAGTTGTTCGATCGGCTCTTTCAACGCAATGAGCAAATCGTGAAGGGCCAAATCAGACACATGCAGGGGATCCACGAGGATGCTGACGATCTGTCGCAGCAGGTCTTTCTCAAAGTGTTCCTGGCGCGGCACAGCTACCGGCCAACTGCGAAATTTACCACCTGGCTATTCCTGATCACGCGCAATGTGGTGTTGAATTCACGGCGAACGATGGCTCGGCGGCGAGAGGTCAGCTTGCGGCTCCATGGCGAGGCTGCACCGCAGAACCTAGCGGAACTATTCTTGACGCTTGACCACGACCCAGTCGACGACGCGATGCGGTCAGAGGCTGCGAAGGCTGTTGAGATCGCAATCCAACGTATCGGAACGCGTCAACAAGAAGTGATCCGGCTGATCTATTTCAAGGGGCTCACCTACAGCGATGCTGGTGAGAAACTCAATGTCAGCCAGAAGGCAGTGAAGTCGCTGCTCAATCGAGCAAAGTCGAGCCTAAGAACTGAGTTGGAAAACAGCCCTGACCTGATTTAGCGAGCACGCGGCTTCCAACCGCAGTTCGCTTGCTAACAACATCATTCGGAGTTCATTCGATGGTAGCGATTCAATCGAGAAAACTGGTCGATCAATGCCCCAATGGACACCGCGTTCAGGGAAACGCAAGACTTCGCGGCCAAATCGTGCAATGCCCACGCTGTCACGCAGGCTTCCCATTCGCTGCGGCAACGGATGCTGGTCCGGTCCGTGTCTTCAGCAATTTGAGCGATCTCGAAAGTCCACTGGACGACGACTTGTCAAACGCGTCGAGATCGACGGAATTGAAGGCGAAGGCGAAAGAATCGATCGCCCAAACCGTCGCCGCGATTCGTGAAAGTCTGCTGTCAGAGTAAGTCGCTTGGCAACCGATCTCTCACCAAGAGCACGGACAGGGCGAGCCAATTCGAGTTGCCTACCGGGTGTCTGCCAAGGCAAGTCAATTCAACTTGATCGTGCGCACCACGCGCATTCCGTTCATGTTCCGACCCTGGTCTGGCGGCGCGCGTTCGGGCGCCTCCCCTGTTGTGTTCAGACGAGCTGTCGCCGTGAAGTGCCCATACCCTGCGCCGATGATCAACGCATCGTGCCTCGCATCGAATTCATCAACACACCACTCACGCACGTTGCCGTAGCAGTCAAACAAGCCCCAACGGTTCGGCTTCATTGTTCCGACTGGCTGTGTTTGTCCTCCGGAGTTCGCGCCGAGCCAGCCGTAGTGAGTGAAATACTCGAACGAGTCGCCGAAGTGCATCCGACAGGCTGATCCGGCCATGCAAGCGTATCGCCACTCGGCGACCGTTGGGAGACGATAACCGGTCTTCTCGATGTCGATTTCCACCCTCAATTTTCCGATGCTGATCAAGTCCTCTTCTTCCTTGCTCTCGATCGGCTTGAAACACCATTCCTCTTCTGGAATCCTATCTTGTTCGTTGAGCCACTGGCAATAACGAAGCGCCTCGAACCACTGAATGACGTTAGCGGGACACTCGCTTGTCGGCGAAACTTCTTCGTTGATGTACTTATGCGGAAACGCAGTCAAATGCTGGCGAACTGAATTTTCACGCGCCGAAATTTCAAACGCATGTTGAATCGCAGGCGCACTGCGTGCATCGACTCTTACGAAAAGATGATCATTCACCCCCAGCCGCCAGGCGTGATCCGCGTCGATCCGATGCGGATCGATCACCTGAAGAGCGGCGCTGGCTTGCTCTTCAAATCCCCATCGATTTAGCAACCACAAAGCGTAGGTGTGGTTACCTGCGCTAGTGAGGTCGGTCATCATCGCTAGCGCTCGTTCAACCACCAGCGCCCCCTGCTCCGGCTCCAGATCGCTCGGATCGTACCCGCCCAGAGCCAATAGTAACGGACGAGCAATCAGATCGTCCGTCGCGTGAATCAGGCGATCAGCAATGCTCTTGGCGGGAACCCCACGGGCAGACAATGAGTGAATCATGCGAGTCGTCGCTCGCGGATCATCAGCCTCGGACAAAAGCTCTTCGCTGAGTTTCCAAACCAGTTCCGGTTCGGAGTCCATCAAGATCAGCGATGTTGCCGCATTGCATAGCTGGCGAACTCGCCGCTCATCGTCTTCTGCATTCAATCCTCCCACTAGGGCACGGCGAAGCTCTGGAACGACTGCCTGTTTGTGTTTCTCAGCCAAGCCGTGAAAGACGGGGTACTGTGTGTCGTCGGCATGGAGTATCAATCGAGTCAAAACCTCAGGCCTGTCCGCTGACAGTCTCTCGAGCAAGTAGGACGCGGCTTCACGACGATCAACCACGTCGGATTGGAACTCATCCGTCAACGAATCAAGCAGGTGATCACGGACTGGTAGAAACGCTTCCGCCAAACGGTTGCGATCATCGTCTACATGCGTTCCGTCGACACCTTCGATAATACGATCGACAACCAGTTCCAAATTCTCTTGCCATGGCCCACTTTGCTGAATCGGCGACGACGTTTCCGTGAAAGACGCTAAGGCAACCAGGGCACGAAGCGCTTTGGGTGACGAGGTTTCTTGACTCTCAACCTGTTCCCAAAGCGTCTCAATCAAAGCGCCACGACGATCGTAGAGCTCGCCCAATATCACCGAAGCCGTCAACAAGTCCGTTTCGAGCATCCGGTCGGCCAGATAGGGAACTTGCGACGGATCGCTCCGCATGAGCGCTAACCTTGCGTGCAGCTTCGCTTTGTCATCGGCAGCTGGATCGTCCATCAATTGCCTGAGGGGCCCGTCTGACCAGCGAAGGAAAGGTGCATAGTGGTCAATCACTTCCGGAACACGCGACGAAGCGGCGGTCCGAAGCTGAAGGGCAAACTTCGAAGCCTGAAGCCGCCCGTATCCTTCCAAACCAGCCCAGAGCATCGCGCAAGTGAATACGGCCGCAACGCACAAACGAACAAGGTGGCGTTTGCTGGCTACCCGCATCATCGCCGCCTGACTGGGCGTTCGACGTGCGGACCGCGTGAGGAAGCTGAATCGGACCCATTCCAACAACGATGGCAGTCGCCGCGTCTCTGGTTTCGCTTTCCAGTATTGGGTCGCCTCCGCCAATTGCAAGAACGTTCGTCCGCGAAGTGTCTCCCGCTGCTTCTGAGTCAACCATCCGCGCAGCGAAGGAACTAGAAAATCGTGGGTCAATTGGTAGTACCGCTCGGCGCTGCTGGACCATGACTCGGACATCTCACCAGCGGCCGATGGCAGGCTAGATTCCTCTAGATCGCCCAGCGGATCACTCGGCGTGATCACTCGCAGATCTGCATCAAGCACACGGATCAATTGGTGAAACTGTTCGTCGCCCTGCGCGTATCCAGCGATTTCACGCAACTCCGTTTCGCTGCGCAGGTTTCCTTTCAAGTCTTCATCATGCTGAGGCAGCAACGCGTTCAAGACAGCCCTTGCACCGACTTCATGACGGCGATATTCCCGTGGCGAACGCGCCGAAAACTTTTCTTGTAGGAACGCGATTCCAATTCCCTCGAAGCCACCTACCTGAGTTAGCGTTTCACGCGTCCAAGCCTTGTCTTTGACCATGTCCGCAAAGATCGCGAGTTGGACGGGAACAATCTTGCCATCATCAGCAAGCAGGTCGATCGCGTCATCCAAGAACCGCTCTTGAACAGACGACATCTCGCTGATGGCGGCGGGGACCCGATCGTAGGCAATGCCATACAAAGTCAGTACTTTTCTAGCATGCGTTCGGTCGAAAAGGTCCACCAATGCCGTGTTCACACCAGGCACCAAGTCAACCTCGATCTCCGCCATCAAACGACTCGCTGCCAGCCAAAAGTCGTCGCGGACCAACACAATGCACTGCAGACGACTTGCGTCACATTGCCGAAGCGCACGGGCCATTGGTGAATTGCGTTCTCCGTCCCAAGCATTCAGCCATTGTTCAAATTGATCGATCACGATCAGCAGTTTCTTGCCCGCCGGCAATCCAGCACCACGTCGCACCGACGACATCGCATCTTGCAAAGGGAGGTTTCGGTCCAACCCACCGCAATGCTTGCGAAGCCCATTTAGCAATCGCGCCTCGGTGTCATTGGCGGTCGCTTCCAAAGAAAAACGAATGACATCTTCTGAGAGTCGAGGTAACAACCCAGAGTTGACGATGGACGACTTGCCGCAACCGGATGGTCCGTACATCAGCCCGACCGAGAACGATCGCTCCGGATCCGACTGTTCAACTTGGTTGATCCAAAATCGAATATTGTCGGGTGTCCCATACCGATCTTTTGGACCGGGCAGCAGCGTCAAGAAGAAGTCCGAGTCGCGACTGTCAAACGAGCGAAGCCCTTTCGGGACAACCGCTATCTGCTGGTCCCCGGACGTGCTCGCCTCCCTCGCCCCCACAGGGGTCGACGCCACTGGCGTTTGCGATCCAGAAACCGAAACAGAGTTTTCAGCACCCGAGACCGGCAAAAGCGCTGCGGTCGAGTCAGTATCGTTGGTGCGGTCCAGCAGAAAGTGGCGTAGGTCTTCCGCCAAATCGTGCGCCGAAGGGTAGCGATCTCGTGCGCGTTTCGAGAGCGTTTTGTAGCAAATCCGAGTCAGTTCGCGCGGAATGGTTTCATCGAATTGTCGCAACGGACTCGGTTCGAGCGAAATGATCTGATCATACAACTCTGCTTTATTCTCGCCTCGAAATGGGCGACGGCCGACCAACAGTTGATACATCACGACGCCCAAGCTGAAGATATCGCTTCTGCCATCGACCCGGTGCCCTTCGCCGCGCGCTTGCTCGGGGCTCATGTACGCGGGGGTGCCGGCCTGCCTCAGCCGAGAAACGGAATCGTCGTCGCGAAGCGCCAGTCCAAAGTCGACCACATGAGGCTTCTCTTCAGAGTCGATCAGAATGTTGCTTGGTTTGATATCGCGGTGCACAATCCCGTGCTTGTGTGCTTCTTGAAGGGCTTCGGCCATCGAAATGATTAGCCGGGCAACTTCAGTATGGTGAAGCCGCCTCTGCTTGAGCGACTGCGTCAACGTGGATCCTTGCACGTATTTCGAGACCACGAAGATCGGAAATTCGGGCGTACTGTCGACGTCGTAGACCGGGACGATATGCGGATGATCCAAACTCGCGACCGTCCGGGCCTCACGTAGATAAGGCTCCGCTTTCTCAATCGTCAGGGCTCGGCTACGGTGAGGAACCTTGACGGCAACGAAGCGATCAAGCCGATCGTCGTGAGCAAGATAGACAACGCCAAAACCGCCCTGACCAAGTACATCGCGTACTTTGTATCGACCAATCATACGAGGGCTGTCGTCGGACGAGCGTTCGGTGGAATCGCCGTCGATTGTTATGTCATCAGACATCCAGTTCCCAATCTCTCCACGCCCTCAGGATATTTCGCAACAGTTTAATAGTTTTTCCGCTCAGGGGTGATTAGATTCTGCCCCGATGCTCAACGGAAAGGCTGCCTTCTATCGCTTCGTTGAACTAACGATAGGCCGCAGGCAGTTGTGGAACCACGCCCAGATTCTCATATTTGAATCCGCTCGCAAGTGGCTTGTATTCGCCAACGATATCGACGCTGCTGGTCGCCGAAATTTTGTCTTCCAGTCCCACGCACCAGTACGCAGCGTTGACGACCAATCGGCGGAGCCCCTCATCTTGGAAGTCTTTGCCACTTCCCATCGTGGAATGAAAAACTCGCGCCATTTGGCCGTCGCTTGTCTTCCAATGCTTGATCCAAGCGACAGGCAAAGGCTCCTTCTTCGGGTTGGCTCGCCCGCCACGCTCGCGTCCAATCAGTGGCTGTCCATCAACCAATGCGGTGCAATCCTCTGGTAACTGTTCGCCTTCTTTGTAAGTGCGGTAAACATCCGACGGCCCCCAGATGCCGCCGACGCCTTTGACGATGGGATGGCCCTTCATACTAGGAACAATTTCGCCACGTGTTGAGTCGCGATGCCAATTGCCGTGATGCCCCAAGAACGTTCCCCCCAGAACGTGCTTCCCGAAACGAGTCTGCTTGCCATCGATCTTGTAAGGCAAAGGTGAGCGGAAGCCATGATTGGCGGTGCGCAAGCCGATGATTGGTTTGCCCGAATCGATGTAGCGAACAATCTGCTTTTGCTGTTCAGCGGACAACGTCAGCAACCGCGTGAAGAACACAACAAGGTCCGCTTGCTCAAGCATCTGCAAACCGGAAATGCGGTGTGTTTTGAAAGTCGATTCCTCGCCCTTCTTGGGATAGACCGGCATGGTGGGATCAACGAGGCCCTTTTCATTGACGCCGAAGAGAACGGTGCAATCGAAGCCGTGATGCCGAGAGAGGACCTTGGCCAGCATTGGCATCGACTGTTCGCTGCGGTACTCCTGTTCTGCTGCGACCAGGACGATGTGCTTCCCATTTCCCGGGCCGCTTTCGCCCTGGTAGCTCAGCCAGCCGACGTCTTTCGTTTGGAGTTGCGCGCACGCATCAGATGCTCCAATAGCTACCAGTAGACTCAGCGAAAGCAGACATTTCATCGTAAACTCAATTGGATGATCGAAGACTTCAAATCGTAAAACCCATCAAGCACTCGGGATTGATTATCCTGAGGCAATTGGACTCATTCTAAGACGAACCCAACGCAAATGCTCCGCCGAGCACGCGAACGACAGACAAAATGAAAATATACCTCCCACTGATATGTCTGATGGCCTCTGTTCCGCTGGCAAACGTCAGCGCGCAAACGCTACAGCAGAGACTTCTCCAGGAGAGTCCTGAGAAGCTGGTGCTGCAGGCACGCGAGCAAGGCAATCTCGTTCGTGGTGCCATTCTGTTTCACCAGGGAAACATCAATTGCGCGAAGTGCCATCGACCAGCGGCCGAAAAAGATCGTGTCGGCCCAGATCTTCGTCGTTCGGAATCGGATGTCACTGATGAATTGATCGTCGAGTCAATTCTTCAACCATCAAAGATCATCAAAAAGGGTTTTGAGACGGTGAACGTACTGACCCAGGACGGTCGCCTGATCGCTGGCGTCGTGATCAGTGAAGACGAAAAACAGTTAGTTCTACGTGATGCAAAGAACGTCGACCAAGTGATCACCATCGGTAAAAACGACGTCGAAAACAGACAGCCAGGAACAAAATCGAGCATGCCTGACGGCTTGGTGAACGAACTGAAGGATCGTCAACAGTTTCTTGACTTGCTGCGGTATGTGCTGGATATCAGAACACGAGGACCGACCACCGAATCCGCGACTGTCCGAAACGCGGTTCGCCGTGAACTGACGCCGGAGTTAGCTGGGTTGGTTTTGATCCAAGAGATGAACTGTATCGCCTGCCATCCATCGGAGGCGGCCCAGTCGATTGTTGCCGCCAAACAAGCTCCAAAACTGAAATGGTCAGCAAAGTGGCTCAATCCTGCGTACCTTTCGCGTTTCATCGCGGATCCACATCGAGTGAAGCCAGGCACATCGATGCCCGACGTGCTTGCGTCTTTAGACCAAGGGGCACGGATCAAAGCGGCCGAAGCGATGACGCACTACTTGGCATCCACTGCCGGAAATGAGTTTCGATTCCAACCTTCGAATGCTGATTCAATCGAGCGTGGCAACGAGCTCTTCCATTCCGTCGGATGCGTCGCTTGCCATTCACCTCGAGACGCAGCAGCACAAGAAGAAAGGATGGATGATTCCGTGCCGATGGGGGCGTTGTTTGACAAGTATGGCGTCGATGGCTTGATTCGATTTCTCGAAAATCCGCACGCGGCGCGTCCATCGGGACGCATGCCGAACATGAAACTCAACCACTTTGAGGCGGAAGAATTAGCGAGCTATCTATTGCAGGGTTCAGCCGCACCCGCGGATCCGTGGCTGCCAAATGAGACGCTTGCGAAAACAGGGAAAGAGCACTTCCGGAAATTCAATTGCGGATCTTGTCACGATGATTTGCAAAGCGTATCGCCAAAATCGCCTTCTGGATTGCCCCTCGATCGTTTGGATCTCGATCGGGGTTGCTTGTCTGATGTCACAGGTGACTGGCCATCTTTCAAGTTGTCATCGCGTGAAAAGCTGCTGATTCGATCCACGCTGCGAAATTTCCCAGCCCAGCTATCGAATGATCAGCACATCGAGGTTTCACTGCAGACATTCCGTTGCATTGCATGCCACGATCGCGACGAGTTGGGTGGAGTGACGGAACTTCGCAGTCCGCATTTCCAAACGACCAACATGAACCTGGGCGAGCAAGGGCGAATCCCACCAACGCTGACTGGCGTCGGCGCAAAGCTGAAACCAAAGTGGATGCGAGAAGTTTTGGTCAAAGGACGCGTGATCCGTCCGTACATGAAGACGCGCATGCCTCAATACGGCGAAGTGAACATCGGTCATCTCGTCGACCTATTTCAAAACACGGACAGATTGTCCGAAACGCAATTTCCTGTCTTCGATGATCAAAAGAAGATGCGTTTGATGGGGCTAGAAATGGCAGGCAACAAAGGGCTCAATTGTGTCGCTTGCCACACCTACCAGTACAAACTGTCCGACACGATGCCCGCGGTCGACCTGACCGAAATGACCGAGCGACTGAAGAAGGATTGGTTTCATCAGTACATGCAATCGCCGCAGACCTTCAATCCGAATACGGTCATGCCATCGTTTTGGCCGGGCGGTGTTGCGATTCGTGAAGACATCGAGGGCGACGCAGCCTTTCAAGTCGAAGCCTTATGGCAATACTTGATTGATGGGCGTCAAGCTCGCGCACCCAGCGGCGTCGTTCGAGAACCACTCGAGATTGTCGTCGACAACGAAGCCAAAATGTTGCGTCGAAATTACCAGGGCATCGGCAAACGTGGAATCGGCGTTGGCTATCCAGGGGGCGTGAACCTGTCCTTTGACGCCGAGCAGATGAGGCTCGCTTCGGTATGGAAAGGAAAGTTCGTGGATCCTGTTGCTGCCTGGATGGGGCAAGGATCGGGAACCGTTCGTCCATTGGGACCGACGATCAATTTTGATAAAGGGCCTGACTTGGACGACGCTGCCAAGCCTTGGCAAGTTGACGAAGGCCGACCGCCGGAGCATCACTTCCAAGGCTACGTTCTGGATGCACAACGCAGACCAACGTTTGCATATCAGTTTCAGAAAGTTCAAGTCGAAGACTTCACGTCGCAATTCATGGACGAAGGCACCCAGCAATCGCATTTGCGTCGCGTCGTTCAAATGACCGCTGCAGAAGATCGCAAGGGCCTGAGCTTTCGCGTTGCCTCGGGAAGTGTGATCTCCCGCGAAAGTGAGGGTCTCTTCAAGGTCAACGAGCGTCTGCGTGTTCGCTTGCCATCCGAAGTTCCAGCGGAGATTGCTGATGCCGGAAACGGGAAACATCTGCGAGTTCCAATCGACTTGGATGCCGGACAGAAATTTCGACTGATGATTCAGTACCTTTGGGATTAGTTTTCAGGCCAACTTTTTTTCTGGCAAGACAAACCTTCAAACAGACCATTGATTGAAATCGAATGATATCGACTTTGCTAAAAACCGTTGCATACATCGCCTTCACCTGCGCGCCCCAGCAGCAACCGCTTGGCGAATACTGGGGAACTGACGAGGAAGAATCGAAGTACTATCGGCTTGTCGATGTACCGCTTCCCAAAGATCTGGCGATGGAGGCGGGAAGCTTTGAAGTCATGCCCGATCAGAACCAGCTTGCGATCGCAACTCGACGAGGCGACATTTTTCTCGCCGATGGAATGTTCGACGAACACCCCAAGCCGACCTTCAAGAAGTTTGCCAGTGGTTTGGATGAAGTCTTTGGCATGGCGTATCGAGACGGATCGTTTCACGTCACTCAGTTGGCAGAAGTCACTCGAATCACCGATGTTGATGGTGATGGTCGCGCCGACCGCTTTCAGACACTCAGCGATGCATGGGGATTTCGCAACTACCATGAATTTGCCTTCGGCAGCAAACCGGACGCCGACGGAAACATCTGGGTCGCTCTCTGCCTGTCAAAGTCCTACCACTCGTCGGTTCCCTTTCGCGGTTGGTGTTTGAAGGTCACTCCGGATGGAAAGACACTGCCCGTCTGCAGCGGAATTCGCAGCCCCTGTGGAATCGGACCAAACGAACACGGAGTCATGTTCTATGCCGAAAGCCAGGGTCCGTGGAACGGTTCGTGCTCCTTGAAGGTGCTGCAGCAGGGCGGATTCATGGGGCATCCGATCAGCTTCAATTGGTACGAGCTTGCGCCAGAGATGGGGCCGGCACCGGTGGTTCCCAATTCGAATTCGCGAATCGAAATTGAACGCAAACGCGTCAAGGAGCTTGTCCCGTATGCCGTCGTGTTTCCTTACAAGCGTATGGGCCGTTCGATCTCAGGCTTCATGGTCGATCGATCGGGCGGAAAGTTTGGACCATTCGAGAATCAGATTTTCATCGGAGACTTTAGTCTTGGCGTCGTGATGCGAGCGACGACAGAACGAGTCAACGGAGTTTGGCAGGGCGCTTGCTACCCGTTTCGTGAAGGATTCGATACAGGATTGCTGGCCGTGCAATTCACGCCTAGCGGCAGCCTGATTGCAGGCGGCACCAATCGTGGTTGGCCGGTTCGCGGTCCAAAAGCCTATGCGATCCAGCGACTCGATTGGACCGGCGTGGTTCCATTCGAGATCAAAGAGATCACGGCGCGGGCAGACGGCTTTTCCATTCGGTTCACGAAGCCAGTTGACCCCGGACGTGCCACCGACCCATCCGTCTATCAGCTCAAGACCTTCACCCACCGATACCAGCAGGGATACGGCAGCCCCGAAGTCGACCAGACAACTCCAATCCCGATGAAGGCAAGCGTCTCTGAGGACGGATTCGTCGTGGAGCTCACTGTCAATGGTTTGGTGCAGGGTCATGTGCACGAATTTCATTTGCCGTCGATGCGATCCAGCGACGACGAAGCACTCGTCCACGCCGACGCCTACTACACGCTCAACGAGATCCCGAGGAAGTAGCCGAGTCCGCAAGATCTTGCAGGATACGAAGAGCCCGCTTTTCATAGATCGCTTGCCAGTGCGGAGCTAGGATACAGTCGCTGTCTTCTTGAGCGCCGCCGACGTTTGCCAATTGTTCGCTGGTCGGCGCGTAGTAGATGTAGCCGTTGGTGTAGCCAGCGACGAACGTCAGGTCATGCGGTGATCGATCCTTTAGATTCAATCCGATTTGCACCGTCAACTCACCAGGGAATGTCGTGAGCACGAAGTCGCCGAGACGCATGCCGATCAATTCAACCTCAACCGTCCGTTTGGCGGCCTCCATGTTTTGCGATTGATGTTTTCGAAGCAGCGCAAGATTGGTGTTCATCCGTGTCAGCTGCTCCATTTTTTCGACGTTGCGGATATACTTTGCGATGTCTCTGCGATTTCTCGCATCCATGGTCGCCAAGTCCTTGCGTTTGAGCGATTCCTCCTGCAAATACCCCTGCGCATAGTAAGACGGAAAATCGTCTGCAACTCGATACTTGACCATCAACGGCAGAAAGGTCTTCAAGCTGAGCGTGGTTCCTTTCAATTCCCGTGCCAGTTGATCGCGACGGTCTTTCAAGTCAACGATCTTGTTCGCCAGATCGGCGCGTGGGAGCTCAATCGTTTGGTGAGTCCACACAAACGCATCAGCTGGCTTCGTTTCGATCTTGCGGATTGCCCGCAGTGCACTCAGTCCGAGTCGATTGCCAAGCGGCTCGGCGTCGCGCGGCTGGGCGACGTCCTTGTAGAAGATCGGATTGATGTCGCCGCCGCACCCCTGAATGAACAAGGCAATCGTATCCTCGCCGAGGTTTTCTTCGATCGCCTTCGATGCAAATCCAGTCATGTCGGCTGTGTTCGCGCCACTGGGGACACCCTGAATCGGATGGCAGGCATAGTTGTAGAGGATTGCCAGCGGCTGCTTCTCTCCTGTCACACGATCAAGACGCAGAATGCCGATCTCGGGATCAATGGGACCGACCGTTGCGACCTCAGCGTCGGGCGGCATCGAGTAAGCGTGCCGGACATCGATCTCGCGCCCGTCTTTCATGATCAACCGCCGGTTCTCTCCCACACGATTTTCGTAGCCACTTCCTGCCCCCACGTGCACGGGAACCATGTTCTTGGCCGCTTCCTGGACCGCTTCGATCGTCAGCACATCAATGTCCCTGCGGACGACTCCATGACAGTGACTTGCGTTGACCAGCACGTTCTCGCCAGGGATATTGACGGCTTGTTCGATCTTTGCGCGAACGGTGGGTAGGAAATCGTTATCGATTCGACCGATCTCACCAATCGCCACCGCATCGACGGTGATGATGACAGCGCGAAGAGCCTCCCTTTGCAGAACAAGTGCTTTGACGTACAGCGGATCATTGACGGGACCACCTTCATAGTCCGTCACATCAACTTTCGCCACACCAGCCAAGACTTGGGCAGGACAGTTGCTCGCTGTTGTGATGAGAACACAGCACAGAGTGATAAGACAGCAAGTCCGTTGGATTCGTGTCATGGTTGGTTGGCTCGTATTGAAGTTGGTAGCGTGCCGCTTTTAGGTGGTTTCACAGCAACGGTTTCTAGATGACGCGGTAGCGGCCAGAGAGGCTGTATGAATTGCACTCTCGTCGCCTGGGTTCGACTCTCCCGGATTGAGCGTGAACTAACGAGCAAAGGTTATTCAGTCGCCATCTACCAGCAGCGCGGACAGCACTTGTGCGTAAACACGATGGCCGAAATCGTTCGGATGATTCACGCCGTTTCCTGTGAGATCCGAGTCCTTCTTTCGCTTCATGAATTCACTCCACACACTTGTCATATCCGCCAGCGCGATCCCTGGTTCGCAGAGTTCCGCCAACTGATCGCGGTACTTGGGAAACACGCCATGATTCAAACGAATCCAGTCTCGATTGCCAAGCATCGGTGCGATCAAGATGAACTCCGTGTACGGAAGTTTGTCGCGAGTCATTTTGATCATGGCCTCCGTGTTGGTACGGAATTCGGTGGCGGTGCGGTTTGCTGAATCGTTCATGCCGAACGCCAGTATCACGAGATTGGGTCGGGCACGTGTTACTTCATTGATCATGGTGATGCCCCAAGGTGTCGATTTGCCCCCAACGGACAGATTGGTCAGCTTCACCTTGGTGCCGTAATGGGCCTGCAAATGCTCGACGAGCAAGTCTTGGTAGGCGGGTTGATAGGGAGCACCTCCACCCCACGCCGATGCATTGCAACCGGTAGAGATGCTGTCTCCTAGCAAAGCGATCGAAAGTTCTTTGCGATCTCGCAGCTTCTTGATCGTGCTGGGTAGATTGTCAGCGTCGAAAGTCGGCATCGCTACATTCCAATCCGTGCTCGCCTTTTCGTACGTCACGTACGTTTGCAGTCGGTGATACTCGAGTTTTGCGCCAAACATGATTTCACCCTCTCCGTCGCGATGGGTCAATTTATGCTTCTGTGAATTTGCGGGACGCCGGAGGGCCGACGGTGCTGTTGTCACGATGCGAGAGCCTGAGGGAATGACGATTTCACTGCTGCCTGGCGTGAACCGATAGTCAGTTTCGTTTTCGTAAGTGATGTCGCCTGACGAACTGCGTACCGAGACGATCCGTCGGATCGGAAACAGCAACGAACCACGTGCTTCGCCCAGCGTCGTGTCACGCAGAAAGAGCACCGATTCCCGTTCAACGACGTCGCTCGTCCAGAATGCCCGAAATTGCTCAGGCGAATACTTCCACCTGTTTCGTGACAGACACTGGCAAAGCCACGCATAGATCGTCTTCCCGATCTGCTTGTAGCCATTGCCGTTGGGGTGCACGCCGTTGTTTTCAGGATACCCATCGATGGGATCGATACTCAATTGCGTTGGCACAATGCTGATTCGTGGATCCGCTTTCTCTTTCACGAACTGCAATTGTCGCTGGACCAACCGATGCTGAATTCGTTTCCAACCCCATCGGGTGTACCGATCCTTGTAGTTCGCTTGGAAAGCTTGCTGGCGAGCATTGGGAGGCGTCGTGAGACAAAATCCGATTTGCGCCTGCGGCACGGCCTCTCGGATGGACGCCAGGAGTCGATCTGCGTGAGCGAACATCGAATCGATCCGAGCGTCGATACCGACCGCATCGTCGGGTGGAGCACTGAAACAGTCGTTGATGCCCAACATGATCACAACGTGACTTGGTAGTTCGTCATGATCGTCCTCAGCAAAGTACCGATGCATATCGAGTTCGGGCTCCGATGCCTCATTAAGAAACACAAACGGGCTACTGCGCTTTTTGTGAGTGCCATCCGGGTTGGGTTCGTACTTGGTCACAAACCTTGCCCATGTCCATCCGCCATAGCCCTCGTGAGCGACGCCTTCGGCGACCGATGACGGCTTGTGTGTGCCCAGCATCTTCCAATCGTAGACGTCGCGCTCTGAAAGCAGCCTCGCGACTTCATTCGGATAGCGGGACGCGTTCGTCAGGCTGTCGCCGATGATCAGCAATCGAATCGGATCCGCCGTTGGTTGAACGCGATCTGCGGTCACTGTCAGAACACTCGACGCTGTCTCTAGCAATTCACCGTCAGCGTTGTACACAGACACCTGCAGAGAATGATCTCCCGCGTCCTGCTCCGTTGGCGTGATCGACCAATGCCGATCCGCGGAACTGCCAATGTCACACGAGACATCAAATCGATAGTTCGCGGGCGATTGCGTCAATACAATGTTGTCGAAATGGACGCTGGTGGTCAGGCCCGTGACGGCATGAATCTGCGGTGGAAGCGTCAGCTGCAATTCAGTTTGTGCCTGCTGGCCCCAGACGGACGATACGCAAACAAAGAGCAAGGCCGTCGCGAGCGTGCGAGTCATATTTGGTACCTAAGGAAACGGAAACGTCGTTCTCGGACTACAAAAAGCGAAAACACAAACTCATGCAAGGATTTCTTGGACGACTCGCCCGTAGACGTCCGTCAATCGATAGTCACGACCGGCATGCCGGTAAGTCAGCCGCTCGTGGTCAAGGCCAAGCAGATGCAAGATCGTGGCATGAAGGTCGTGCACGTGAACTTTGTTCGTAACGGCCTTGAAACCGAAGTCATCGGTTTCGCCATAGGTCATGCCGCCTTTGACGCCACCGCCCGCCATCCACATGCTAAAGCCGTGGTGGTTATGGTCTCGGCCGTTGCCGTTCTCGGATGTCGGCGTGCGACCAAATTCGCCGCCCCAAACAATCAGTGTGTCCTCCAGCAGGCCGCGTTGCTTCAGATCGGAGATTAGCGCAGCGATCGGTTGGTCAATGTCTTTGCACAGCTTCGGAACCTTGTCGTCATGCCCGCTATGAGTATCCCAAGGCTGTCCGTTTCCGTAATAGACCTGGACGAATCGCACGCCACGCTCCACCAGTCTCCGAGCCAACAGGCAACCGTTGGCGAAGTGTCCGGGACCGTAGGCGTCTTTGGATTGTTTCGTTTCGCGATTGACGTCAAACGCCTCGCTGGCCGCAAACTGCATTCGATAGGCAGTGTGCATCGACTCGCTGCGTGCTCTCAGAACCGAATCGTCGGCGCGGCTCGCGAGATGCTCCGCGTTGAGTTGTCGCAGTAGATCGAGTTGCTCTCGCTGTGTCTGATGATCCCATTTCGTGTTGCTCAAATGCGGCAACATCTTGTCTGGCTGAATCGTGGAATGATTGATGTAAGTGCCTTGGTGCTCCGAAGGCAGGAACGCACTGTTCCAAAGAATCGAAAACCGAACCGGTCTTCCCGGGCACAACACAACGTAACCGGGCAGGTTCGCATTTTCGCTGCCGAGGCCGTACAGAAACCAAGCCCCCATGCTTGGACGCGTCGGAATGATCGTGCCGTTGTTCATCTGCAACAACGCGGGCCCATGATTGGGATTGTCCGCGTGCAGTGATTTCAACACGCAAATGTCGTCGATGTGCCGACTGATATTGGGCAGCAGTTCACTGACAGGCACACCGCTCTGGCCGCGTGATTGGAATCGAAACGGCGAGGGCAGCAATCCGCCGGTGGGTCGTTCGGTTAAGAGGTCGGCTCCTGCTGGCTTTGTTCCTGCATACTTTTCCAACAGTGGCTTGGGATCAAATAGGTCTCCTTGGAAAGGCCCACCGTTCATGAACAGGTGGATGACACGCTTTGCTTTGGCTGGAAAGTGCGGACCGATTGCGGAGGTACCCGCTGACGCAGCAAGCGCATTCCTAGGAAGCAAGCTGGCAGCGCCGAGCGCCCCCATGCCGCCGAACTGGCGGAGCATTCGTCGTCGGTCAAGCGAATTCACGCGTGGTTTTGCTTCTGGCATAGGTTCAGGCTTAGTCGACAAACAGGAATTCGTTGGAGGCAAGCAGAACGTGAACATACTGTTCCCAACGTGATCGATCGTTCTCAGTTTCCTCACCGAGAAACGCGAGTCCCATTTGCGTTTCTCGGGCGCTGGGCACACGTGAGAACAACCATTCATAGGTTCTGGTGATCTGTCCGCGATCGTCTTCTTCCGCAGCGTCCCGTTCAAGTCGCGTCACAATCGCCTGTGACTGATTCAATAGAAGCGGGCCATTCAAAGCGTAGAGTCCCTGAAGAGCCGTAACCGTTGGGACGCGTTGTGGGCTATGTTGGGTCGGATCGGGAAAGGCGTGAACCATCAATGTGGGAGCCATGTCGCGACGATGAATGGTGGCGTAAAGCGTGCGACGGTGATTGTCGTTGCTGTCGACTTTGAGCGACGCACCACCGATTTGTAAATCCAGCGACTTGCTGGCAGCCAGCATTGCATCGCGCCATTGCTCGAACGTGATTCGACGGCGGGGCATTCTAGATAGCCATCTATTGTCCGGATCAGCCGACGCTCGGTCGCTTTCGACGGATGACTGTTGCCAAGTAGCCGACAGCAAAATTTCACGATGCAACCGCTTCATCGACCAACCGCTGGCAATGAATCTGGCCGCGAGGTCATCCAGCAATTCAGGATGCGTCGGTCGGCTGCCTTGGCTGCCAAAGTTGCTGGGCGTACTGACGATGCCACGCCCAAAATGTGCAAGCCAAATTCGATTCACGATCACTCGAGCGGTCAAAGCCGCCGCATCGGTTGTCAAAGACTCCGCCAACTCCAATCGCCCGCTGCCATTTCGATACGGCTGCGGATCTTCCGATAGAACCTGTAGGAAACGGCGCGCAACAATCGGGCCCGGACGGTTTGGGTTTCCACGGATGTACGCAGGTAGATCGCGTGGTTCGGCCTGGTAATCAATCCGCGTTCCCTCTTGGGGTGTCTTTCCCGCGCGAAGGACCAACATCGATTCCTCCGACAAAGCCGGCGCCAGTGGCGTGTCGTAAAGGGCAGTCATGCTCTTGATGCCTTTGATTTCCTCAGCAAGAGCGTCAAGCTTCGCCTTGGGGTGCGGCTTCTCCTTCTTCAGCTTCGCGATCTCCGCTTCGATTTTGGCAACCGCCGCTTTTGCGATTCGGACAGGCTTGTATTGTTCTTCCGAAATCAGTGGACGTTCGACCTGCCGGCTACTCGCGAAGATACCGGCCAACGCATAGTAGTCTTCCGAGCTGATCGGATCGAACTTGTGATCATGGCAACGGGCACAGGCGACCGTCAGCCCCAAGAAAGTCCGCGAGACAGCATCCACGCGTTCTTCCCACTCGTCGGCAACGATCACGTTGATGATCTCGCACGGCAGCTTCAGCTCCTTCCAGTAAGTCGGACTAAGACTGACAAATCCAAGCGCCGAAATGTCTTCCGGTCCGGTTGTGTTCATCAAATCGGTCGCCAACTGCC